>NZ_PTFE01000001.1:0-309047 GCF_002936975.1 Bradyrhizobium sp. AC87j1
GCCCGAGATGGCCGACATGCGCACGCTGGTGATCGTCGGCAATTCGCAGACGCGCCGGGTCGGCCGCTGGGTCTATGCGCCGAGGCAAGTGCGATGACCGAGCCACTGCATGATCTCGGCCACGCTCTCGACCCGCAGCCGCTCGGGCAGCTTCGGCCGCGAGATCATGATCACGGGCAGGCCGAGCCTGCGGGCCGCGTCGATCTTGGCGCGCGCGCCGTCGCCGCCGGAATTGCGGGCGACGATCCAGCCGATGCCGCGTTCGCGCATCATCTCGATCTCGCTGTCGAACGTGAACGGTCCACGCGACACGATCACGTCAGCGGGGAAGGGCAGCGGCGCTTCCGGCGGATCGACGAAACGCAGCGTGTAGGCATGCTGCGGCTTCATCGCAAACGGCGCGATGTGCTGGCGGCCGATGGCGAGGAACACGTTTGCGGGCGCCTCGGGCAGCGCAGCGGCCGCGACGCTGACGTCCGTGACTTCGATCCAGTTGTCGGTGGGCGCTTTCGTCCAAGGCGCGCGCTCCAGCGCAATCAGCGGTGTGGCGGTTTCCGCGCACGCCTCGACCGCATTGCGGCTCATCTCCGCGGCGAAAGGATGCGTCGCGTCGATCACATGCGTAATGCCTTCGCTGCGGATGGTGTCGGCGAGCCCGCTCACGCCGCCGAAGCCACCGATGCGGGTCGGCAGCGGCTGATCCGCCGGTGCGCGGGTGCGGCCGCCATAGGAATAGATGGCCTCGATGCCTGCGCGCGCGATTGCCGCCGCGAGTTGGCTCGCATCGGCAGTTCCGCCCAGAATGAGGGCGTGCGTCATGGCTGATTCCTTGGCTGATCCCTGGCTGACCATCATCGGTATCGGCGAAGATGGCCTTGCCGGGCTGTCGGAAGCAAGCCGAAAGGCGCTCAACGAGGCCGAAACCGTCTTCGGTGGTGAACGGCATCTCGCGCTTGTCGGCGTCGGCAGCCGCGGCCGTCCGTGGCCGGTGCCGTTCGACGCCGATATCGTTCTGAGCAGCCGCGGCAGGCCGACGGCGGTGCTCGCCTCCGGTGATCCGTTCTGGCATGGCGCTGGTGCAGCTCTCGCCGAGAAGCTGCAAGCCGGCGAGTGGATCGCGCATTCCGCGCCGTCGACCTTCTCGCTTGCGGCCGCGCGGCTGGGCTGGCGGCTCGAATCCGCCGTCTGCCTCGGGCTTCACGCCGCACCGTTCGAACGTCTCGTTCCGCATCTGACGCGAGGAGCGCGCATCATCTGCCTCGTGCGCGATGGGAAAGCGGCAAGCGATCTCGCAAAATGGTTGAGCGAGCGCGGATGGGGTGCCTCGACCTTCTGGACGCTCGCCGCACTCGGTGGTCCGCGCGAAAGCATCCAAGAATATCGCGCCGACGGTTTCGCCGGTGATCCCGCTGGAAACCTGGTCACCGTCGCCGTTGAGGCGAAGGGCACGCATGGTATGCCCCACGCCTCGGGGCGTCCTGACGATCTGTTCGTCCACGACGGCCAGATCACCAAGCGGCCGGTGCGTGCGCTCGCGCTCTCGGCGCTGGCGCCGCGTCCGGGCGAACGGTTGTGGGATATCGGCGCCGGTTCGGGGTCGATCTCGGTCGAGTGGGCGCTGTGCGGCGGGGCGGCGACTGCGATCGAGCCGCGCGAGGATCGCGTCGCGAACATCCGCAGCAATGCAGCGGCGTTTGGACTTTCGCACCGGATCACCGTCGTCACCGGGAGGGCGCCCGAAGCTGTCGCGGCCCTCGAAGCACCGGAGGCGGTCTTCATCGGCGGCGGTCTCGACATCGCGATGTTCGATGCGATCTGGTCGCGGCTTGCACCGGGCGCACGGCTGGTTGCACATTCAGTCACATTGGAGACGGAAGCGTTGCTCGGCGATCTGCACCAGCGCCACGGCGGCGAGCTGATGCGGGTCGACATCGCTTATGCCGGCCCGCTCGGCCGTTACCGGTCCTGGGAGGCGGCACGGCCGGTGGTGCAGTGGAGTACGGTCCGATGAAGGTGGCCGGGTTTGGGTTCAGGAGAGATGTCACTCTCGCTTCGCTGCGCGAAGCGCTGCTGGCGGCGGGTGATCCCGAAGGCCTCACGGCGATGGCAACTGTCAGCGACAAGGCCGACGCGGAGCCGCTGAAGCAGCTCGCGCGCGAGTGCGGCGTGCCGATCAAGGCTGTTCCGGCCGACATGTTGGCCGGTATCGCCACGCCGACCTGGTCCAATCTTGTGGCGGAGAAGTTCGGCACTGGATCGGTCGCCGAAGCAGCAGCTCTCGCTGCGGCCGGGCCGCGTGCACGGCTGATCTCGACACGTGTTGTCTCGCAGGATCGCACCGCGACCGCGGCGATTGCGGAAGGAGACGGCGCATGACGGTGCATTTCATTGGCGCAGGACCGGGCGCGGCCGATCTGCTGACGTTGCGGGGGCGCGACCTGATCGCGGCCTGTGCGGTCTGCCTCTATGCCGGCTCGCTGGTCCCCGAGGGCGTGCTGGCCCATTGTCCGCCCGGCGCGCGCATCGTCAATACCGCGCCGCTGTCGCTCGATGAGATCATTGCCGAGATCGCCGCCGCGCATGCGGCGGGCAAGGACGTCGCTCGCCTGCATTCGGGCGATCTCTCGATCTGGTCGGCGATGGGCGAGCAGCTCCGCCGCCTGCGCGCGCTTGGCATTCCGTTTACCGTGACACCTGGTGTGCCGTCCTTCTCCGCCGCTGCGGCAGCGCTGGAAGCCGAGCTCACGCTGCCGGGGCTTGCTCAGACGGTGGTGCTGACGCGCACGCCGGGCCGTGCCAGCGCGATGCCTGAGGGCGAGAAGTTGGCAGCCTTCGCCGCGACCGGTGCGGTGCTGGCGATCCATCTGTCGATCCATCTGCTCGACAAGGTCGTCGCCGAGCTCGCGCCGTATTATGGCGCGGATTGCCCGGTCGCCATCGTCTGGCGCGCGAGCTGGCCGGACCAGCGCATCGTCCGCGCCACGCTTGCTACGCTCGATGCTGCCGTCGGCACCGAGATGGAGCGCACCGCGATCATTCTGGTCGGCAGAACGCTTGGCGCTGCGGATTTCGACGAGAGCCGCCTCTATGCTGCCGACTATGATCGCCGCTATCGGCCTGTCGGTGCCGAGCCACGCTTTCCGGAGGCCTCGTGATGGCGGCAGGGCTCGTCATCTCCGCACCGGCTTCCGGCGTCGGCAAGACCACGGTGACGCTGGCGCTCGCGCGCGCCTGGCGCAATCGCGGATTGAACGTGCAGTGCTTCAAGAGCGGTCCCGATTACATCGATCCCGCCTTCCACGCCGCCGCTACGGGACGCGCTTCCGTCAACGTCGATAGCTGGGCGATGGACCGCGGGGCGATCTCGCATCTCGTCAGCCGCGGCGCGAACGCCGATATCGTGCTCGCCGAGGGCTCGATGGGCCTGTTCGACGGCGTCGCCGCGCGCGGTGTCTCCGGCACCGGTGCCACCGCCGACATTGCGGAGTTGCTGGGCTGGCCAGTGGTTCTGGTGATCGATCCCTCCGGCCAGGCGCAGACCGCGGCGGCGATCGCCGCAGGCCTTCGCGATTATCGCCCCGGTGTGCGGCTTGCCGGCGTCGTGCTCAACCGCGTCGCCAGCCCGCGCCATGAAGATCTCGTGCGGCGTGCGCTCAACGGCGTCGGCATTGCCGTGTTCGGCGCGCTGCCGCGTCACGCCGAGATCAACCTGCCGAAGCGACATCTCGGCCTGGTGCAGGCCGAAGAGCAGGGCGAGATCGGCAAGCTGATCGACGAGGCCGCTCGCTTCGTTGCCGAGCATGTCGATCTCGATGCGGTGCTGGGATCGGCTGCCAGCTGGTCGCCGCAACCTGCCGCGAATGGGCTGAACGTGACACCGCCGGGGCAGCGCATTGCGCTGGCCCGCGACGAGGCGTTCTCCTTCGTCTATCCGCATATGCTGGAAGCCTGGCGCGGGGCGGGCGCGGAGATCTCGACATTCTCGCCGCTCTCCGATGAGGCGCCCGACGCGAGCGCCGACGTGTGCTGGCTGCCCGGCGGCTACCCCGAGCTCCATGCCGGCAAGATCGCGGCCAATGCGCGTTTTCGCAGCGGCCTGCGCGCGTTCGCCGAAACGCGGCCGGTGCACGGCGAATGCGGAGGCTATATGGTGCTGGGAACCGCTCTGACCGACGCGGACGGTGTCCGCCACGAGATGACAGGCCTGCTTGGCCTCGAGACGAGCTTTGCCAAGCGTCGCATGCATCTCGGTTATCGTCTGGCCGAACTCGCCGCGCCGATGCCGGGACATCGCTCCGGCGCGCGCCTGCGCGGCCACGAATTCCACTATTCGACCATTCTTGCCCAGCCGGACATGCCGCTGGCCGTAGTGCATGATGCGACTGGCGCAGTCATCGCCGAGACCGGCTCGCAGCGCGGCCACGCCACCGGCACGTTCTTTCATCTGATCGCGGAGGACCGGTGAGCGGATTCGTCTCCTTCATCTCCGCCGGACCCGGCGACCCCGAGCTTCTCACGCTCAAGGGCGCCGCGCGGCTGCGCGAAGCCGACGTCGTGCTCTATGACGATCTTGCCTCCGGCGCGATCCTCGATCTCGCCCGGCCCGGCGCCAATCTCGTCGCGGTGGGGAAACGGGCAGGGCGTCCCTCGACCAAGCAGCACCACGTCAACCGCTTGCTAGTCGACTATGCCGCAACCGGCGCGCGCGTGGTTCGGCTCAAGTCGGGCGATGCCGGCATTTTCGGCCGGCTCGAGGAGGAGTTGGAGACGCTGCGTGAGGCCGGCATCGGCTACGAGATCGTTCCCGGCGTGACATCGGCCTGTGTTGCCGCGGCGCAAGCCGGCATTCCCCTGACCCGGCGCCATACCTCGCGCCGGGTGCAGTTCGTCACCGGGGCTGATGTCACCGGCGAGCTGCCGCCCAACCTGAACTGGGCGGCGCTGGCCGACCCTGAAGCGACGACCGTGGTCTATATGGGCCGGCGCACCTTCCCGGCGCTTGTCGCAAAGTTGATCGCGCACGGGCTCGCTGCGGATACCCCCGCGCTGTTCGCCGAATCCCTCGGACGCCCCGACGAACGGCTGGTCCGCACCACCATCGCCGAGCTTGCCGAGCAGCTTGCGCGCGGCGGCGCCGCCTCGACGGCCGCCGTGATCCTGTTTGGGGCGCTGGCGGGGGATTATCCGTCATGACGGCCTTGGCCGCCGCTCGCCCCTTGACGCAGGCTCAGCGAAAGGGGCACACAAGAGAGGCATGGTGCTCGACGCGGCGCAAAGCGCCGGAGCATAATCGGGAATGGGGGTGGGCGGACCCAGTTGCGGCGCCCAAAACCCCAGCCGCCCCCGCGACTGTAAGCGGTGAGGGACTCCGATCAGCCACTGGGCCGCAAGGTCCGGGAAGGCCGGAAATCCCGGGGAACCGCGAGCCAGGAGACCGGCCCTGCACGTTTTGAGGCCAAGGCCGTCGGGTGTGACGGCAGGAAGGAATTGAGCCATGCATATCGAACCCGGGGTCGTGACGGGCGCCAAGCTCGTGTTGAGTTACGCAACCGGCATCGCCGCAGGCGGCGTTGCGCTGAAGCTCGCGGTGGAGACCGTGCGTGAGCAGGGCATCACGTCGTTCGCGGCGCGGACGCTCGCCACCACAGTCCTTGTCTTCACCTTCTTCGAGATCCTGCCGCACTTCCCGGTCGGCGTCTCCGAGGTGCACTTCATTCTCGGCTCGACACTGTTCCTGCTGTTCGGTGCGGCGCCCGCGGCCTTCGGCCTCGCATTCGGCCTGCTGCTCCAGGGCGTCTTCTTCGAGCCGGTCGACATCCCGCAATATGGCATGAACGTCACGACGCTGCTGGTGCCGCTGTTCGCGATCCAGGCGATCGCCACACGGATCATTTCGCGCAACACCGCCTATGTCGATTTGAAGTATCGGCAGGCGCTGGCGCTCTCGACGACCTACCAGGCCGGCGTGATCGCCTGGGTGGCGTTCTGGGCGGTCTATGGCTCCGGTTTTGCCATGACCAATCTCGCCAACATCGCGACGTTCGCCGCGTCCTATGCGCTGGTCATCGTGATCGAGCCGCTCGCCGATCTCGCGGTGCTGGCGCTGGCGAAGTCGCTGCGCGGCGTCACCGCGCCCGGCCTCGTCACCCCGCGCCTGCACAACGCGGCCTGAGAGACAAGCGAGCGGGCGGCCGCAGGGCCGCCCGTCGCGTTCGCGATGCTCACGCTCTCTTTGATAGGCATCGGTTGCGGTGATCCCGACCAGCTCACGCGCGCCGCTGTTCGAGCGATCAACGCCGCTGATCTCGTCCTGATCCCGCGCAAGGGAACGGCGAAGTCCGATCTCGCCGATCTCAGGCGGACGATCTGCGCGGATGTGCTCACCAGCGACAAGACAGCCATCGCTGAGTTCGACCTTCCCGTGCGCGACGTCGCTGAAGCTGACTACCGCAAAGGCGTAGACGATTGGCACGATGCGGTTGCCGCGGCCTGGTCGCAGACGGTCTCAAACCATCTCGAAGGTGAGGGCAAGGTTGCGCTGCTGATCTGGGGCGATCCCTCGCTCTATGATTCCTCGTTGCGGATTGCGCGGCGGCTCAATCCGTTGCCGACGATCAAAGTCGTGCCCGGCATCACCTCGATCCAGGCGCTGTGCGCGGCCCATGCGCTGCCGCTCAACGACATCGGCGAGCCCTTTCTGGTCACGACCGGGCGGCGTTTGCGTGAAGGCGGCTGGCCGCAAGGTGTCGACACCGTGGTGGTGATGCTCGATGGCGGCACGGCGTTTCAATCGCTTGATCCGGAAGGCTTGCAGATCTGGTGGGGCGCCTATCTCGGCATGCCCGACCAGATCGTCATGTCCGGCGTGCTCGCCGAGGTTGGCCCGCGCATCGTCGCGGCGCGGCAGGAAGCGCGCGAGCGGCACGGCTGGATCATGGACAGCTACATTCTGAAGCGCAGGCCGTAAGCGAGGCAGTATGCTCCCCGAATGGGTCACCCGAAACTGCCCCGACGTCTCCGCCGTCCATCGCGAGGCGGCAATCGCGCGGCAGGCGCAATTGACAAAGCCGACCGGCGCACTCGGCCGGCTGGAGCAGCTCGCGATCGAGCTTGCGGGCCTGCAGGCGACCGAACAGCCGCGTACCGCGCGGGTGCCGATCATCATCTTCGCCGGCGACCACGGCATTGTCGCGCAGGGCGTCTCGGCCTATCCGCAAGCCGTGACCATCGCGATGATGGCGAATTTCGCCGCTGGCGGCGCCGCGATCTCGGTGCTGGCGCGCGAGCTTGGCTCGAGCCTGGACGTCGTCGATGCCGGAACGCTGGCAACAGAGGCAATGGCGGGTGTCATCACCGACAAGCCGCGCCTTGGCACACGCGATTTCAGCGTGGACGCCGCGCTGACGCCTGCGGAGCTGGCGTTCGCCTTCGAGGCTGGCCAGCGCGCGGTTTCACGTGCCGAGGCGGGCAAGCCGGATCTGCTGATCTTCGGCGAGATGGGGATCGGCAACACCACGACGTCGGCGGCGATCGCGGCGAGCCTGCTCGGCATCAGCGCCGAAGAGATCGCCGGCAGCGGCACTGGCGTCGATGCGGTGGGTCGCGCGCACAAGGCGCGGGTGATCGACGCGGCGATTGCGCATCACGGCGTCGCGGGCGCGGCGCCCGAAAAAATCCTATGCGCCGTTGGCGGCCTGGAGATCGCGGCGATCTCAGGTGCGATCATCGCGGCCGCGCAGCGCCGCATCCCCGTCTTGATCGACGGCTTCATCGTATCGGTGGCAGCGCTCGCAGCAGTGCGGCTCAACCCGTCGTGCCAGCCGTTCCTGCTGCCGTCACATCAATCAGCGGAGCAGGGCCATAGGCTGGTGCTTCGCGCGCTGAACGTGCAGCCCTTGATCAGCCTCGATCTCCGGCTCGGCGAAGGATCGGGCGCGGCCATCGCGCTGCCGCTGGTTCGGCTCGCCTGTAGCCTTCACAACGGCATGGCGACGTTTGCGCAGGCCAATGTGCCTGACAGACCTAGCTGATCCGCTGATTGACCGAGACGACACGCCAGCCGGCCGCGAGGCGATCGATCCGGGTCAGCGACAGCGGATCAATCACGAAGCGCAGGGCGGCCTGTGGCGTGAGATCCAGCGCGATGCAGAGCGCAGCGCGGATGGTGCCGGAATGCACGACGAGCGTGGCCGATCCGGCTGCGATCCGCGACAGACCCAGCCGGACACGCGCGACCTGATCCGCAAAGCTCTCGCCGCCCGGCGGCCGTCCGGCAGCCGGATCGCTCCAGAACTGCGCATAGGCGTCGCCGCCGGTGGCATTGAGCTCGTCGTGCCGGCGGCCGGTCCAGTCGCCGAAATCCTGTTCGCGGAATTCACTGACCAAGTCCGGTTCGAGCCCCAATGCGCGCGCCGTCTCGACCGTGCGCCGCGACGGGCTGGCATAGCTGGCGGCATCCCGCGGCAGACGCCGCCGCAGAGCGTCCAATTGCACGCGATCGCTGAGATCGGCCGGCGCGTCGGTGGCATGGATGGTGCCTGTGACGCCCGCGACGGGCGCGTGTCGTATCAGCCAGAGGAAGGTCTCGCCTTCCATGCTCATCTCCAAGGAAGTTGGTCGTTGTGGCCATAACGCCGCAACTGGCACATTGACTCTGTTGTGATGGTAATCCTAGATGCTTGCGACGGTTTCCCCGAGAGGGGATGAAAAGGGAATACGGTGCGGGGACATTGTCCCCAACGCCGTGGCTGCCCCCGCAACTGTGAGCGGATAATCCTTCGTCATAAGCCACTGGGTCCTCGGTCCCGGGAAGGCGACGAAGTGGTAATGACCCGCGAGCCAGGAGACCTGCCGTCAGCCGCGGTCACACGCGAAGATGTCGGTCGGGGAGTACAGACATTCGGCTTCATCGGACGGCTGAAGAGCCAAAAGGTGAGACCTCGTTCGCTGTGACGTGCCACTGACGTCATACCGAGGTCCGAAAAACCGTGTCTTCCATCCGTATCGTACGACCGCGAAAATTCCTGCTCGCCTCCGCGGCACTCACATCCTTTGCCGCTCTCGATCTGCCCGCTGCGCTGGCGCAGCAGGCCCGTGAACCCCTGCCGCCGGTCGAAGTATCGCCGGCTCTATCCCGCAAGCAGGCCAAACCTGCCGGCCGGGAGGCGCAGAGCACGCGCCGCGCAGCAGCGCGCAGGCCGGCGGCCGCAGCAGCGATGCCGAAGCCCGTCGTGCCGGCTGCGGCACCTCCGACGCCGCTCAACAGCAATGCCGTCGCCGAAAGCGCCTCGCGGCTCGGCCTGACGGTGCGCGAGACGCCCGCGACCGTCGAGGTGATCTCCGCCGAGACCATTCGCGAGCAGGGCTATCGCACCGTGTCCGACGTGGCGCAGGGCGCGGTCGGTGTCACCGCCGGCGACAATCCGGCCGAGCCTTCCGCCTTCTCGATGCGCGGCTTCACCAACAGCCAGATCAACACGCTCTACAACGGCATCAAGATCGGCCCGCAGAACATGACCTCACGGATCATGGACACCGCCAATCTGGAGGCCGTCGAATTCCTGAAGGGCCCGGCATCGCTGATCTCGGGCGAGGGCGCCGCCGGCGGCGCGATCAATTTTGTGACCAAGCAGCCGCACACGGGACCGATCCGGAACGAAGCTGATTTCTCCTGGGATTCGCTGAATTCGTTTCGCGCGCATTACGGCTCGGGCGGCAGCACCAACGTCCAAGGCCTCGACTACCGCTTCGACGTCAGCCGCTCCGCGCTCAACGGCTTTGCCGACGACACCAACACCAAGATGCTCGACGTGTCGGGCCAGCTCAACTATCGCATCTCCGACAGTCTCAAGATCTGGGGCGCAATCGAGTATCGCGAAGACCGCTCGAAGGCCTATTGGGGCGCGCCGTTGGTGCCGATCGCCTTCAGCGGCTCGCATGCGACGACGGGGATCGTCTCCGGCAATTACTTCAACAGGACCGACCTGGGCGCGGTCACGATCGACGACCGCACCTTCAACACCAATTACAACGTTCTCGACAATCGCAACGTCGCGCAGGAGGTGTGGCTGCGCGGCGGTTTCGAGCTGAAGCTGGCGCCGGGCCTGACGCTGAAGAGTCAGGCCTATGGTTACGGCGCGGAGCGCACCTGGTTCAACAACGAGATCGAGGCGTTCGATTCCACCAACAACCAGGTGTATCGCGAGCGCTTCTATGTCGCGCACAGCCAGCGCCTCGTCGGCAACATCACCGATTTGATCTGGGACGCTGATATCGCAGGCTTCGATAACCGCCTGGTCACGACGCTTTCGTCGAGCTATCTCGACTTCGTCAGGCCGGGCGCGGCCAACTTCCCGAACGATTATGTTTCGCTGGTCGATCCCGACCGCGGCTTCTACGGTCTGCTCACGACCAAGCAGCAGACCGCGCGGATCGACAACGAGGCGCTGTCGTTCGAGGACCGGCTGAAGCTGACGCGGACCTTCGCGCTGATCGGCGGCCTGCGCGTCGAGCACATCGGGCTGGATCGCAACTCGACGGATACCGCCGGCCTGATGAACGCGGGCTTCCCGTTCACGAAAGACTGGGCGCCGGTGACGGGCCGCATCGGCTATACCTGGGAGGCCGTGCCCGGCCTGACCTTCTTCAGCCAGTACGCCACCGGCGCCGACGTCTCCGCGAACACCAGCTTCCTGTTGTTGCCGACCCAGCCGCTCGACCTCACGACCTCGCGGACCTACGAGACCGGCGTCAAGCATCTGTTCTGGGACAACAGGGCGGAGTGGTCGTTCTCGGCCTACGACATCGTGCGCAAAAACGTCTATGCCGCGGCCGGCGGCATGGCGCTCAACATCGCCGGACGACAGGAATCCAAGGGTGTCGAGCTTGCCGCCTCGGTCCGTCCGATCGATCCGCTGCGCCTGTGGGGCAACATCGCCTATGTCGATGCCCGCTATGCCGACTACAATTTCGTCGGCGGCTCGTTCTCCGGCAATACGCCGCCGAACGTGCCGCGCATCGTGGCGAATGCCGGCGCGTCGTACCGGTTCTTCACGCCCTGGCCGGTAGAGCTCGGCATCACCGGCCGCCATGTCGGCGATCGCTACAACACCGATGCCAATGTCGTGACGATGAAGGCGTATACCGTCGCCGACGTCTACGCGTTCGTCGACATCCCGAAGACGGTGTTCAATGCGGTCGACCAGGCCCGCCTGACCTTCCGCGTGCGCAACATCACCGATAAGCGCTATGCGGTCTGGGGCGATCCATTCTATCCCGACCAGATCCTCTTGGGCGCGCCGCGGACCTACGAGCTCTCCGCCGCGTTCAAATGGTAGGGCGCTGACCACATGATGAGCGCGATCGTCCTTACGCATCGCTGGCTCGGGATCGCGTTCTGCCTGCTGTTCGCGATGTGGTTCGCGACGGGGATCGTCATGCACTTCGTTCCGTTTCCGTCGCTGACGGAAGCGGAGCGGTTGGCCGGCCTTGCGCCAATGGATCGCGGAGCGGCGAGGATCCCGGTTGCGCAGGCGGTCGCTGCCAGTGGGGTCACCGACGCCGTGCGCGTCCGGCTGATCCAGCGGAGCGATGCAGCGGTCTACATCGTGTCGGGACCAGCGCATTCGCGCGCGGTCCGCGCCTCCGACGGAGGGGATGCGTCGGTCGCAATTGCCGATACCGCGCTTGCCATCGCGCGGGAGCACGGGCGCAATCGCGGGCTCGATGCCGCGCAGGCCGCGGTCGTTGCGCGTTCGGACCATGATCAGTGGAGCGTGCCGAACGGCTTCGATCGCCACCGGCCGCTGTTTCGTGTGACCCTCGGCGATGCTGCCGGGACGGAAGTCTATGTCTCCTCGACCACCGGCGAGGTCATCCTGGACACGAGGCGGCGCGAGCGGGGCTGGAATTGGGCTGGCAGTGTGCTGCACTGGATTTATCCGACGGTCCTGAGAAGCAACTGGTCGCTGTGGGATCGTGTCGTCTGGACACTGTCATTGCTGGCCCTGATCGCGGCGATGCTTGGTGCGGTGCTCGGGATCGCGCGGGTGCAGCTGCGAGGGCGCCGGATGTCCTCGCCCTATCGTGGCTGGCACGCGTTGCACCACGTCATTGGCCTCACGGCAACAATGTTCGTGCTGACGTGGAGTCTGAGCGGCTGGCTCTCCATGGATCACGGCCGGCTGTTCTCGCGGGGGCAATTGACCTCGGCCGAAGCCGGCGTGATGAACGCGTTGCCTGATTGGGCGGCTGCCTCATGGCTCGATCGGCGGCCGATATCGCCCTCGGCCCGGGAGATCGAATGGTTTGCCTTCAACGGCAAAGTCTATCGCCGCGATCGGGTGAGCCTTGACCATCAGGTCTTGATCAAGGCAGGGGACGCGTCCCGCGACGGACCAACGGAATTTGTGGACGTGCATGAGATCCAGAGTCTGGCGGCGCGCCTTGCCGCCGGCTGCGGCGCGCCGTCCGTTCTTGCTGGCAACGACGACTACCCCGCGCAATCGGCTATCCCGGGTGCGCCCGCCTACCGCTCGCGCTGCGGCGACCTCTGGTTCGATATCGACGGTGCCGATGGCAGTGTGCTGCAAAGGCTGGATTCGTCGCGGCGGGCCTATCGCTGGTTCTACAGCGCGCTCCACACGCTCGATTTTCCGGTCCTGCTGGCGCATCCGCGTCTGCGCGATGTCCTGATCGTCGGACTCTGTGCGTTGGGACTGGCGTTCTCCGTCACCGGGATCGCGATTGGCTGGCGGCGCCTGCGGTCCTGACTAATGGCCGTCGGTCACATCGGCTCCTCTCTAATCCAGACCGGCCTTGCCCGGTGCCCAATAGGCTTTTGCCCTGATCCGCGATGACGCGACGCCGGCGGCCTTCAAGGCGCGGCCGATGCGCTGGATCGAGGATGCCTTGCCGGTCAGGACGAACTGTGCGCCGTTTGCGGCAAGGCGGAGCAACTCGGATTCGGCGGTTGCAAGATGGGTATCATCGGCGCTGCGTGCGATTAGCCTGGCCTGGCCGAGGCCGATGGAGTCCAGCACCAATCTCGACTCTGCGATATCAGTGGCTTCGAACAGATGCAGTGCGCCGCCAGCCCGCAGGCTGTCGCGCAACGCCGCCGCAAGGCCGAACGAGGTTTCATCGCCGAACAGAACGATGGGCGCTCCGAGGTCGGCAAGGTCGAACGAGCGGCGTGGACCAAACAACTGGCAGGTGTCATCTTCGCGCAGACCTCTGGCCCAGCGGCTGCCGGGGCCTTCGCCGTGTGCAAAGGCGAGCAGCCGCGTTCTGCCGTTGCGAGCGTCCCACGACATCGGCGTATAGGTGCGCGCGCTCAGGCCCGAGCCCATCGCGACCTGGATCTTCTCGCCGGCCGTCCAGGCGACGTTCTCGAGCGCTTCGCCTTCGAGCTCGACGAGCCGGAAACGCGCCGAGAGCGTCCTGACGCCTGCAACGTGTGCAGGACGCATCAGCCATCGCAGCAACATCCGTGTGAGCCGTCCCTGCGGTGCCCGCGATGGCTCGGACGTTTGTGGCTCGTGAGCGGGCTCGTTCAAGTTTGGCTCCATCACAGGGTTCACCTCCGTGCCGATCATCTGGTCTTGATCGTGAATTCGTTGCCACGTCCCGGCTCGAACGGCAGCGATAGTGAGAGGTAACTGTTCTCGGGATCGCGCACGTAGTCGATATAACCCGAGGCTTCTTCGAGCGCGTTCTCGCCGACGATGAGCGCGCCGCGCTTCAGGTGCGGCTCCAGCAGCCTGAGAATAGGAAGATAGAGAGTGAAAGCGCCATCGAGCATCACCATGTCGATCTCGGCGCCAAGGCCGGAGCTGAGCGTTTCGCGCGCATCGCCGTGCCTGAACTCGACGAGGTCGGCGAGCCCCGCGGCGGCGACGTTCGCCCGTGCCCGCTCGATCTTGCCGGGTTCGAGATCGGTCCCGATCAGGCGGCCGCCGCCGATGTCGCGCAGGCCCGCCGCCATGTAGATCGCGGAAATCCCCATCGAGGAGCCGAACTCGACGATGCGCTTTGCCTTGCAGACACGGACGCACATGTAGAGGAAGCGTCCGAACCGTGGAGAGACGCTCAGGAAATTATCCGCGAGTCCGCGATAGACTTCGTTCAGATCGCGGCTCTCGGCTGCGATGGCCTTGCTGATGATCTCATCGCGGCTCTTCGCTTCATTCGCGAAGGTTTGCATCAGTTGCCCGTCGGCAATCTCCGCTTCCTGGTGAAGGCGATGGAGGACGTCGGCGATGACGCCCTTGCTGAGTGAATCCATGTCGGTCGGCTCCTTGCCAATGCGCCCGCCTGGCGCTTCGGAGCCTGGATACGAAATGGTCCCTCAGACCGCATTCCGCGAACGGGACAATCGATTGCGAATTCCGGTCAGTGTGCGCCGATGCGGCGTTCGGCCAGATATCGCGCCGGCGGCTTGCCCAGCGCCTTGCGGAACATAGTGACGAAGGCGCTGGCCCCCTCATAGCCGAGATCGAGCGCCACCGCTTGAACCGATGCGCCCTGGTCGAGGCGCTGAAGCGCGATCAGGATGTGGAGCTGCTGGCGCCAGCGGCCGAAGCTCATGCCGGTCTCGCGTTGCAGGATGCGGGTGAGGGTGCGCGGGGCGACGGCCATGCGCCGGCTCCAATCCTCAATCGTCGCGCGATCGGAAGGATCAGTCATCATCGCGCTGGCGATACGGCGCAGCCTGGCATCGGCCGGCATGGGGAAGCGCAGCTCTTCGGCGGGAGCCAGCGAGAGCTGGTCGAGCAGCACCGCGGCGATCCTGCCGTCGGCGCCGTCGGGATCGTACATGACCGGCATGTGGGTGGCGTGCACCAGCAAACGCTCGAGCAAGGGCGAGATCGTCAGCGCGCAGCATTGCCGCGGAAGCGCCGGCACCGCGTCCGGTTCGACGAACAGGCAATGCATCTCGACGTCGCCGGCGACGCTGACGCTGTGCGGAACATGCCCGGGAATCCACACCGCACAGCGCGGCGGGACGATCCAGACGCCGTGTCCGGCCTCCAGCTTGACGAGGCCGCGCATGGTCAGGACGAGCTCGTCCTTGCGATGCTCGTGCATGGCCAGCTCCATGCCCTTGGTGACCATGTGGCCCCCGAAAGCGGCGACGGCGCGCGGCACGGTTTCAGGGTCGAAATCCCCGAGATCATCGGGGTTCATATGGTCGTCGTTGAGCCGGAAGAAGGGCATGGTGGGCGAAGGTGGATCCGAATTTGACTGGCTGGTTCAGGCAATATCTGGCCCGTGATCGCGACTTTCAACGCAGGACGTCCGAATCTCGATGGTTTCTAACGAGCTCGTCCCAACGGATGGCTGTGCTGTCGCCCATCGATCGGACCGGACGATATCCTCGCTTACTGACCGTACAATAAAGAAAGGCTGAGCCGCCTGCCGTGCATAGCTCATGGGCATCCGAACCTCGCGCAGCGCCGTTCGATCGCCTGCAAATTAGACAGATGATTTTGGACGTTGGGATTGCAGTGCAACGGACGTGACGGTTTGCGCCGAAAAATCCGTGGTGCGATGCACTCTGCTGGCGTCCAGCAGTCGACATCTGCATGCTCTCCGCGCGGGCACAGCTGCACCAAAACGTGCAACCGAACTTGCGGCTCGCAGCGCGGCCCGGTGATTTGCGACAACTCTGGCTCTATCCCGACCTGACCGCTCTGTCGCACACTCGCGGACAATGGCAAGACAAGGGATGCATGATGAGCGCTCTCGGTTGGGCATTGGATGTCGCGATGGACGGTAACAGCCCGACGTCCGGTTCGGACCTCATCTGTCGCTGTCCCCGCACATGAGTTCCTCCGAAAATCACTGGGAGGTCGGCACCGATATCGGCGGCACCTTCACCGATATCATCGCGATCCGGCGCGATTCCGCCGAGGCGCGAATTGCGAAGGTGCCGTCGCGCCCCGCCGCTCCGGTTCAGGCGATGCTGGAGGCGATCGAGGCGGTGGGCCTGCGCAGAAGCGAGGTCAAGCGCTTCGTCCACGGCACCACGCGCGTGACCAACGCCATAGTCGAGGGTCGGTTGCCGAAGGTGGCGCTGGTCGCGACCGAGGGATTTGCCGATGTGCTCGAGATTGCGCGTTATCGCCGCCGCGATCTCTACCGTCTCGACGTTCCGCCGAAATCGCCGCCGCTCGTGCTGCCTGAGTGCTGCTTCGGGCTCGCCGAGCGCCTCGATCACGAGGGACGCGTGCTGAAGCCGCTGGAACAAGCGGAGATCGAGCGCCTGGTGGCCTGGCTGAAGGAGACCGGCGTTCAGAGCGTCGCGGTGGCTCTGCTTCACGCCTATGCCAATCCCGTGCACGAAAAAATGCTCGGCGAGTGCCTCAAGGACGTCGTCGCCCATGTCTCGCTGTCGCATGAGGTCAACCCCGAGGCACGCGAATATGAGCGGACCTCGGCAACCGTGTTCAACGCGGCTGCGATGCCGATTGCGGTGGAATATCTGAGCGAGCTGGAGCAGCGGCTGCCGATTGGCCCCGGCCTGCAGGTGTTCCATTCCGCCGGCGCCATGATCCCGATCTCCGCGGTGAAGCGCCGCCCGCTCGTGATGGCGATGTCGGGCCCGGCCGCCGGCGTCTCGGCGTCGGTTAGCATCGCGCGCCAGCTCGGCACGCCGCGCATGCTGACCTTCGACATGGGCGGCACCACGACGGATGTGTGCCTGATCGTCGACGGCCAGGCCGAGATGACCGACGGCCGCATGCTCGGCGACAAGCCGCTGCGCCAGCCGATGCTCGCGGTTCACTCGATCGGGGCGGGCGGCGGATCGATCGTGCGCAACGGCCCGGGTGGCCTGACGGTCGGGCCGGAGAGTGCCGGTTCCGAGCCGGGTCCGGCCTGCTACAGCCGCGGCGGCACCGAGCCAACCATCACCGACGCCAACGCCGTGCTCGGCTATCTCAATCCCGAAACGAAGCTTGGCGACCGCATCGGCATCGACATCGAGGCCGCCAAGCGCGTCATCGCGCCGATCGCGGGGGCGTTGGGGTTGAGCCTGACCGAAACGGCGCTCGGCATCATCAAGGTCGCCAACGCGACGATGGCCCGCGCGCTGCGCCGCGTCACGGTCGAGCGCGGCATCGACGGGCGCGACTGCACGCTGCTCGCCTTCGGCGGCGGCGGCCCCATGCATGCCGCAGGACTCGCCGATCTCTATGGGATTGCGCAGGTCGTCGTGCCCAGCGCATCGAGCGCGTTCTCGGCGCTGGGGTGCCTCACCGCCGATTTCAGCTTCCTGCAGCAGCAGACTTTGCGCGCCGGTCTCGACGGCATCGATCTCGTACGCGTATCGGAGCGCATTGGAGCGTTGATCGACGATGCTTCGGTGCCGCTGATCGCCAACGGTGTCGCACAGGCGGAGATCGAGATCGAGCTGGTGGCGCTGATGCGTTACGCGGCGCAGAATGACGCCATTCCAGTCCCGCTCGCACTGCCGCTCGACGTGATCAGGCTCAAGAAGGATTTTCTGGCGCGGCATCACGAACTCTTCGGCTATGCGACGAGCGAGCCCTGCGTCATCGAATCTGTGCGGGTACAGGCGCGCCGGCCGTCGACAACAGTGGTGAGCCGGCCGGCGACGGCGGCGAGGGCGATGTCGTCAGGCACGCGCCTCTGCTCGTTCGACGGCTTCCACGACATCGCGACAGGGATCATCGACCGCGCCTCGCTGGCCGACACCGTCCGCGGCCCGGCGATCATCGAAGACGCCTGGTCGACTGTGGTGGTGCCGCCGGGCTGGCAGGCGAGGCCGGACGTTTCAGGCAATCTGTTCCTGACGCGGAGGGCAACATGAAGCTCGATCCGTTCGTCGTCGAGGTTATCAGGCACGGGCTCTCCGCGGCAGCCGAGGAGATGAGCCTGGTGATGACGCGGTCGGCGCGCTCGCCGCTGCTGCGCGAGGCCGGCGATTTGTCGTCGGCGATCACGGACGGCTATGGCGGCCTGGTCGGGCAGGGCCGCGACATCCCGATCCACCTTGGCGCGATGGCTTACACCGTCCCCGAATTGCTGAAGGTGGTGCCGCGCGACAGCCTGAATGATGGTGACGTGCTGATCTACAATGTCGGCGCGCTCGGCGGCAATCATCTCAACGACGTCAAGGTCGTCCGCCCCGTCTTCGTCGACGGCGAGATCGTGGCCTTCGCGGTCAGCCTCGCGCACTGGCCCGATATCGGCGGCACCTGGCCCGGCAGCTATTTTGCCAAGGCGATCGACACGTTCCAGGAGGCGATGCGCATTCCGCCGGTGCTGATCGCGACCGCGGCCGGCGTCAACGCGCCGATCGTGCAATTGCTCAAGGCCAATGTTCGGGACGCCGAATCCTGTGAGGGTGATCTGCTAGCGCAGATCGCGGCGACAAAGGCCGGCGAACGGCGCATCGTCGATCTCTGCCGCGAGCACGGCAAGGCGGTATTCACCGCGACGCAGTCGCGCCTGCACGATCTCTCCGAAATCGAGATGCGCGAGGCGTTGCGCGCCTTGCCGGATGGCGTCTACGAAGGCGAGGACCATCTCGACGACGGCAGCGTGAACGACGCGCCCGCGCGTATCCACGTCAGGATTACCATTGCCGGTGACGAGGCGACCTTCGACCTTTCGGGGAGCTGTGACCGCGTCTCGAATTTCTGCAACACGACGCCGTTCATGGCGCGGTCGGCCGTCGCCTATGCCGCGCGCATCATGAGCGGGCGCGACATGCAGCAGAACGCGGGCGCGCTCCGTCCCCTGACCATCATCACCCGCCCGGGCTCGATCCTGGAGCCGGGTTGGTCGGCCTCCGTCGCCGCCGGCAACCACGAGACGTCGATGCGCATCGTCGATGCGATCTTTCGCGCCATGCAAGACACCATTCCGGAGCGCTTGTCGGCGGGCGGCGCGACCACCGCGGGCGTCCTGTTCTTTGCGCAGCCGCGGCAGGACGGTTCCTGGAAGATGCTCTACGAGGTCCACGGCGGCGGCGAAGGCGCGCGTCATGACCGGGCCGGCATCTCGGCAACCCGGGTGCATCTGTCCAACACCTCGAACACGCCGGTCGAGGTGATCGAGGCGAACTACGCGATCCGCCTCGAGCAGCAGGCCATTCGCCGGCAATCCGGCGGCGCCGGCGCCCATCGCGGCGGCGATGGCGTCGTGCGCGCTTACCGCATTCTGGCTCCGTCGATGCATCTGACCACCTGCATCGAGCGCATGGTGATTCCGCCGTTCGGCATGCAGGGCGGTGAACCCGGCAAGGCCTGTCGCATCTCGCTTGTCAGGCAGGGCGCAAGCGTCGCGATCGACGGCAAATCTAACCTCGTGCTGCAGCACGGCGATCTCGTCACCGTCGAGACTTGCGGCGGCGGCGGCTACGGCGCTGAAGCTGCGGAGTGAAGGGATTGCGATGAGCAAATTGTTGCGAACCGGGCTGAACGCGGGCGACAGCGCGCCCATGGCCGTGGTCGGCGGCGAGGGCGTCTATTTTCATCTTGCGGATGGCCGCAAGCTCATCGACGGCAGCAACACCGGTGGCGGTCTCGGTCACCGTCATCCCGCGATGGTGGAGGCGATCCGCCGCGCGGCGGATACGCCCGTCGTCAACGAGGGCTGGACCTGGGTCGGCCGCGAGCAGGCCGCCGACGATTTGATGGCGACGGCGTTCGGCGGCGAGGAGGATTGGGTCGGCGCAGTGCGCTTTTGCATCAGCGGCAGCGAGGCCAACGATATGGCGCTGTCGCTCTGCCAGGCCTTGACGCAGCGCTCGGCGCTGGCAACACGCGAGCGTGCCTATCACGGCATCACGGGCCTGTCGCGCAGCATGACCGTGCAGCCGCAATGGCACGGTGGCCTTGCGGTGCACTCCGGCGGCTCCAGGCTGCCGGCGCCGATGGCGCCGGTGCGAATCCTGCCGGCGCCGGATGGCGCGATCTACGGTGGGCCGGCCAACAACAAGCCGCCGCGCGAATATCTGGCCGACGCCACGCGTCTGCTGTCGGATACCGCGGCAACGATCATCGACTACACCCAGGGCGGCATCTATTACGACGGCGCCTATCAGGACGAAGTGGCGCGCTGTGCGCGACAGGCCGGCTCATACTGGATCGCCGACGAGGTCGTCACCGGCGCGGGCCGGGCCGGGCGCTGGTTCGCGTTTCAGGGCGCCGAAAGTCGCCCCGATATCGTGACGCTCGGAAAGTCACTCGGCGGCGGCGCGGCCGCGGTGGCGGCGGTCGTGGTGTCGAAAGAGATCGTCGAGCGATTGAAAGGCACGAGCTGGCAAAACTACGGCACCTTGCGCGGCCATCCGATCAGCATGGCTGCGGTCAGCGCCTACCTGAAGGTCATCAGCGAAGAGAAGATTCTCGAGCATGTGAAGAGCCTCGAAAAGCTGTTCAGCCGCCGCCTGCTCGCGATCGCGCAGAAACATCCCAGCGTGCAGCGCGTAGCGGGGCAGGGGCTGCACTGGACGGTGGAGCTGCACGGACCGGACTGGCGCTCCTGGCACGCCGACACCACCGAAGTGCCGATCGCCTCGCGCGTCGCGACGCGGGCGCTGGAAGCCGGCGCGGTGATCGGAACCAGCGGCGAGCAGGTTTCGCTGTTCCTGGCACCGCCGCTCGTCATTTCGGAGAACGAGGCCGACCGGCTTCTGGACGCGCTCGATCATGGCCTGGATGTTGCCGACGAGGAGCACCGATGAGCGCCGATCACGCCACAAAAACTGTCCAGCCCATGCGGCTGGAAACCTTCGGCGGTGCCGCGTTATGCTGCACGCGCCGGCAATTCGTTGAAGCTTTCACTTCCTCCAAGAGATCACCGGGAAATCGCTGATGCGTATCGTCAATGTTGCCGCCGCCCAGATGGGCCCGATCCAGAAGGCCGATAGTCGCGAGGCCGTAGTCAAGCGCATGATCGCGCTGATGGACGACGCCAAGAGCAAGGGCGCCGATTTGATCGTCTATCCGGAACTGGCGCTGACGACATTCTTTCCGCGCTGGTACGCGGAGGACCGCGCCGAGTTCGACATCTGGTTCGAGCGCGAGATGCCGAACGCGGCGACGAAGCCGCTGTTCGAGCGCGCGGCGCAGCACCAGATGGCGATGAACTTCGGCTATGCGGAGCTGACGCCGGACGGCCATCATTTCAACACCGCTATTCTGACCGATAAGTCCGGCAAGATCGTCGGCAAATATCGCAAGGTCCATCTGCCGGGCCATGTGGACTACGACACCAAGCGCTCGCACCAGCATCTGGAGAAACGCTATTTCGAGCCCGGCGATCTCGGCTTCAACGTCTGGCGCGAGCTGGGCGGCATCATCGGCATGGCCATCTGCAACGACCGGCGCTGGCCCGAGACCTATCGCGTGATGGGCCTGCAGGGCGTCGAGATGGTGCTGATCGGCTACAACACGCCCTCCGTCAATGCGGAGCGAAGCGAGGAGGGCGTCGAGAAGCGCCTGTTTCACAACCGCCTTTCCGTGCAGGCCGGCGCCTATCAGAATTCGACCTGGGTCGTCGCGGTGGCCAAGGCCGGCAATGAGGATGGCCATCCGCTGTTCGGCGGCAGCCTGATCGTCGATCCCAACGGCGAGATCGTCGCGGAAGCCAGGACCGAGGACGACGAGCTTCTGGTCCATTCCTGCGATCTCGACGCCACAAATTTCGGCAAGACCACGATCTTCAATTTCTCGCAGCATCGCCGGATCGAGCATTACGGCCTGATCACCAGCCAAACCGGCGCGGTGCCGCCGCCGGAGAAATGACGCCGATGTCGGATCATGGCATTTCCTTGCGCGAGCTTGATCCGCGCGATCGCTACAAGCTGCTCTGCGGCGTGATCGTGCCGCGGCCGATCGCGCTGGTGACGACACTGGACGAGAACGGGGCGGTCAATGCGGCCCCGTTCAGCTTCTTCAACGTGTTCTCCGAGAGCCCCGCGCTGATCGTGCTCGGTCTTCAGCACAGGCCGGATCACAGCCCGAAGGACACCACCCGCAACATCCATCGCGACGGCGAGTTCGTCGTGCACATGGTGGATGAGGCGCTGTCGGTGACGATGAACGACTGCGCGGTCGATTTCCCCTCCGGCGACAGCGAGGTCGCCGCGACCGGGCTCGCAACGCTTCCCTCCGTCGATGTGAAAGTGCCGCGCCTCGCCGCCGCACCCTTCGCGCTCGAATGCCGGCGCCACGTGGTGCTCACCTTCTCGCCCGATCGCGAATTGCTGGTCGGCGAGGTACTCAGGGTTCACGCCCGCGAGGGCCTTGTGGATGAGGCCAACATGTATGTCGATCTCGACGCCTACCGGCCGATCGGCCGCATGTTCGGCAATCTCTACACCACCCAGCGGGATGTTTTTTCGCTGACGCGCGAGAGCCACGCGCAATGGCGCGCGCGGCAGGACGCCAAAGAGCTGAAGGACGCCTAGTGAGCCGAGAACTGCACCGTACCCAGCGCCATGGTGACCGCGGCCTGTGTCGGGTCGATCACGGGGATACCGAGCGCGTCTTCGAGCGGGCGGCGGTGCCGCGCCATGCTGGCGCAGCCCATCACGATGGCGCGGGCGCCGTCCTGGTCGCGCAGCGCGCGGCCGATTTCGATCATCTTCGCCAGCGTGCCTTCGCCCGAGGCGGTCTCCGCGACGCTCATGTTGAGCGGCCGTTCGCCGGCGAGGCGATCGGTCAGGCCCATCTGCCTGAGATAGCGCATGTGCCGCGGGATCGAGCGCTGCGCGATGGCGATGACGCCAAAGGTCTCGGCGCGGGCGAGCGCCATCAGCACGCCGCACTCGGCAATGCCGAACACGGGCCGTTCGGTGCCTTCGCGGCAGACCTGAAGACCGGGATCGCTGTAGCAGGCGATGACGAAGGCAGCCGAGCTGTTGTCACCTTCCACCAGCCGTCGCAGCGGCATCGCGACGCTGTCGACGTCCGCCTGGCTTTCGATGCCGAAGGGACCTTCGGCCAGCGTCTGGCAGACGACTTCCGGCCCGCCCTCGAAACCGAGCGGCTTCAACGCATCCTCCAGCCCCAGCGTGACCGCAGGATTGGAGTTCGGGTTGATGACGAGAATGCGCGGCCGGGACATGATGGTCTTCCTGCGGAATGGAGATCATTTGCCCAAGCCTATCACGGAGTGCCTCATGACTGAACCCACTTACGATCTGATCATCCGCGGCGGACGCGTCGCCACCACCACAGACGTGTTCGAGGCCGACGTCGCCATATCAGGCGAGACCATCGCCGCGATCGGCCGCGGGCTTCCGGCGGCCAGGCGCGAGATCGACGCGCGAGGCAGGCTGGTGCTGCCGGGCGGCGTCGACAGCCACGCCCATATCGAGCAGCTGTCGGCCGCCGGCATCATGAACGCCGATACGTTCGAGAGCGCGACGGTCTCTGCCGCTTTCGGCGGCACCACGACGGTGATCCCGTTCGCCGCCCAGCATGTCGGCATGAAGCTGCCGCAGGTGGTGGAGGATTATCATGCGCTGGCGAAGAAGGGCGCCGTGATCGACTACGCCTTTCACATGATCATTGCGGACGCGACCAAGGAGACGGTCGAGGAGCACATTCCGGCGCTGGTGAAGCAGGGCCACGCCTCGATCAAGATCTTCATGACCTACGACCGGCTCAAGGTCGACGACGAGCCGTTGCTCGACATCCTGCTCGCGGCGCGCCAATCCGGCGCAATGCTGTGCGCGCACGCCGAAAATCACGGCATCATCGCATGGATGGTGAAGCGGCTGCTCGCGCGCGGCTACACCATGCCGAAGTACCACGCCGTCAGTCATGCCCGTGTGTCGGAAGCGGAAGCCTTCACCCGGCTGATCGGCATGGCTGCGCTGATCGACCAGCCGATCATGATCTTCCACGTCTCGACCGCCGAAGGCGCCAAGGTGATCCGCGACTCCCGCGGGCAGGGGCTGAAGGTGTTCGCCGAGACCTGTCCGCAATATCTGTTCCTCACCGCCGCCGATCTCGACAAGCCCGGCGCCGAAGGCGCCAAATGGATGTGCAGCCCGCCGCCGCGCACGCATGCGGATCAGGAGGCGCTGTGGCAGGCACTGTCGCTCGGCGATCTCCAGACCATCTCGTCGGATCATGCGCCGTATCGCTTTGACGAGACCGGCAAGCTGCGCGCCGGTCCCATTCCGAATTTCAAGCAGGTCGCGAACGGCCTGCCTGGGCTGGAGCTGCGGCTGCCGCTGCTGTTCGACGCGATGGTGTCGAAGGGGCGGCTGGGCCTGGAAAAGTTCGTCGAGCTGACGTCGACCGCGCCGGCAAAGATCTACAATCTGCACCCGCGCAAGGGCTCGATTGCGGTCGGCGCCGATGCCGATATCGCGATCTGGGATCCCAACCGCGAGACCGTGATCGCCGACGAGATGATGCACGACCTCACCGGCTACACGCCGTTTGCGGGCCGCAAGCTGAAGGGTTGGCCGGTATCGGTGCTGTCGCGCGGCCGGGTCATCATCGACGGCGATAAGTGTCTCGCGAGCGCCGGCAGCGGAAAGTTCCTGGCGCGCAGCGGTGGCGAGGCGGCGAAGCCGACGGGCCGGCTGGTTGCGGACATGGATCCGGAACGGAATTTTGGAGCAAAACTGCTGTGATCGCGGATCGCGCGCGATGAGGATCGTCATTTTCGGCGGCACCGGCTTTGTCGGGCTCAACCTCGCCGAGGTGCTGCTCGCGCGCGGCCATGAGGTGACGCTTTATGACCGTAAGCAACTTCCAGCGGGTGCGGAGCGATCCTGTGCCGACCACCGGGAGCGGCTTACGATTGTTCAGGGCGAGATCACGGACGTCGACGGGATTGATAAGCTGATAAAGCGGGGATTCGATACGATCGTCCTTGGCGCCGCCATAACCGCCGGGGACCACCTCGAACGAACCAACACCTCGAGTATCCTTGAAATTAACGTGATGGCTCAGATGCCGATCCTGAGCTCGGCGATCCGCCGTGGCGTTCGGCGCGTCGTGAATCTGTCGTCGGCTGCGGCCTATGGCGCCGCAGGCCAGCATTACCAAGTCCTCGACGAGGAAACGCCTTGCGATCCTGTCTCGTTCTACGCGCTTAGCAAGTTTACGTCGGAAAGATCGGTGGCACGCCATGCCGAACTATTCGGTGGTGATTTCCTCAGCGTGCGGCTGAGCGCCGTATTCGGTCCATGGGAGCGGATTGGAAAAGTACGCGACACGCCGAGCCTCCAGTTCCAGATTCTCGCCGAGTTCGCCCGCGGTGAGCCGGCGCTCCTTCCCGCACCGGGCATCAAGGATTGGACCTATGCCGTCGACGCCGCCGAGGCCGTGGCATTGCTGATCGAAGCCGAGCGGCCGCGCCATCGGCTCTACAACATCTCCAGCGGTGCTGCCTGGTCGGCGTTGCAATGGGGCGAGGCCTTTGCGGCGTTGCATCCGGGACTGGTGTGTCGGCTCGCGTCTCCCGGAGAGAAGACCTTCATCAAGCTCCACGGCGGGGATCGGGCGCCGATGTCGGTCGAGCGGATGGCCGATGAGTTCGGCTGGCGCGCCCGGTTCGGCTGTGCGGAATCGGCCGCTGCGATGAGCGCTTGGTGGATGCAGCACAAGGATGGGATCTGACATGCGGCTGCAGGGGCGCACGGCCATCATCACCGGAGCGGGCTCGGGCATCGGGCGGGCCAGCGCCAAGCTGTTCGCTGAGGAGGGCGCGCATCTCGCTCTGGTCGACCGCGATGCCGCGGGGCTTGAAGAGACATTGCGCTTGGTGGGCGAGGCCACGACGCATATCGGCGACGTCGGCGATGCCGCATTCGCCGAGACCGTCGTAAGCGACATCGTCTCTCGGCACGGCCGGCTCGATATCCTGATGACGGCGGCCGGAGTTTCCGTCGGCGGCACGGTGCTGACCACGAACCCGGACGACTGGGACGCCGTGTTCCGCACCAATGTCGGAGGCACCTGGCTGTGGGCGCGGGCCGCGGTGCCGCAGATGCAGCGGCAGAACAGCGGCTCGATCATCACGCTGGCGTCGCAACTTGCGATCGCCGGCGGCAAGGGCAACAGCGCCTACATCGCCGCCAAGGGCGCCATCGTCAGCCTGACGCGGACGATGGCGGTGGATTTCGCCGCGGAGGGCATCCGCGTCAACGCGATCGCGCCGGGTGCGATCGACACGCCGATGCTTCGCCGCAGCTTTGCCCGGCACGCCAACGCGGACGAGGTGCGCGAAGCCTCCCGCAACCGCCATGCCATGAAGCGGTTCGGTGTGGCCGAGGAGATCGCGCAGACCGCGCTGCATCTGGCGAGTGATGCATCCTCGTTCACGACCGGCACGGTGATGGTGGTCGACGGAGGTTGGCTCGCGGCATGAGTGGTGCGCTGACAGAGCTCGAAGCGGGCATTCGCGCCGATCTCGCCAGGATCGCGCATCCCGGCGCCGCCTGGCTCGAGCCGAAGATGGGCCCGGACGGCAAGCCTGCACTGGACGTGCTCATCGTCGGCGCCGGCCAATCCGGCGTGGCCATCGGCTTTGGCCTGATGCGCTCCCGCGTCGGCAACATCCTGCTGCTCGACAAGGCCGCGGAGGGGAAAGAGGGTCCGTGGCTGACCTATGCCCGCATGCCGACGTTGCGCAGCCCGAAGGATTATACGGGGCCCGACCTCGATATCCCGAGCCTGACTTATCAGTCCTGGCATGAAGCCCGCTTCGGCAAGGAGAGCTGGCAGACGCTCGACCTTATCCCGCGCGGCCATTGGGCCGACTATCTACTCTGGTTGCGGCGCACGATAGACCTACCTGTGCGCAATGGCTGCGAGCTACTGAAGATTGCGCCATCGGCCGACGGCCTGCTGGCTGCCCTCGTGACAAGTGCCGATGGCGTCGAGACGCTCCACGCGCGCAAGATCGTGCTCGCGACGGGGCAGGAAGGCATGGGCGGCTGGATGATCCCCGAGCCGCTGCGCGATCTGCCGGCACGCTCGGTCGCAACCGTCGCCGACGATATCGATTTCGAAAACCTCCGCGGCAAGCGCGTCGCCGTGATCGGTGCCGGCGCATCAGCGTTCGACAATGCGGCCACGGCGCTGGAGGCGGGTGCTGCGGAAGTGCATCTGCTCTGCCGCCGGGCGCAGATCCAGGTGATCCAACCTTATCGCTGGCTGACCTTCCGCGGCTTCCTGCGCCATCTCAGCGATCTCGACGATGCCTGGCGCTGGCGCTTCATGCGAAAAATCCTCGAAATGCGCGAAGGCTTTCCGCAGCCAACTTTTGACCGCTGCGCGCGTCACGCCAATTTCATATTGCACGAAGGCGCGCCAATCGAGGCTGCGCGTGAGACACGCGAAGGGGTCGAATTGCAGACGCCGCGCGGCATCATCGCCGCGGATTTCGTCATCTGCGGCACCGGCATCGACATGGACTATTCCGGCCGCGGCGAGCTGCGCGCCTTTGCCGGCAATATCGCGATCTGGGCCGACCGCTACCAGCCGCCGGACAACGAGCCCAACGCGCGGCTCGGCCGCTTCCCTTATCTCGCCGACGATTATGCCTTCACCGAGCGTGTGCCGGGAAAGACGCCGTGGATCTCCGACATCCATCTCTTCGCCATCGCCTCGACCATGAGTTTCGGTCCGTCGGGGTCGTCGATCAACGCGATGACGACCGCGGTGCCAAAGCTGGTTCACGGCCTGACGCGCGGCCTGTTCCGCGCCGATGTTGCGCGGCACTGGGCCTCGCTCAGCGCCTACGACGTGCCGCAGGCGGTGGTCACGCGGCCTGCGCGAAACAGTGGGGAATTGCGATGATCATCCATGCGCCGCCGCGACGAAGCATCCGCAACAGCGCTCCATGAGACTGGCGCGCAACTTGCTTCTTTCTTAACCTGCCTTGCTGGCGTTGTTGTCGAAATCTTGGGGAAAACGAATGCGTTTTGTGTCTTTCAGGCCGGCGTCCTCCGTGCTCGCCGCCACTGCGCTGTTGCTCATCGCCACCGCGCCTTCGCAGGCGCAAACCCGGGCGGAGACGCTGCG
Source organism: Bradyrhizobium sp. AC87j1 (assembly GCF_002936975.1). Lineage (NCBI taxonomy): Bacteria > Pseudomonadati > Pseudomonadota > Alphaproteobacteria > Hyphomicrobiales > Nitrobacteraceae > Bradyrhizobium > Bradyrhizobium sp. AC87j1. Next base: position 28,029 of record NZ_PTFE01000001.1, read on the forward strand.
CTATGTCACCGGCGCATCCGTCAACACGCTCGATCCCAACATTCCCGGCTCGACCCGCGAATCCTTCGCGCTGAGCATGAGCACCTATGACCGGCTGGTGGCGTTCGGTCGCAAGCAGCTCAACGGCAAATGGGTGTTCGATCTCGACAAGATCACCGGCGAGCTCGCCGAATCCTACGACGTCAGCCCCGACGGATTGAAGCTCACCTTCCGTCTGCGCAAGGACGCAAAATTCCAGGACGGCTCGCCGGTCACGGCCGAGGACGTGAAATGGTCGCTCGATCGCTGCGTTACCGCGCCGATCCTCGGCAAGGCGCAGCTGCTGACGGGCTCGTTGACGTCGGCCGATCAGTTCAAGGTGATCGATCCCCTCACCATCGAGGTGACGCTCCCCAAGCCCGACAAGCTCGCGCTGCCGAACTTGGCCACCGTCTATCCCATGATCATCAACTCGAAGGTGGCGAAGGAGCACGCGACCGCGGATGATCCCTGGGCCACCGCCTGGCTGAAGGAGCACACCGCCGGCAGCGGCGCCTATGTGATCGAGACGTTCAAGCCGGGCGAGCAGGTGATCGTCAAGCGCAACGAGGCCTGGAATCGCGGCTCGCCTGACAAGCCGGCGTTCTTCAAGCGTGTGATCATCCAGTCGGTGCCGGAGCCGGCGACCCGCGCCAATCTGGTCGAGCGCGGCGATGCCGATCTCGTGGTCGATCTCCAGGCCAGCGACGTGCAGTCGTTGGAGGCCAAGGGCAAGTTGAAGGTGATCTCGACGCCGCAATACAATTCGATCACCTTCGTCTCGATGAACAACCAGATCCCGCCCTTCGACAACGTCAATGTCCGCCGCGCCGTCGCCTTCGCGCTGCCCTATGACGACATGTTCAAGGCCGCTCTGTTCGGCCGCGGCGCGCCGCTGTTCGGTGCGAGCTGGCCGGACGGCAAGCCGCTGAACGGCATCTATCCGTTCCAGCAACCCGTGAAGATCGATCTCGACAAGGCCAGGGAATATCTCAAGGCCGCCGGGCTCCCCGAGGGCTTCTCGACCACCTTCAGCTTCAATGTCGGCCAGGCCTCGACCGCCGAGCCGATGGCGGCACTGGTCAAGGAGTCGCTCGGCAAGATCGGGATCAAGGTCGACATCCAGAAGCTGCCGGATGCGCAGATGTCGACACAGATCAACGAGAAGAAGCTGCCCTTCTACACCGAAGGCATCGTCGCCTGGCTGCCGTCCACGGACTACTTCTACCGCAATTTCTACACCGGCAATCAGCGCTGGAATTACAGCTCGATCAACAACCCGGACCTTGCCGCGATCGCGCAGGAAGCCCGCTTCGAGCCGGATAAGGCGAAGTACGAGGAAGCAGGTCGCAAGCTCAACGCGATGCATTTCGATTTGATGCCGCAAATCATGCTGTGGCAGCCAAACCAGGATGCGGTAATGGCGTCCTCGATCGAGGGCTACACCTACGAGTTTCACCGCCAGGTCGACTATCGCGATGTCAGCCGCAAGTGATAGCGTCAGACGAAAGGAGCCCTGAAAGGTGATGACCGGTCTCGGCGCAACGATGGTGCGGGCGGGCAGGCGGCTGTTGTCGTCGCTGCCGGCGCTGTTCGGTGTGTTGGTCTTCACTTTCCTCCTGATGCGCGTCCTGCCCGGCGACCCCGCGGTGTTCTTCGCCTCGGGGCCCAATGCCGGCAAGGAGGAGATCGAGCAGATCCGCAAGCAGATGGGGCTCGACAAATCGGTGCCGGAACAGCTCGTGTTCTATCTCTCCGATATCGGCCGCGGCAATCTCGGCCGCTCCATGATGACCGGGCAGCCGGTGCTGAAGGATCTGCGCGAGCGGCTGCCGGCCTCGCTCGAGCTCACCTTCACCGCGCTGCTGATCGCGCTGATTGCGGCGGTGCCGCTCGGCGTGCTCGCGGCCTTGAGGCCGGGATCGGTCGTCGACCACGGCGTGCGGCTGTTCTGCGCGCTCGGCGTCTGCGTGCCGACCTTCGTGTCGGGCCTGCTGCTGATCTATGTCTTCTACTATCTGCTCGGCCTTGCACCCGATCCGACGGGGCGGATCGACGTCTTCACCTCGCTGCCGCCGCAGCGCACCGGGTTCCTCTCGATCGACTTCCTGCTCGCTGGCGATTTCGAGGGCTGGTGGGCGGCCTGCAAGCAATTGATCCTGCCGGCGGTGAGCATGGCGCTGTTCGTGATCGCGCCGCTGGCGCGGATCACACGGGCCTCGATGCTGGTCTCGCTCGGCAGCGACTTCGTGCGTACCGCGCGCTCGGTCGGGTTGTCCTGGCGCAAGGTGGTCGTGACCTACGCGCTGCGCAATGCGATCCTCCCCGTCATCACCATCGCCGGCATCGTGTTCTCGACCATGCTGGGCGCCAATGTGCTGGTCGAGAAAGTGTTCTCCTGGCCGGGCGTTGCCTCCTATGCGCTCGATGCGCTGCTGTCCTCCGACTATGCGCCGGTGCAGGGCTTTGTGCTGCTGATGGCCAGCCTGTTCGTGCTGGTCAATCTGGTCGTAGACATCTGCTACGGCATCGCCGATCCCAGGGTGTCGATCGGATGACCAGCGCAACCCTCCGCCATTCGGTCTGGATCCTGCGCGGCAACCCGCTCACCGCCGTTGCCGCAACCGGCGTGCTTCTGTTCGTGCTGGTCGCGATCTTCGGACCGTGGATCGTGCCTTACGATCCCGTGGCCTCCAATGTCTCGGAGGCATTGCTGCCGCCGAGCGCGGCGCACATCGCCGGCACCGACCAACTCGGACGCGACGTGTTCAGCCGTCTCATCATCGCCGCGCGACTTGATCTCGCCATTGCGGTCTCGGCCGTCGGCATCTCCTTCGCGATCGGTGCCGTGGTCGGCTCGTTCTGCGGCTATGCCGGTGGCCGGCTCGATCGCGGCGTCGGCCGCTTCGTCGACGTGATGATGGCCTTTCCACTGTTCGTGCTGGCGATGGCGATGGTCGCAGCCCTCGGCAACCGGATCGAGAACATCGTGATCGCGACCGCGATCATCAATCTTCCCTTCTACATCCGTTTCGCGCGGGCCGAGGTCAATGTCCGGCGTAACGTCGGCTGGGTCGAGGCGGCGCGGGCCTGCGGCGAGAGCCATTTCTCGGTGGTGCTGCGCTTCCTGCTGCCGAACATCCTGCCGGCGATGGCGGTGCAGATCTCGCTCAACCTCGGCTGGGCCATTCTCAACGCCGCGGGCCTGTCCTTCATCGGTCTGGGCGTCAAGCCGCCGACGCCGGAATGGGGCATCATGGTCGCGGAAGGCGCGCGCTTCATCTCGACCGGGCGGTGGTGGCTGGTCGCATTTCCTGGCCTGGCGCTGATGATGGCCGTGCTGTGCTTCAATCTCCTCGGGGACGGGATGCGGGACATTCTCGACCCCCGCATGCGCACATGAGCGAGGCGCTGCTCAGCATTGACGACCTCCACGTCGCGTTCTCGACGCGACGTGGCATGGTCGAGGCTGTGCGCGGCGTGACGCTCACGGTCGAGAAGGGCGAGATGCTCGGCCTCGTCGGCGAGAGTGGCTCGGGCAAGTCGGTGACCGGCTTTGCCACGACGCGGCTGCTCGACGCAGCAGGGCGCGTCACCGGCGGCAAGATCCTGTTTCGCGGACAGGACGTGACCAAGCTCAGGGGCGATGACCTCCGTCAGCTCCAGGGCGCCGCGATGTCGATGATCTTCCAGAACCCGCGGGCGGCGCTCAATCCGATCCGGGCCATCGGCCTGCAGATCGCGGACGCGATCCTCACCCATAAGCGGATCTCGAAAGAAGCCGCGCGGGGCGAGGCGCTGGACTTGCTGCGCGCCGTTCAGATCCGCGAGCCCGAGGCGCGGATGAACGCCTATCCGCACGAGCTCTCCGGCGGCATGTGCCAGCGCGTCATGATCGCGATCGCGATCTCCTGCAATCCCGCGCTGCTGATCGCGGACGAGCCGACCACCGGCCTCGACGTCACCACCCAGAAAGTGGTGATGGATCTTCTGGCGGATATCGCCGCCGCGCGCGGCATGGCCACGATCCTGATCACGCACGATCTCGGGCTCGCGGCGCGCTATTGTCGCCGCATCGCCGTGATGGAGCGTGGTCGCATCGTCGAAGAGGCGAGTCCCAGGTCGCTCTTCAGCGCGCCGCAGCACGCTTATACCAGGCGTCTGGTTGCGGCATCGCCGACGGCGACGTCCCGTATCGAAGACCTCGTGACGGAGGAGGAGCGGGAGCGCTACGCGACTGTCGTCGGCAAGCCCCGAGCGGAGCTCGCGCACGGCACGCCGCCACTTCTGGAGGTGCGAAAACTGGCAAAGCGTTTCGACCAGGGCTCTGCTGCGGTGGCCGACTTCTCGATGACGATGGCCGGCGGCGAGAGCGTCGGTCTCGTCGGGGAGTCCGGGTCCGGCAAGAGCACGACGTCGCGGATGATCTGCCGCCTGATCGACCCGAGCGAAGGCGACATCGTGTTCGACGGGCATTCGATCGGTCACGTGGCCTCGCGCGACTTTTACCGCTCGCCCTTGCGCAAAGACATCCAGATGGTGTTCCAGGATCCGAACGAGAGCCTCAATCCGCGCTTTACGGCCTTCGATTGTATCGCCCACCCCCTGCTGCGGCTTGGCGGCATGCGCGCGGGTGAGGCGCTGCGCGAACGGGTGGAGGAATGCGCCGTGCGGGTGGGGCTGCCGCTGGATCTGTTGCCGCGGTTTCCGCACCAGCTCTCCGGCGGCCAGAAGGCCCGCGTCGGCATCGCCCGCGCCATCGCCTGCCGGCCGCGGCTCCTGGTGCTGGACGAACCGACGGCCGCGCTCGATGTCTCGGTGCAGGCGGTTGTGCTGCAACTGCTCGATCGCCTCAGGCGCGAGAACGACATCGCGCTGCTGTTCGTCAGCCACGATCTCAACGTGGTGCGTATGCTCTGCGACCGCACCATCGTGCTGCGCAATGGCGGAATCGTCGAGCAGGGCGAGAGCCGGGCGCTGTTCGACAATCCGAAGACCGACTACACGCGCAAGCTGGTCGAGGCCATCCCGCATATCGAGACCGGCGAGATGCTGGCGGCAGCTCTGTGAGACCTGGGCCGGCCCAAAAGACGTTGAGATCCCGCTGGCGAAGGTCCGGTTAGTGGCATACCATTTGCACGCCAACGGGTTCTGGTTTCACCTGCTCTTGGCCAACGATGGCCGGCATCACGGCATTACTGGGAGGACTTCATGGATCGCAGGACCGTATTGAAGGGACTGGCTGGCGCGGGCGGTCTGGCATTGACGGGCCTCTCGGCCCCCGCGATCGCGCAAGGCGCATCAGCCCGCACCCTCCGCTTCGTGCCGCAAGCCAATCTCGCCAACTTCGATCCGATCTGGGGCACGCAATATGTCGTGCGCAATGCCGCCGCGCTGGTCTGGGACACGCTTTACGGCATCGATTCCTCGCTGCAGCCGCAGCGGCAGATGATCGAGTCCGAGGAGACTTCCGACGACGGCAAGACCTGGACGTTCCGCTTGAGGCCCGGTCTCAAGTTCCATGACGGCGAGCCGGTGCTGGCCAAGGACGTCGTTGCGAGCCTGTCGCGCTGGGCTGCGCGCGATCCGATGGGCCTGATGATCATTGCGATCCAGCAGGAATTGACCGCCGTCGACGACCGTACCTTCAAATGGGTCTTGAAACAGCCCTTCCCGAAAATGCTCTACGCGCTCGCCAAGAACAACGCGCCGTGCTCCTTCATCATGCCCGAGCGCATCGCGAAGACCGATCCGTTCAAGCAGATCACCGAATATGTCGGCTCGGGTCCGATGAAATTCGCCAAGGGCGAATGGGTCCCCGGCGCCAAGGCCGTGTTCGAGAAATTCGCGGACTACGTGCCGCGGCAGGAGAAGGCCTCCTGGCTTGCCGGCGGCAAGCAGATCCTGGTCGATCGCGTGGAATGGATCGTGATGCCGGATCCGGCCACCGCGGCGGCCGCATTGCAGAACGGTGAAGTCGATTGGTGGGAGAATCCGATCGCCGATCTCGTGCCCGTGCTGAAGAAGAACAAGAACATCAGCGTCGACATCGGCGATCCTCTCGGCAATATCGGCTCGTTCCGAATGAACCATCTGTTCGCGCCGTTCAACGACGTGCGGGCGCGGCGCGCGGTGCTGATGGCGCTCAGCCAGGAAGATTATATGCGCGCGATCGTCGGCGACGACAACGCATTGTGGAAATCGCTGCCCGGCTTCTTCACGCCGGATACGCCGCTCTACAGCGAGTTGGGCGGCGAGATCCTGAAGGGCAAGCGCGATTTCGACGCGGCCAAGAAGCTACTGGCCGAGAGCGGCTATTCCGGCCAGCCGGTGACTTGTCTGGTGGCGCAGGACCAGCCAATCACGAAGGCGCAAGGCGACGTCACCGCGGATCTCCTGAAGCGGCTCGGCATGAATGTCGACTTCGTCGCGACCGATTGGGGCACGGTCGGCTCCCGCCGGGCGCAGAAGACCCCGCCCGGGCAGGGCGGCTGGAACATGTTCCACAGCTGGCATGCCGGCGCCGACTGCATCACGCCCGCCGCCTACACCGCCATCCGCGCCAATGGCGAAAAGGCCTGGTTCGGCTGGCCCAATAGTCCGAATACCGAGAAGGAGATCACGACCTGGTTCGACGCCAAGAATCTCGAGGAAGAGAAGGCGGCGATCGGGCGGGTCAACAAGGCGGCGCTCGAGGATGTCGTCTATGCGCCGACCGGCTTCTTCCTGACCTACACGGCCTGGCGCAAGAACGTCTCCGGCATCACCAAGGGGCCGCTGCCGTTCTTCTGGGGCGTGTCGAAGTCTGCATGATCGTGCGTTGAGGCCAGATGCTCTCCTACATCCTCCGTCGCATCGTCGCGACCCTGCCGGTCATGGCAATCGTCGCGCTGTTTGTGTTCAGCCTGCTCTACATTGCGCCGGGTGATCCCGCCGTGGTGATCGCGGGCGACCAGGCGAGTCCGGAGGATGTGGAGCGCATCCGCCAGAGCCTCGGTCTCGATCGTCCCTTCCTGGTCCAGTTCGGAGGCTGGGTCTGGCGCATCCTGCATGGCGATCTCGGCACGTCGATCTTCACCAATTTGCCGGTCTCGGCGATGATCGGACAGCGCCTCGGACCGACGCTGTCGCTGATGATCGTCACGCTGCTGCTCACGATCGTGGTGGCAGTGCCGCTCGGCGTGGTGGCGGCCTGGAAGGCCGGCAGCCTGATCGATCGCGTCATCATGGGCTTTGCCGTGTTCGGATTCTCGCTGCCCGTCTTCGTGGTCGGCTACATACTCGCCTACATCTTCGCGCTCGAGCTCGAATGGCTCCCAGTGCAGGGCTATACGCCGCTCACGCAAGGCTTCTGGCCATGGCTCGAGAACCTGATCCTGCCCGCGATCGCGCTCGGCTGCGTCTACATCGCCCTGGTCGCGCGAATCACGCGCGCCGCCATGCTCGAAGTCCTGCAGCAGGATTATATCCGCACCGCGCGCGCCAAGGGGCTCGGGCAGGGCGGCATCCTGTTCATTCACGCGCTGAAGAACGCGGCGGTGCCGATCGTCACCGTGATCGGGATCGGCATCGCGCTGCTGATCGGCGGCGCGGTGGTGACCGAGAGCGTGTTCGCGATTCCCGGCCTCGGCCGGCTCACGATCGACGCCATCCTGCGCCGTGACTATCCCGTCATCCAGGGCATCGTCCTGCTGTTCAGCTTCGTCTACGTCCTCGTCAATCTGATGATCGACGTCATTTATACGCTCGTTGACCCGAGGATCCGCTATTGACCGACACGACAGTCAATCCGCAATCGCTCCCGTCCGGCCTCGTCCTTGCGCCACAACTGCCTGAAATCCTGCGGCCGGTCGCGATCCGGCGCGGCTTCATTGGGTTCTTGCGTGGCCATCCGACGGTCGCGATCGGCGGCGCACTGCTGCTGGCGCTCGTCCTGATCGCGATCTTTGCGCCCTATCTCTGGACGGTCGATCCGACAGCGCTCGCCCCCGCCAAGCGCACCCGGGCGCCGTCGGCCGATTTCTGGTTCGGCACCGACGTGCTCGGCCGCGATATCTACTCGCGCGTGCTGTTCGGTGCGCGGGTCTCGCTCACGGTCGGCCTGTCGGTCGCGATCTTCGCATCCGTGGCCGGCCTTGCCATCGGCATGGTCTCCGGCTTCATCCGCTGGGCCGACGGCATCCTGATGCGCTTCATGGACGGCTTGATGTCGATCCCGCCGATCCTGCTGGCGATCGCGCTGATGGCGCTGACGCGGGGGAGCGTCGGCAACGTCATCCTCGCCATCACCGTCGCCGAGATCCCGCGCGTTTCGCGGCTCGTGCGCAGCGTGGTGCTGTCGCTGCGCGAGCAGCCCTATGTGGATGCCGCGGTCGCCTGCGGCACGCGCACACCGATGATCATCCTACGTCACATCCTGCCGAATACGCTGGCGCCCATGCTGGTCCAGGCGACCTATATCTGTGCCAGCGCCATGATCACCGAGGCGATCCTGTCCTTCATCGGCGCCGGCACGCCGCCGACCATTCCGTCCTGGGGCAACATCATGGCCGAGGGCCGCGCGCTGTGGCAGGTCAAGCCCTACATCGTGTTCTTTCCGGCGGCCTTCTTGTCCGTCACCGTGCTCGCGGTGAATTTGCTCGGCGACGGCCTTCGCGATGCGCTCGATCCGCGCATGGCCAAGCGTCTCTGACCGGGGTTGATCGCGATGGCGCTGCTCGAAGTCGATAACCTCCAGACTCATTTCCGCACCCCCGGCGGCATCAACCGCGCGGTGGATGGGGTGTCTTTTCATGTCAACGAGGGCGAGACGCTGGCCATCGTCGGTGAATCCGGCTGCGGCAAGTCGGTGACATCGATGTCGCTGATGCGGCTGATCCCGGAGCCGCCGGGCAGGATCGCAGGTGCGATCCGCTTTGCAGGGAGAGACCTGCTGCAACTCTCCGATCGCGAGATGCGCGCGATCCGCGGCAACGACATCTCGATGATCTTTCAGGAGCCGATGACCAGCCTCAATCCGGTGCTGACCGTCGGCCGCCAGATCCGCGAGACGCTGATGATCCATCAGGGCCTCGACAAGCAGGCCGCCGAGGCACATGCGGTCGAGATGCTGACGCTGGTCGGCATCCCCGAGCCGAAACGCCGCGTGCGCGAATATCCGCACCAGCTCTCCGGCGGCATGCGCCAGCGCGTGATGATTGCGATTGCGCTGGCCTGCAATCCCAAGCTTCTCATTGCCGACGAGCCGACCACCGCGCTCGACGTGACGATCCAGGCGCAGATCCTGAAGCTGATGCTGGACCTCAAGCGACGGGTCGGCGCGGCCATCATCCTGATCACCCACGACCTCGGCGTCGTCGCCGAGATCGCCGAGCGCGTCATGGTGATGTATGCCGGACGCAAGGTCGAGGAGGCACCGGTCGCGGAACTGTTCCGCTCGCCGCGTCATCCCTACACGCAGGGCCTGCTTGGCGCGGTGCCGCGGCTTGGCTCGTCACTCACTGGCACGGCAAGACGCCTCGCCGAAATTCCCGGGCAGGTGCCCGATCTCAGAAAGCCGATCACCGGCTGCGTCTTTGCCGGCCGCTGCGCGCTTGCGACCGATCTCTGTCGTCAATATGCGCCGGGGCTCGAGGAGAAGGGCCCTCGTCACGTCGCCGCCTGCCACTACGCAGCCAAGGGAGCCGTCGCGGCATGAGCCCTCCGCTGCTCCAGGTCAACGACCTCAAGAAGCACTTTCCGGTCAAGTCCGGCCTGTTCGGCCGCAAGTCCGAATTCGTTTATGCGGTCGATGGCGTCTCCTTCGAGATCGCGCGCGGCGAGACGCTGTCGCTGGTCGGTGAGTCCGGCTGCGGCAAGTCGACGGTCGGGCGCGCCATTTTGCGGCTGTTCGACATCACCGCGGGCCAGGTCATCCTCGACGGCCAGCGGATCGACGACGCACATCCGGGCACGATGCGCCAGATGCGCCGGCGCGTGCAGGTGGTGTTCCAGGATCCGTTCTCCAGCCTCAATCCGCGCATGCGGGTGCGTGACATCCTGGCCGAGCCAATCCGGAATTTCGGCCTCGCCAAATCCGCCGAAGATCTCGAGGTCCGCGTCACCTCCCTGATGGACACCGTGCGCCTGCCGCGGGAGGCGCTGAACCGCAGGCCGCACGAATTCTCCGGCGGCCAGCGCCAGCGCATCGGCATTGCCCGCGCGCTCGCGGCCGAGCCCGAGCTGATCGTGTGCGACGAGGCGGTCTCAGCGCTCGACGTCTCGGTCAAGGCGCAGATCGTCAATTTGCTGCAGGATCTCCAGAGCGAGTTCGGCCTCGCGTTGCTGTTCATCAGCCACGACCTCGCGATCGTCGAGCACATGACCCACCGCGTGGCCGTCATGTATCTCGGCAAGATCGTCGAGATAGCGCCGCGCCGAGAGATCTTTGCGGCGCCAAGGCATCCCTACACCAGAGCGCTGCTGTCCGCGGTGCCGCTGCCCGAGCCCGGCGCCCAGCGCAATCCGATCATCCTCAAGGGCGACGTGCCGAGCCCGATCAATCCGCCGAAGGGATGCCGCTTCCACACCCGCTGTCCGTTGGTGTTCGATCGCTGCCGGGTCGAAGAGCCGGTGCTTCGCGCAACTGGGACCGAGCAGTGGGTGGCCTGTCATCTCGAAGACGGAGCTGTGGCGACGAGCGGCTGAAGGGGGAGATTCGCGCCGGAAATTCGTCAGCTAAAACAACCCCATTCTACTGTGCATGGGGTTGTTTTCGCATTTTTGATTTGGCCGTCCTCAACCCTGCCGGCGCAGGAAGCCCGTGATCGTCACCTTTTCCCAGATGCCGGCCGCGGCAAAGGGGTCGGCGCGGTTGAAGGCCTCGACGTCGTCACGGCCGGGCGCCTCGATCAGGAACAGGCTGCCGATCATGGTTTGACCATCGTCGGAGACGAGCGGCCCCGACATCACGATCTTGACGCCGAAGCGCGAGGTGTCGCTCAGGAACGCCTTGTGGGCATCGTAATTGGCGAGCCGGGTCGGCAGCGCGCCGGCGCGGTCGACGGCGTGAATGGCGAACAGCATGGTGGTCTCCGTTTCTTAGCTCGGTTCTTGGGACGGCCGCCGCGACGGCCGTCCGAGATTGTCGTGAATGCGACTACTTCGCGCTGAGCTTGCCGGCATCTTCGAAGGTCGGGCAGGTCCGCTGCTCCAGCGGCACGTCGAAGGGCCCAAAATTGTCCTTGGTGATGACGGTCGGCTTCAGCACGATCTCGCTGATGACCGGCTGATTGCGCAGGGACCGGATCGCCATCATGGTGCCGAGGCAGCCTTGCGCAAATCCGTTGTAGTCGCCGCTCGCGAGCAGCTTGCCGGACTTGATCGCGTCGATCGCCTCCTTGGTGCCGTTGATGCCGATCACCTGGGCCTTGCGGTTGGCGCCGTCGAGGGCCTCGATCGCACCGACCGCCATGGCGTCGTTGGCCGCTAACACGCCGTCGATCTGCGAGTTCGACTGCATCAGGTTTTCCATGACCTGGAGCGCCTGCAGCCGCTGATAGTTGCCGGGCTGCGACGCCAGCAGCTTTGCGCCGGGGGTCTCCTTCAGCGCGTCGTTGAAGCCGCGGACGCGGTCGACATTGGTCAGCGAGCCCTTGACGCCCTCGATGATGACGATGTTGCCCTTGCCGCCCAGCGTCTTGAGCAGGTAGCGCGCTGTCTCCAGGCCAAGGCTGTAATCGTCGGCGCCGACGAAGGAGAGGAACTTGCCGCCGGCAGAGCGGTCGGTGATGTTGACGACGGGGATCTTGGCTTCGTTGATCTTCTCGACACCAGGCACCATCGCCTTGTAGTCGACGGGCGTGAAGACGATCGCGCTCGGCTTCTTCACCACGACGTCCTCGATCTGGCTCAGCTGCTCCGGGATCGAATCCGGCTTGGTCGGGATGTACTGAAGCGTCTTTGCATTCAGCGTCTTTGCCATGTTGTCGGCGCCGACCCGCACCGTCTGGAAGAACGGGTTGGTCTGGTTCTTGGTGAAGACGGCGATGGTCTCGCCGTCGGCGCGCGCCTCGGTGGTGAACGCGGCCGCCATCAGCAGCGGCAGCGCAAGGTAAGCCAGTTTCTGTTTCATGTTGCCTCCATCCCTCATTTTGCTTGTTGGAACTCTAGAACTCATTGCGCGCGGCGGCGGGTCTTCATGTCGAGCCAGACCGCGAGAATGACGATGATGCCGGTGACCAGCGGCTGCCAGTTGGCGCTGACCGAGAGCAGGTTCATGCCGTTCAGCACCAGCGTCAGGATCAGCGCGCCAATGAAGGTGCCGAACACGGTGCCGACGCCGCCGAACAGCGAGGTGCCGCCGATCAGCACGGCCGCGATCGCCGGCAGCGTCAGGCTTTCGCCGATGTCGGCCTCGGCCGAATTGAGCCGCGACAGGAAGATGATCGAGGCAAGTCCCGCCATGGTGCCTGATACCGCGTAGACCAGCAGTAAGCGGCGCGCGACGGGAATGCCTGATAGCCGCGCTGCGACCGGATTGGCGCCGATCGCATAGATCTCCTGGCCCCAGATCGTGCGCTGCGCAAACAGCGTCCCGATCCCGAGGAACACCAGCAGCAGATAGACCGGGATGGGAAGGCCGAACAGATAGCCACTGCCGATCTGGCGGAAGCCCGCGGGGAAGCCGTGAAGGGTCTCGCCCGCCATGTACCAATAGGTGAGGCCGTTCAGCACCCAGAGCATGCCATAGGTGGCGATGAAGGAGGGGATGCGTAGCGCGGTGACCATGATGCCGTTGAGCAGGCCAACGATGCCGCCGCAGGCAAGCCCGGTGAGGATACCGAGCGCCGGCGAACCGGTCTTGTGGATCACGGTCCCGGCGATGCAGGCCGACAGCGCAACATTGGCGCCGACGGAGAGATCAAGGCCGGCCGTCAGCACCACCAGCGTCAGGCCGGAGGCGATGAAGAAGGTCAGGCTCGCCTGCCGGAGGACGTTGAGGATGTTGCCGAGGCTCAGGAAGGAATCGCTGAGCACGGCGAGCACCGCGCAGATCAAGAGGGCCGCGAGCAGGCGATAGAACACCTGGATCGCATCCTGCGACAGGAATGAACGGGGCCGCATGATCGCCTCTTTGGTGATGTCGGTCATGCCCGGCTCCTGAGACCATCGAGGAACAGCGCGACGATGACGAGGACGCCGACGCTTGCGACCTGCACCGAGGACGGCAGCGAGATCAGGTTCAACCCGTTGCGCAACACGCCGACCGAGAGGACGCCGAGCAGGGTACCGAGCAGCCAGCCATTGCCGCGCTCGAACGAGGTGCCGCCGACCGCGACGGCGGCGATGGCATCGAATTCAAGTCCGAGGCCGGCGGTGGGGTGGCCGGAATTCATCCGCGCGGTCATCAACAGGCCCGCGATGCCCGCCATGGCGCCGCCGATCGCGTAGACCGCGATCAGCAGACGGTTCGGCGAGAGGCCGGCATAGCGCAGCGCCTCGCGGTTGCCGCCGAGTGCGAAAATGTAGGTGCCGAAGCGGGTATGATAGAGCAGGCCGTGAAACGCGGCGTAAGTCACGAGTGCCATCACGATCGGCACGGGAATGCCGAACAGCGTCGCCGAATAGATGTCGCGGACGCTGTGGGGGATGCCGACCACGCTCTGGCCGTCGCTGACGATCAGCGACAGGCCCTGCGCCATGCCGAGCGTACCGAGCGTCGCAACGAAGGGCGGAATGCCGAGGATCGCCACCAGCCAGCCGTTGGCGAAGCCGAAGGCCGTGCCGACCAGCAGGCCGGCGCCTAAACCGAGCAGCATCGATTTGGTCGCGAGCGACACGATCGCGACGCAGAGGGATGTGAGGGTCAGCACCGCGCCCATCGACAGGTCCAGGCCCTCCGTCATGATGATCAAGGTCATCGGCAGCGCGAGCATGGTCAGGATGGTCGACTGCACCAGCACGTTGGAGAGGTTGGCGACCGACAGGAAGCCGGGCGCGATCACGCTGAACAACGTGATCAGGAGCACCAGCACGATGGCAACGCCGGGAATGCGTTGCAACGGATTGGGCTGTGAAACGACCGCGGCCTCACGCATGATGCATCCCCAGTCGCACGATGTTCTCCTCGGTCAGTTCGTTGCGGTTCAGGTGGCCGGCGATGCGCCCCTCGCGCATCACATAGGCGCGGTCGCAGACATGGCAGATCTCGACCTGCTCGGACGAGATCATCAGTGCCGCCGCGCCTTCCGCGACCAGGCGGTCGATCAGCGCAAAAATCTCGGACTTGGCGCCGATGTCGATACCGCGCGTCGGCTCGTCGAAGATGAAGAGCTTTGAACCGGCGGCCAGCCATTTGCCAATCACCACCTTCTGCTGGTTGCCGCCGGAGAGCAGGCCGACGGTCTGACGGGCGCTGGGTGTCGCGATCCTCAACTGCCGGATCAGGGCGTCGGAGGTGCGCTGCGCACCGCGCTGGTCGAACAGGCCGCTCGGGAACAGCTTTCGCAGCGCCGACACCACCAGATTGTCGCTCACCGAGCGCAGCAGCGCGAGACCTTCGCTCTTGCGGCTCTCTGGGATCAGCGCGATGCCGCGGCGGGCGGCAAGGTCCGGCTCGCCGGAGATGGTCTTGCCGTCGAAGATGATCTCGCCGGCGCTGACGGGATCGGCGCCGAAGATGGCGCGCGCGACTTCGCTGCGGCCGGAGCCGACGAGGCCACACAGGCCGACGATCTCGCCCCGTCGCACCTCGATGTTGATGTCGGAGATGCCGGTCGAGGCGGTCAGGCCCTTGACCTCGAGCAGCAGCTCACCGGGCTTGTCGGCAAAATTGCGAGGATAGGTCATGTCGACGTTGCGGCCGACCATCATGCGGACGAGCTGGTCCGGCGTGACGTCGGCGGGCCGGACGCCGTCGATGCGCCGGCCGTCGCGCAGTACCGTGATACGATCGCCGAGTGCGAACACTTCGGCCATGCGGTGCGAGATGTAGACGATCGACACGCCGTCGGCCTTCAGCCGTGCGATCAGGGCAAACAGCAGCTCGGTCTCGCGGTCGGACAGCGCCGCGGTCGGCTCGTCCATCACGAGGATGCGGGCGTTCTGGCTGATCGCTTTTGCGATCTCGACCATCTGCTGCTGCGCGACGCCGAGCTTATCGACGATGGTGGAGGGATCGATGTCGAAGCCGATGGTGTCGAGCACGAGCTTTGCGTCAGCCAGGATCTTGCGGCGGTCGATGGTGCCGGGGATGTGGCCTTTCGGCTCGCGGCCGAGGAAGATGTTCTGTGCGATATCGAGATAGGGGACCAGCGAGAATTCCTGGAAGATCACGGCAATGCCGAGCTTCTGCGCATCCGCGGTCGAGGAGATCGCGACCTTCTTGCCCTCATAATAGAACTCGCCGGCGTCGGCGCGGTAGGCACCGCACAGCACCTTCATCAGGCTCGACTTGCCGGCGCCGTTCTCCCCGAGCAGCATGTGGACTTCGCCGGGGTAGACGGCAAAGGACACGTCATCCAGCGCCTTGACGCCGGGAAACTCCTTGCTGATGCCGCGCAGCTCCAGCAGCGGGGTGGGCGAGGTGACCTCGATCGGAAGCGCGTCGCTCATGCCTTGTCACTCATGCCGTGGCTCCGCTCGCAAAGATCTTTCCGGGGTTCATCAGACCATTCGGATCGAGCGCGGCCTTGATGGATCGCATCACATCGACGGCTTCGCCAAGCTCGTCGGTGAGATAGTCGATCTTGCCGAGCCCGATGCCATGCTCGCCGGTGCAGGTGCCGTCCATGGCGATGGCGCGGGCGACCATGCGGGCCTGAAGCGCCTTGGCGCCCTCGGCCTCCTCGGGCTGAGCCGGGTCGATCAGGATCAGCATGTGGAAATTGCCGTCGCCGACATGGCCAACAATCGGTGCGGTAAAGCCGTGCTCGTCAGCGTCGCGCCGCGTCTCGGTCAGGCATTCCGCCAGCCGCGAGATCGGCACACAGACATCGGTGATCACGGCGCGTGCGCCGGGCCGGAGGCCCAGGCCCGCGTAGAGCGTGTTGTCGCGGGCGTGCCAGAGCCGGCTGCGGTCTTCCGGTGCCTTGGCCCAGGCAAAGCCGTGGCCGCCATGGTCGTCGGCGATTGCCTGCGCGGCTTCGGCCTGCTCGGCGACGGAGGTCTCGGAGCCGTGGAATTCGAAGAACAGGGTGGGCGCTTCGCGATAGCCGAGCTTGGCGTAGGCATTGATGCCGCGCATCATGACGTCGTCGAGCAGCTCGATGCGCGCCACGGGGATCGCGGACTGGATCACGGAGATCGCGGTATCGACGGCGTCGTGCAGGGTGTCGAAGCTGCAGACCGCGGCCGAGATCGCCTGGGGCACCGGATGCACCTTCAGCGTGATCTCGGTGATGATTCCGAGCGTGCCCTCCGCGCCGACGAACATGCGCGTCAGGTCGTAGCCGGCGGCCGACTTCCGCGCACGCTTCGCGGTCCGGATCACGCGGCCGTCGGCCAGCACCACCTCCAGCGCCATGACATTGTCCTTCATCGTGCCGTAGCGCACTGCCATAGTGCCGGAGGCGCGCGTGGAGGTCATGCCGCCGATCGAGGCATCGGCGCCGGGGTCGATCGGGAAGAACAGGCCGGTATTGCGCAGCTCCGCATTGAGCTGCTTGCGGGTGATGCCGGGCTGCACGACGACATCCATGTCGCTGTCGTGCACGGTGAGCACCTTGTTCATGCGCGCGAAGTCGAAGCAGACGCCGCCCGCGACCGAGGCCGCATTGCCTTCGAGCGAGGTGCCGGCGCCGAACGGGACGATCGGCATGCCCGCGCTCGCGCACAGCTTGACGATCTCCGCGACCTCCTGCGTGGTCTCAGGGAAGACGACGATGTCAGGCGGCAAATTGCGATAATGCGACTCGCTTTGCCCGTGCTGATCGAGCACGCCGCGCGCAACGCTCGCGCGCGGGCCGATCATGCCCGTGAGGCGCTCGGCCAAGATGCTCGTGCTGACCCGCGGTCCCATCCTCAGCTCCCGTCTGCTCCCTGTTGCCGGACTCTTGCTGGTCCGTCGCCGCTCTAGCTTAAGCGGCTCTTGCGTTGCTCGCGACCTGCTTCAGGCCGAAATCATAGTTGAGATGGAAATACTCGCTGTCCACCATGCGACCATCCGGCGCACGGCCGGCCGGATGCCTGGCGAATTCGCGGATCAGGCTGTCTTTGACGCCGAACACGACGTCCGAGTCGAGATACTGGTCGCCGGCGACGAACACGTGTGTCACAAGCTGCTCGAAGCCGGGCGCGGAAATCATGAAATGCACATGCGCGGGGCGCCAGGGATGGCGGCCCTGCGCCTCCAGCATCTCGCCGACCGGGCCGTCATGCGGAACGGGATAGGCGGCCGGCTTGATCGACCAGAAATGGAATCTGCCGTCGGCGTCGGTGTGGAAGCGCGCGCGCATCGCGAGATCGCCGATGTCGTCGAGCTGCTGCACGTCGTAATAGCCGTCATCGTCGGAGTGCCAGACATCGACGACGGCGCCCGCAAGCGGTTTGCCGTCGACGGTCGACACCGAGCCGGTGACCAGCATCGGATCGCCCTCCATCGGACCGGAGATATCGGCGCCGCTGTCCTTCTCCGGCGCGGCCTGGACGAAGAAAGGGCCGAGCACCGTGGTCTCGGTCGCTCCCTCCGGCACCGGATGGTTGATCGCGTCGACCAGCATGGAGACGCCGAGCGTGTCCGACAGCAGGATGAACTCCTGGCGCTTGTCGTCGCACATGTGCCCGGTGCGGGTCAGGAAATCGATGCCGAATTCCCATTCTTTCTGGGTCGGCCGCACCTCGCGGACGAAGGCATGAAGGTGCCGCACCAGCGCTTCGCTGACTTGCTTGATGCGCGGATCTCCAGCGTCCTTGATCCGATCCAGCACGGCGTCGGTGATCGTGTTCTCGTTGAAATTGCGCATATGTGCCTTCCGCCGATCAGAGTTTGGGCTCGCCGAGCCCGGACAGCCGTTCCAGGTGCTTGACCGTCGCGATGAAGTCGGTGTCGCCGTCGCCTTGCGCGACCAGCGAGCCGTAGGTCTCGCGGACTTGGGCCGCGAGCTGCAACGGCACGCCGACGGCATGGCCGGCACCCAGGATCAGGTCGAGATCCTTGGCCATCTGCTTGCAGGAGAAGGTCGACTCGAAATCGCGGGTTCGTAGCGGCGCGGTCTTGTATTTCACCATCGGCGAGGCAACCGCGCTGTCGTCGAGCACCTTCAAGATATCCTGCCAGGCGATGCCGCCCTTGCGCGCCAGCGCCAGGCTCTCCGCCATCATCGCCGCCGACACCGCGATCATCAGATTGACCGAGAGTTTCGCGTAACGGGCTTCCTCGGCCGGCCCGAGATAGGTCTGCGCGCGGGTGAAGGTGGCGAACAGCGGCTTTGCATTTTCGAAGGCGTCATTCGGCCCCGAGACGAAGCAGGTCAAGGCGCCGGTATGAACGATGCTGGCATTGCCGGAGACCGGTGCGCGCAGATAGGCAATCCCGCGGGCGTGTGCCGCGGCGGCAACTTCAGTGGAAGCCTCGACACTGACAGTGCTGGTTTCGATCAAACTGGCGCCCGGCGCCATCGCGGCGATGACGCCGGTGGGGCCGAGCAGGGCGCCGCGCAACGCGACGTCGTCGGGCAGGGAGGTGACGACAGCCGCCTTGCCGCTCACGGCCTCGGCCGGCGATGCGGCAATCGCAATACCTTGCGCGCGTGCCTCGTTCATCCGCGCCGCGCTCTGGTCGAATGCGGTGACGGCAAAACCGGCCTTGGCGACGAGCGCCGACATCGGCAGTCCCATCTTGCCGATCCCGATGAAAGCGATGTTTTTCGAGGTGTCTGTCATTGTTGTTGTCCGTTGGCGCCTTCAGGCGGCGCGTCCCTGTCGTTCAATGTCCTGCACCAGCCGCCGGCCGGATTGCGCCAGTAGCTCTTTCTTCGTTCCCAACCCGTCAACCAGCAACTGGCCATTTCGCTTCTTCCAGGCGCCGCCGATCATGACGGCCTCGATATTGACGAGGCTCGTCTGCATCACGACGGTGGCGACGGGATCGTGTACCGGGACAAGGTTGAGATCGGAGGCGTTGATGATGACGAGATCGGCAAGTTTCCCGGGTGTCAGCGAGCCGATCTGGTCTTCGCGACCGAGCATGCGAGCGCCTTCCGTCGTGATCCAGCGCAGCGCTTCGCGAACGGGGATCGTGGTCGTCACCGGAATGGCGCCGCTGGCCTTGCGGGACTCCGCGTTGTCGAGCGCCCGTTGCATCGAGAGCGCAACGCGCGCCGCGGAGAAGAGATCGCCGGCCAACACGGATTCCAGATCGATCCCAATGGTAGGCCGAACACCACGCTTGAGCAGCCGCCCGGTGATCGGAAAACCGTGGCCCTGGATCATCTCGTTCTCGGGCGTCACCGAGAAGGAGACGCCGAGATCGACCATTATGTCGAGGAGATTGTCGGGCAAATCGTTGCCATGGACGATGTTGGTGCCGGTACCGACGAGGCCAGCCTCGATCAGCTTCTCCCAACCGCCAGGCGTCTTGGCCGGACCGCCCCCCTGATGCATCGATGCAATCAGCTTGAGCTCGCGCGCCATGCGGAAGTCGTGCATGGCGACGTCGAGGGTCGAATAATGCGGGCCGAGGATAGCAAGGCCAAGCGTGACGAGGCCGTCGCGGTCGGCGAGGGGACCCGCGAGCAGCCGCTCCACCTCGCGGCGCGGATGCGGCACTTCCGAGAAATGCGGCTCGCCGGGCTTTGGCTCCGGCTTCGGCGAGCCATGGAAGAACGCGGCGCGAATGCCGCTCTCGATCAGGCCGCGCACGGCGGCGTCGGTATGATCAGGCGTCGGATTGTTGTGGCACCAGTCGACCAGCGTGGTGGTGCCGCAATTGATCTGGTTCAGCGCGCCGACGAGGGTTGCGATATGGATGTCCTCGGGCCGGAACACGGTCGCAAGGCCGGCATGCATGCGGCGGAAATATTCCAGCAGGGTCCAGTTCGCGGCATAGCCGCGCAGACCCGTCTGCCAAGTGTGCATATGCGCGTTGATCAGGCCGGGGATGACGATGCGCCCATTGCCGTCGACAATCTCTGTGTCGGCCGCGACATCGATCGATGGCCGCACCTCGGCGATCCGGTTGCCCTCGACCAGCACGTCGCCGGTGCCGAGGTCGCCGATCGCGTCATCCATGCTGATGACGCTGGCGGATCTGATCAGCGTGCGCCGCATCGCCTCAAGCCGCCGCTTTGATTGGGGCCGGCGGCTCGCCGGCCCAGGCGCGTGCGATCAGGTCGCGGATGGCGCCGCGCTCGAGCGGGCGTGGATTCCAGTAGGCGTTGGTGACGGCAAGATCAGCTGCCTTGTCGATGCCGCCCTCGGGCATGCCGATATCGCGCAGCGCCGTCTTCGCACCCAGCCGTTTCGCAAGTTCGAAAAGTCCCTGCGATGCATCGGTAGCGCCAATTGCGCGCGAGATGCGCATCATGGCGTCGGGCACCGCCGGCGCGTTGTAGGCGAGCGCATGCGGCAGCACGATGGTGTGAGTCTCGGCATGCGGCAGATCGAACGTGCCGCCGAGCGTGTGGCAGAGCTTGTGATGCAGCGCCATGCCGACGGTGCCCAGGCAAACACCGCACAGCCAAGCGCCGTAAAGCGCTTCGGTGCGAGCTTCGCGGTCGTCGCTTTTGGCGGCGATGGCGGGCAGGGCGCGGGCCAGTGCGCGGATGCCTTCTTCCGCCATCAGCGAGGTGACAGGATTGGTGTCGCGCGCGTAAAGCGCTTCCACCGCGTGGGCGATCGCGTTGATGCCCGATGTCGCGGCGAGACCCGCCGGCAGCGTCAAGGTGAGATCGACATCGTAGATCACGGTCTCCGGCAGGATAGCCGCATCGCGCACGGTGGTCTTCAGGCCGTTCTCGGTCTGGCCGACGATCGGCGTCATCTCCGAGCCGGCATAGGTGGTGGGAATGCAGAGCTGGTTGATTCCGGTGCGCAAGGCGAGCGCCTTGCCAAGGCCCGTGGTCGAGCCGCCGCCGAGCGAGACGACACAGTCGGCCTCGCACGCCTTCATCGCCGCGAGGGCACGCTCCGTGACGTCGACCGGCGTGTGCATGGTGGCGCCGGGAAAGATGCCGGCATAGAGCGGGCCGAGCGCGGAACCGAGGCTCTTGCCTTGCGCCTCCTGCTGCGGTGTCGTCAGGACCAGCGTGCGTTTACCGCCGAGCCGCTCGACCTCGGCCTTGGCGGAGCCAAGCGTTCCGCTGCCGAAGACGACGCGGCAGGGCAGGTTTTCAAAGGTGAACGAACCGATCATGCGCCGGTCTCTTTGATGGGATAATCGACCTGGAAGCGCCCGATCCGCAAGTCGCCAAGCGCCTCGCGCACGCGCAGATGTTCCGGGTGGTTGGCATAGGCCGAGAGCGCGGCCTGGTCGGTAAATTCGGAGAACAAAACGACGTCGCAGGCGTAATCCACCGCGCTGACATCAACGCCGACCTCGATATGGGTGAGGCCGTCGATCCGGCCCTTGAGGCCTTCGAACAGGGTCTTGACCTTGACCCGGGCGGCGGAGCGCTCCTCGGGGCTTTCCCCGCGCAACCGCCACATCACGATGTGCCTGATCGGGCCCGACATTTCCTGATTTCCTCGCCTGCGATTATGTCTCGTTGCAGCTATTTTGCCTTGCAGAAAACGGAAATAAAGGACAAAATTTGTAAGTCTCTTTTCCTATTTTAGCAAAAATGGACCGGCTGCTCCAACTCGAAGTCTTCTCCAAAACCGCTGAACTCGGCAGCCTGTCCAAGGCGGCCGAAATCCTGCGGATGTCGAACGCGGCCGCCAGCCGCCACCTCAGCGCGCTGGAGGAGCGGCTCGCAGTCCGGCTGATCGAGCGCAACACGCGCCGGCTATGGCTGACGGAGGCCGGGCAGGAGCTTCTGCAGCGCTGCAGCACATTGTTGAACGAGCTGGCCGAAGCCGAGGATGCCGTCTCCGACCGCGCGCTGTCGCCGAAGGGGATGCTGCGCGTGACGAGCTCGCTGTCCTTTGCGATGATCTATCTCGCGCCGATGCTGCCCGCCTTCCGCGCGCTCTATCCTGATCTCAGCGTGCAGATCATCAGCGCAAATCGCTATCTGGACTTCATCGAGGCTGGCATCGACGTGGCGATCCGCACGCGCGAGCACGAGCCGGATTCCAACATCATCGTCCGCCGCATCGGCCAGATGCACCGCGTGCTCGCGGCGGCGCCGTCATATCTGGAGAAGCACGGCCGGCCGGAGCACCCTGCCGATCTCGCCCGCCACAACATGCTGATCTACAATCTCGCCAACGATCCCTATTCGCTGCGGCTCAGCCAGGGCAGCACGACGCAGACGGTGCGGATCGCGCCGACGCTCGACAGCAATGACGGCCAGATCATCTGCGGTGCGGCACGCGCGGGGCTCGGCATCCTGATCCAGCCGCTTTACATCGTGCAGAGCGATATCGCGGCCGGCCGGCTGGTGCCTGTCCTGATGGGCTGGGAATTGCCGCTGCTCACCATGAACATCGCCTATCAAAACCGCGTCCGGCTGCCCGCCAAGATCAGGGTGTTTTCCGACTTCCTTGTCAGCCATATCCGCGAGCATTCCGAGCCGGGGATCTGGATCGACGCGGCGAAGTGAGCGGAAGGCAGTCATGTATCTCGGCATCGATCTCGGCACCTCCGCAGTCAAGACCGTTCTCGTCGACGGTGCCCAGCGCGTGATTGCAAGCGAAAGCCGGCCGCTGACGATCACCTCGCCGCAATCAGGTTATTCCGAGCAGGATCCCGCGCAGTGGATCGAGGCGACCTTTGCCACGCTCGATGCCCTGAAGGCGTCGCATGGAAACGAGCTGGCCGCGGTCAAGGGCATTGGACTATCCGGCCAGATGCATGGCGCCACGTTGCTCGATGCGAGCTTGAGGCCGCTGCGGCCCTGCATCCTCTGGAACGACGGACGCGCCGCCGCCGAGTGTCGCATTCTGGAGCAACGCTGGCCCGCCTTGCCTGCGGTGACGGGCAACAAGGCGATGGCTGGATTCACCGCGCCGAAACTGCTCTGGGTTGCGACGCACGAACCTGAGATTTTTGCAGCGACGAGACTCGTTCTGCTGCCGAAGGCCTATCTGCGCCTGGTGTTATCAGGCGAAGCCATCGAGGACGCCTCGGATGCGTCGGGATCCCTGTGGCTCGACGTCGCGCGCCGGGACTGGTCGGATGCAGCGCTCGCCGCGACTGGACTGTCGCGCGAGCACATGCCGCGTCTGGTCGAGGGATGCGCGCCTGCAACGACGCTGCGCAGCGAGCTCGCGCGACGCTGGGGTATGACCCGGCAGCCGGTGATCGCGGGCGGCGCCGGCGACAATCCGGCCGGCGCCGTCGGCATCGGCGCGACCGAGCCGGGAACCGCATTCATATCGCTGGGAACCTCGGGGGCCTTGCTGGCCCCGACCAACAGGATAGCCGCCAACCCCGACCGCGTCGTGCACACGTTCTGCCACGCCATTCCCGGCATGTGGATTCAGGCCGGCGCGATCCTCTCGGCTGCCTCCTGCCTCGCGTGGGCCGCGCGCCTGTTCGGGGTCACCGAGGCCGAGTTGCTGGCGCCGCTTGGATCGCATCCACAGGCGCCGTCGCCGGTGAGCTTCCTGCCTTATCTCGCGGGTGAGCGGACGCCGCACGACGATCCCGTCGTGCGCGGCATGCTCGATGGTTTGAGCCATGGCACCGATCGCGCGGCGATCGTGCAGGCGGTGCTTGAGGGCGTTGCCTTTGCACTGGCCGATTGCCGCGACGCGCTCGCCGATGCTGGCATTGTGATTACGGAAGCCGATGCTATTGGCGGTGGTTCACGGTCCGGCTTCTGGCTCGCGGTGCTGGCGAACGTGCTGAATGTTCCGATCCACCGCTTCGCCGGAGGTGAGACCGGCGCAGCGTTCGGTGCGGCGAGATTGGGGCGACTTGCTGTCACCGGTGAGGCGATCGCCACCGTTTGCACGCGACCGCAGCGCATCGAGACGTTCGAACCTGACACCGGGCTGACTGATGCTTATGCCGAACGGCTTCCCGCGTGGCGCGAACTGTATCGGCCCCGCCACTAGCATCGCCTCGATGCTACATTCCCGTCTGTTCGGTATTGCCCTGTGCCGCTGCCTTTTGTTTAATGCGCAAGCCGCGCTGACAGAATGATTGAGACGCGGGTGGGAAACGCATTGTGCGCCGGGAGGCACGATGAACGATCCGATCCTCGAGATGCGTGGGGTCTCGAAATCCTTCTTCGGCATCAAGGCGCTGCGTGCCGTCGATCTCACAGTCTATGCCGGCGAAATTCATGCCCTGATGGGTGAGAACGGCGCCGGCAAGTCGACGTTGATGAAGATCCTGTCCGGAGCCTACAGACCTGATCCCGGCGGCGAGATCCGCATCGAAGGACATCCGGTACGGATCGAAGGCCCGCTCGGCGGCCGCGCGGCGGGCATCTCCATCATCTATCAGGAGCTGTCGCTCGCACCCAATCTCAGCGTTGCCGAGAATATCTATCTGGGACGCGAGATATCGCGGACTGGATTGCTGGCGCGCGGTGCCATGCGCGAGGCCGTCGGTCCCATCCTGAAACGGCTCGGCGCGGACTTCCTGCCGTCGACGCTGGTGACGCATCTGTCCATGGGACAACGGCAGCTGGTCGAGATCGCACGTGCGCTGCACGCGAGATCGAAGATCCTGATCATGGACGAGCCGACCACGGCGCTGTCGGCCGGCGAGAGCGCACGGCTGTTCGCGCTGATCCGCCAGCTTCGCGCCGAGGGCCTCGCCATCATCTACATCTCGCATCGCATGGACGAGGTCTACGCGCTCGGCGACCGCGTCACCGTGCTGCGCGACGGCCGGCTGGTCGGCTCGCTCGACAAGGCCGAGATCCGTGCAGACACCATCGTGCGGCTGATGGTCGGGCGCGACGTCTCATCGTTCTACAAGAAGGACCATGATCCGGAGGCAGGACGCGGCCATCCCGTGCTCGCCGCGATCGACATGGCTGATGGATTTCGCGTGAAGGGCTGCTCGATCACCGTGCACGCTGGCGAGGTGGTGGGTCTCGCCGGCCTGATCGGCGCCGGCCGCACCGAGCTTGCGCATCTCATCATCGGCGCGTTGCCAAAAACCTCCGGCCGGCTCGAGCTGGAGGGGCGCCCGGTCGAGATCCGCACGCCGGGTGAGGCGCTCGATGCCGGGATCGCCTATCTAACCGAGGACAGGAAGGCGCTCGGTCTGTTTCTGGACATGTCATGTCTGGACAACATCAACCTCGCGGTGCTTGGCCGCGATGCGAAGCTCGGCTGGTTCCTGGATCGCGACAAGGCACGCGAGCGCGCCGATCGGGCCTTCGCAGGGCTCAGCATTCGCGCCGCCAATGTCGGCGCTCCCGCCGGTGGCCTGTCCGGCGGCAACCAGCAGAAGCTGCTGCTGTCGCGGCTACTTGCCATTGCGCCAAAGGTGCTGATCCTCGATGAGCCGACGCGCGGCGTCGATGTCGGCGCCAAGTCCGAGATCTATTCGATCATCGACAATCTCGCCAAGGCCGGCACCGCCATCCTGGTCATCTCGTCCGATCTGCCGGAGATCATCGGCATCTGTGACCGTGTCGTCGTCATGCGAGCCGGGCACATCGCCGGTGAGGTCAGGCGTGAAGCTGCGGTCGCACTGAACCAGGAAGACATCATGGCGCTTGCCACGGGGATGGAGCATCTCGATGCCTGACAATGGTGCTTCGCAGGCCAAGGCGGCATCGACGGCGACCAACGGTGCTGCCGCAGAGTCAAAGCGCCAGCGGGTGAGGGTGCTGATCAGCGCGCTCGGTATGTTGCCGGTGCTGCTGATCCTCTGCGGCGGCTTCCATTTCCTGTCCGAGGGCCGCTTCTTCACCGGACAAAATCTAGGCATCGTGCTGCAGCAGGCCGCGGTGAACACCGTGCTCGCCGCGGGCATGACCTTCGTCATCCTCACCGGCGGCATCGACCTTTCGGTCGGCTCGATCCTGGCGGCTTCCGCGATGGCCGGGTTGACGCTCTCCAAGATGCCGGAGCTCGGAATGCTGTGGCTGCCGGCCGCGCTGCTCACCGGCCTTGGCTTCGGTGTCGTCAACGGCGCGCTGATCGCGCTGCTCCGATTGCCGCCCTTCATCGTCACGCTCGGCTCTCTCACCGCGGTACGCGGCCTGGCGCGACTGCTCGGTGCCGACACCACGGTGTTCAATCCCTCGATTCCCTACGCCTTCATCGGCAACGGCTCGCTGACACTCATCCCCGGCGTCGCGTCGATCCCGTGGCTCTCGGTGATCGCCTTGCTCGTCATCCTCGTCTCGTGGCTGGTGTTGCGCCGGACCGTGCTCGGCGTGCACATCTATGCGGTGGGCGGCAATGAAAGTGCGGCGCGGTTAGCCGGCATCAAGGTCTGGGCCGTGCTGATCTTCGTCTACGGCGTCTCCGGGCTTTTCGCCGGGCTGGGCGGCGCCATGCAGGCGGCGCGGCTCTATGCGGCCAACGGCCTGCAGCTCGGCCAGTCCTACGAACTCGACGCCATCACCGCCGTGATCCTCGGCGGCACCTCATTCGTCGGCGGCATCGGCTCGATCTGGGGCACGCTGGTCGGCGCGTTGATCATCGCCGTGCTGTCGAATGGCCTGATCCTCGTCGGCGTCTCCGACATCTGGCAATATGTGATCAAGGGTTTGGTGATCATCGGTGCCGTCGCGCTCGACCGCTATCGGCTGCAAGGTTCGGCCAGGACGTGAAAGGTTCCGGTGCGGCTACTGGTCTGCCGTGCCTGACATGAAGACAGACCAGGGAGGAAGCCAATGTTGAAGACGATCACGCTCGCCGGCGCCGCGACGGCGCTTGCCCTAAGCGCCGCGCCATCCTTCGCCAAGGAGCTCAAGTCGATCGGCGTCTCGCTGGGGTCGATGGGCAATCCGTTCTTCGTCGCGCTGTCGAAGGGCGCCGAGTTCGAGGCGAAGAAGACCAATCCCAATGTGAAGATCACGACGGTCGGCTTCGAATACGACCTCGGCAAGCAGGTCACCCAGATCGACAATTTCATTGCCGCCGGCGTCGACCTGATCCTGCTCAACCCCGGCGATCCCAAGGCGATCGGGCCGGCGATCAAAAAGGCGCAGGCGGCAGGCATCGTCGTCGTCGCGGTCGACACCGCGGCCGAAGGCGCCGACGCCACCGTGACCACGAACAACGTGCAGGCCGGCGAGATCTCGTGCCAGTACATCGTCGACAAGCTGGGCGGCAAGGGCGATGTCATCATCGAGAACGGGCCGCAGGTCTCGGCGGTGATCGACCGCGTCGTCGGCTGCAAGAACGTCTTCTCGAAGAATTCCGGCATCAAGGTGTTGTCCAACGACCAGGACGGCAAAGGCTCGCGCGAGGGCGGCCTCACCGTTGCGCAGGGTTATCTGACGCGCTTCCCCAAGATCGACGCCATCTTCGCCATCAACGATCCGCAGGCGATCGGCACCGACCTTGCGGCGCGCCAGCAGAACCGCAGCGGTATCGTCATCACCGCGGTCGACGGCGCGCCCGATATCGAGGCGGCGCTGAAGGATCCGCAGTCGCCGCAGATCCAGGCCTCGGCTTCGCAGGACCCGTTCTTCATGGCGCGGCGGGCCGTGCAGGTGGGCGTCGGCATTCTCAATGGCCAGAAGCCAGCCTCGACCGTCGAGCTGCTGCCGTCCAAGCTGGTGACCAGGGACAACGTCGCCGAGTACAAGGGCTGGACCTCGGATCGTTCCCAGTAAAGCGCGCTTCCTTACCGGCAGCGCTCCAAGCACGACATGGCGGGCGGCGTTTTGATCCACGCCGCCCGCCGTGCCGGAGCCGCCATCACATGCGCTGACCGGCCGTACGAGCGCGCAGGCTGCCTCTTGTGTTAGCTTCGCACAACCTCGGTCGGTCGATTCGGAAGCAGATCTCGTGAAATCCAGGACATCCGGGACCGCGTGGCGGCATGCCAATATCGGTCGCCTGCTCAACAACGCGGTGCGGCGCTTCGAAGGCCGCGTGCTCGAATTGATGAGCGAGCGGGGACATGACGAAACCCGCATTGCCCATGTCAGCCTCACCCGCAATCTCGACGTGGAGGGCACACGGCTCACCGAGCTCGCCCGCCGGGCGTCCATGAGCAAGCAGGCGATGGGGGAGCTGGTCGATCAATGCGCAGAGCTCGGCCTCGTCGATCGCATCGCCGATCCGACCGACCGGCGCGCGCGCATCGTCATGTTCACGCCGGCCGGGCGCAAATGGCTCGATGCGTTCCGCGACGCCGTCGACATTGCCGAACGGGAGATGCGTACCGAGCTTGGCAAGCCCGCCATGGACGCGATCCTGAAAGGGCTGGCGGTTTATGGCGAGCGGTTCGACACGCTTGAGGATGCCGATTAGTCAGGTCACTTGACGATATCGTCAGGCAACCTTACCATGCAAAATCGTGCTGGTAGGGAGAAGCGTCTTGGAAACAGGTCTGACGGCCTCGGTGCTCATCGTGGGCGGGGGGCCATGCGGGCTGATGCTGGCCAACGAGCTCGGCCGGCGCGACGTGTCCGCGATACTGATCGACGAGAAGCCGGGTACCGCGTTCAATCCGCAAGCCAACGCGACGCAGGCGCGCTCGATGGAGCACTACCGGCGGCTGGGTTTTGCCGACGAGATCAGGCGCGAAGGTCTGCCCGCCGATTATCCGACCGATGTTGCGTATTTCACCCGCTACGCCGGTTACGAGCTGGCGCGGTTTCAACTGCCGTCGTCGTCGCGCGCAGGTGAGCTGATCAAGGGCCTGTCGGGCTCCTGGAGCGCGGCCGAGCTCCCGCATCGCGTCTCGCAGAAATATGTCGAGGCGGTGCTGCGTCGCCATGCCGAACGGCTTCCAGGCATCACGCTGAACTATGGCCACCGGCTGGTCAGCTACGTCGAAAGCGACGACGGCATCGTCGGCGAGATCGAATGTCTTGACAACGGCAGCCGCTTTCAGGTCCGGGCCGACTTCCTCGTCGGGGCCGACGGGCCGCGCTCCCACGTCCGCCAGTCGCTCGGCATCGTCTATGGCGGCGAGACCGGGACGCAGCGCGACTTCATGGGCGGCCGCATGCTGGCTGTGTATCTCCGCTCGCCGGAGTTCTATGCGAGCATCCCGCACGCCAAGGCGTGGATGTACAATTGCTTCAATGGTGACCGCCGGGCCTTCATGGCCTCGGTGAACGGACGCGACGAATTCGCGTTTCACACCCAGCTGCGGCCGGGTGAAGACGAGAGTGCGATCACGGTCGACGAGGCCAGGGCCGCGTTCCAGCGCGCCTGCGGCGCTCCGATCGAATGCGAGGTGCTGTCCTTCCTGACCTGGACCGCAGGTCACGCGCTGGTCGCGAACGGCATGCAGCTGGGCAGGGTGTTCCTCGGCGGCGACGCGGCGCATCTGTTCACGCCGACCGGCGGGCTCGGCTACAACACTGCGATCGAGGACGCGGTCAATCTCGGCTGGAAGCTTGCAAGCGTCGTCAAGGGCGTAAGCCCGGTATCGATGCTCGACAGCTACGAGGTCGAGCGGCGTCCGGTGGCGCTCCGCAACACCGACTATGCCCGGCGCTTCGCGGACTCCCTTGGTCTCTTCGCGCCCGCGCCAGACATCGAGGACGCCACGGACGAAGGCAACGAAGCGCGGCGGACGGCAGGCATCTATCTCGAACAGCACGCCCGTGCCGAATTCAACATTCCCGGCGTCACCTTTGGCGGGCGTTACGACGGCTCTCCGATCATCGTCTCCGACGGCAGCCAGCCGCCGCCTGATGCTGCGAACGTCTACATTCCCAGCGCCTGTCCCGGTGGCCGCGCACCGCATGCGTGGCTGGAGAACGGTGTGTCCCTGTATGATTTGTTCGGATTCGAGTGGACGTTGCTCCAGTTCGGCGAGGTTGCGCCGGCGCCGGCTGCGGTCGCCGACACCGTCCGCGTGCTCGGGGCGGATGTGAAGCTAGTCACGCTGCCGGGATCCTTGCGCGAACTCTATGATGCCGACCTTGCTTTGATACGTCCCGACCAGATCGTGGCCTGGCGTGGCAGCGCGTCACAGGCCGGAACGATCGGGCGTGTCCTCGCCCGCGCGCTGGGGCACAGCGCAAGCGACGGCGCGCCGGCGGCTTCAGCCGGCGGTGTATGAACTGGTGCGCGGAGACTGAACGGCGGACGGAAGCTTGCTCGCGAAGGCGCGGGTCTTGGGCTGGACACGCGATCCGTCGATCACCTCGAGCCGGCCGCAGCGGTTCAGCGTGTGCAGCTTTCTGCCGGGCCACACCGGTCCGGGCTTCAAGGAATGGCGAACGATCTGCTTGAAGGCCGTCGGCGACAGCTCGATCACTTCCGCCAGCGCGAGCGCCGCACCGTATCCGTCGGCACAGTTCTGGACCGGGCGCCACAATTGGTCATTGATGGTCACGAAATTCCCCGCCGGCCGCGTGCTTGCACGGTCGATCAGGACCGGATTGCTGGCATGCGGCAACCAGGGTCCCAGGAGGTGCTCGGCGTAATAGATCGCCAGCGAGTCCGAATAGCCGCCGGTTCCGTCGCGCCAGGCGCCGAACAGATAATGCAGGCCCTTGTGCCGCGTGATCGTGACGTCGGCGAGCTCAAGGCCTGAAAGGAGCGTCGCGTGTCGTTCCCATTTGTCCGGGAACCGAACGCATTTGTAGAGGGCGACGTCCCCGTGGATCGAGCTCTCCGGGATCATCCACAAATCATCGCCGCCGTCTTCGATCAGGAAGGGATAGGAGAGGTGCCAGGGCTCCTCCAGCACGGGCACGACCTCGCCGGTCGGCCCATAGTCGCCGAACTCGATCGCCGAAATGATGCCTTTTCCGACCCGGTGATCGAGGTCTTCGAAGAAGACGAACGTTCGGCCCTGCCACGTGACGGGAAAGGGATCGGCGTAGAAGTGATTGCCGGGATCGGGAAGAATGTTCCAGCCTGGTCCAGACAGGTCGCCCGTCTGCCAGACGCCTGCGCCGTCGTTGAAACGCCATCCGACATGCCAATGCGGGGCGTAACAGCAGAGGCGATAAATCTCCTTGGCAATCGAGACGGCAAGGCCGCGCGCGACATAGCCTGCGGGACCCCGGCGCGGGCTATCTTCGGCGGGACGCGCCAGTTGCGGCACAATCCGCGGCCGTCCCGACAGGAGCGCCGACACCATGGTCAGCGTTCGCGCCATGACGGTTTCGAGTGCGCCGCTGAGGCCTGCGGCAATTTCTCCGGATGGATGGCCGCGATCGACGAGCGAGCCGTCGACTTCGTTGACGATGTCGATCACCGGCAGGTCGCCGGCCAGAATGGCGGCGAGCGCGGCGTTTTCGCCTGCAACCCCATTGAACAGCGGACGAAGATACAGCCGGGCGGAGCTGTTCGGATCGCGCGCGGCGCCGGTGAAGTCGACGACCACGTCGGCTGTCCCGGTGCGAACCTGCGTCTGTTCCGGAGCGATGTTCAGCCTGTTGGCGCCGCTGTGTTTGCCCTTGTGCAACACCAGGCGTTCGAGCTCGAACAGGGCGTCGAGACCTGTGGGGCGCGGCTCTGCCGTCGCCGCCCACGCGATTTGAACCGGAACCTGCCGGCCGTCGATCAACAGCGTCTCGCGGCCCATCCACCGCCGCGCATGCTCACGTTCACAGCGAAACTCGATGATCATGTCGAGCCAATCTATTCCAAGGTATCAGGTCAAATGACCTGGCCGAGAATCCGAACGTATTCCTCCACCATGGCATCTACCGAATAGCGCAGCCGCAGGCCTTTGGCGTTTTGTCGCAGTTCGTCGCTCAAATGTTGGTCCGTCAGCAGCCTGGAGACGGCTGCAGAAAGCTTCGCATGATCGGAGGCGTCGACGAACACTGCGGTCGGCTTTCCTTCGTAGGACAACACTTCGCGCAGGACGGGAAGATCGGTGACGACGGAGGGAACACCGGCGTTCGCAGCCTCGACCGCGGCCAGACCGAAGGTCTCGGCCTGTGTCGGGAATACGAACACGTCCAGGCAGGCCAGAAAGTCCGCCATCCGGCTGGGCGAGATTTCCCCGAGCAAATGCAGCCTGTCCGACACCTTCAATTCACTCGCCAGCAGCTTCAGCCGGGCCTCGTCGGCTCCCTGGCCGGCAAGCGCGAGGTGCCAGGACGGTTGATCCGGCAGCAGACGTATCGCCAGGTCGAGACGCTTGTGCGGATGCAGCCTCGCTGCGCAGCCGAGCAATATGCGATCCGGCGGCAGGTTGAACTTTTGTCGTGCGGCCTCCTTCGACAGGGTGAGGGCCTTGTCGTCGAAGCCGTGCGGGACATGCACCATGCGCGACCGGTAGGCCGCGGGGTAGCGCGAATATTCGCGCTCCATGTCCCGCGAATTGAGCGTGATGCGGTCGAAGAAGCCAAGGCTACCCATGACGATGTCGGCCGTGCGGACCGGCCAGCTCATCGACAGCGCAGATGAAACCTGATTGGCGACGACAGGTGCGCGGCTGACGAGGCGCGTCACGCCGCCGCCGATGACGTTGCCGAAATGCTGGAATGTCAGGACGGCGTCGGGCTTGATGGTGCTGATATGACGGCCGAGCGTCCACAGCATCCGCAGCAGTGCCACCGGATTGCCGGGCCGGCTCGGCGCGCAATAGAGCGTATCGGGCGGCTCGTCGAAGGAATCCGATTTACGGAAGAAGAAGAGATTGCTGACGCGGTAGCCGCGCGCGATCAGCCCGGCGCCAAGAAGCCTGGAGATCTCCTGCGCTCCGGCGTTCTCGGCCTGGGTTTGCGCGAGAAGCACGTGCAGCTTTCGTCCGCTGCGGTTCGACCGCGCGGGTGCCGTCGCGGTCGTCTCGCCCAATTCCTTATTCGGCTGATAGTGGAGCACCGATCCCGACCCGCTAAAGAAACGAAATCTTCACCTTCTTAACTCCGTACCTATCATGCGGGCATCGCGTGGACACCGACTAGCAACAAACGGAGTTAATGCCAGGCTTGGCAGTCGACATCGTTCCCGCAGCCATTTCACTGGTTCCCGAATGCTGCGCAGCGAGCGCGTTAACCAATCGATCTTGCGCGCGGCCAGCGCGAGGTCGCGGACCACAGGGCGACGGCGTGATTGAGGCCTAGTCGCTGGAGTCGGCGCCGCGCACTGCATAATTGCCGCGCTTCAAGGCGGAGAAGCGCAGCAGCACGAGGATCGAAGGATCCACCCCTGTTCGCCGGCGGCAGAGGACGTTCAGGGCAATGGTCGCGAGCGCCAGCGACACGGTCGCCGAAATCGCCGCGCCAAGCAGGCCGAGCCAGGGAATGAGGATGAGAAATCCCACGAGCCGCAGCGCGACATTGGCAGCAACGACCGGAACGTAGATCCGTTCGTGGCCGGTCAGCTGAAGGATTGCAGCAGACGGGCCGCCTGCGGCCTGGATGGCCGTCCCGATTGCGAGCACGATCAAGACCGAGTGCTGCGCGGTGAAATGAGGTCCGAACAGGTTGAGGAGATAGGGGCCGCCGATCCAGATCGTTGCGAGCCCGGCGACCACGCATAGCGCGGTCACCTCCGCCATCAGCTGCAAGGTTCGCTCGAACTCCTGGTGGTTCTTGCTGAAATACAGCGAGGGAAGCCGGCGGGCTCCGAACGTGTATAGCGCCGCAGACAGCATGGCGAAGATATTGGCAAGGC
The DNA here is from genome assembly GCF_002936975.1 of Bradyrhizobium sp. AC87j1. Classification (NCBI taxonomy): domain Bacteria; kingdom Pseudomonadati; phylum Pseudomonadota; class Alphaproteobacteria; order Hyphomicrobiales; family Nitrobacteraceae; genus Bradyrhizobium; species Bradyrhizobium sp. AC87j1. Next base: position 61,818 of record NZ_PTFE01000001.1, read on the forward strand.
GCGATGCGGCAAAGTAGATACCGGCAGTCACCGGATCCAGCATCCAGTACACCAGAATGACGTCGAAATACTGGTTTGCGGCTTCAAGGATGGATGCAAGCCAGAAGTGCAGGGCGCTCGAGCGCCAGCGGGACGTTTCGGAGCGCGCCAGCGTACCGCGCAAATCCGGCAGCACGCGCGCGATCGAAACGATCTGCGCAACCAGGCCCACCGATATGGCAAGTGTCATCACCGCCATCAACTCGGCGGGATCGAGTTGCCGATGGCCCAGCAGCATGGCGAGCAGAAACAGGACGACGATGACTCGCCAGAAGAACTCGCGATTTCCTTCGCCCGTGAGAATGCTGACCAGCGAGCGTGCGATCTGGCTGCCGAGCATCACTCCGGCAGTCGCGGCCGTATAGGCCGACACCGCAAGTATGAGCAGCCACCCGTCGCCTCTCATGTCCGCCGCGATGGCGATCCCGATGATCACAATCAGCATTGCGACCGAGGTAATCTTGAAGCTCGATAGGAGGACACCTTTGGTGAGGTCCGGCCTGTCGCTGACCTGATACTCGTTCAGGAACCGCACCAGCAACGATTCCTGGCCGACCAGTCCCACGACGGCGGCGATCTGGGCAACCGAAAGCCAGGTCGCAAAGATACCGAAGCCATCGGGCGACATCGTTCGTGCCGCCAGCGAAAACAACGCAAACGCGAGCGCGCCGCTACCAACCTTGAGCAGGATGGTACCGACGACACCGCGCGTGACATCGCGCCGCATGAGCTGGAGGATAGATTTAATCATGGAAGTTTAAGGAGCTGCTCTCTCCTGAAGAGACATATTCCGAAATCGGTGACAACCTAGCATGCCGAAAAACCGCGAGTGTTAATGCGGCATCCAGGATATCGCCCCGCGACTCGATATCGCGATGACGCCTATTGCTCCACTGTGGAACATCGCCGTCCCCGTTGTCCCAAATAGAGCAGCGCCCAGCTCGGGCCGGTTGACGGCATTAGTGCCGCATCGACGGCCGATAATGGCGAGATCAGGCGCTTGAATGCGGAATGGCTCGCCGGGATCGACCGAAGAGTGCCGGAAGCCGGAATTTACCGAGAATCCCGAGCAAGAGGCGTGCCGACTTTCGTCTGGGCGGCCGGCTCCCCCGCTTCATTAACCTCGATACCGAGAAATGATCGCGTTTGGTCCTGCGATGCGACATCAGGCCGGAGAATTGCACGTGCGGCTTTGGTTGACCGTGGGAGCCTGGATCATGACGGCGGATAGAACTGTGACCGAGCCGATCGGCGCAGCTGGCTCTTCGACGATCGTTGCGGACATCGCGATCGTCGGTGGTGGCCTTGCAGGATCGCTTGCAGCGGCCGTGCTGGCGCGGGCAGGGCATCGCATCGCACTGATCGACAAGCGGGCGATCTATCCGGACGAGTTCCGGGTGGAAAAGATCGGCGGCCATCAATTGGCGATGCTCCGCAAGCTGGGCTTCCTCGACGCGCTCGAAAATGTCGCTTGTCGATATGATCAGGTGCTCAATATCCGGGAAGGCAAGGTGGTCGATGTCAGCGTCGGCCAGGCCTACGGATTTCCCTATGCCGATCTCGTCGCCATGGCGCGCAGCCGGATCCCCGATCCATCCGATCTGATCGTCGACGAGGTCACCGCGATCAGCTGCAGCGACGACATCCAGCATCTCGAACTGGCCTCCGGACGGCGCGTGACTGCGCGTCTCGTCGTTCTCGCCACGGGCATGGCGGCGGCTCTCGGTTATAAACTCGGTATCAAGCGGCAGATTCTGGCCGAACGCCATTCGGTTTCGTTCGGCTTCACGATCGCCCGCCGCGATGGCGCGCCGTTCGATTTCGAGGCGCTGACCTGCTATGGCGAGCGCACGGCCGACGGCATCGACTATCTCAGCCTGTTTCCGGTTCGCGCCGGCATGCGGGCCAATCTCTTCATGTTCCGCGACCCGACCGATCCGATCATGCGCGAGCTGCGTCGTGAGCCGGAAGCGACAGTTCTGCGTCTGCTGCCGGGATTGCGGCCCTATCTCGGCGATTTCCGCGTCACCGACCGTGTCCAGAACTGGGTGATGGATCTGACCGTCGTCGAGGGACATCTCCAGCCCGGCATCGTGCTCATCGGCGATGCGTTCCAGACCAATTGTCCTGCCGCCGGCACGGGCGTCGCGCGTCTGCTGGTGGACGTCGATCGTCTGTGCACCGAATATGCGCCGAAGTGGCTCGCGACCCCAGGCATGGACCAGGAGAAGATCACGCAGTTCTATTCCGATCGCGACAAGATCGCGGCGGATCAGCAGTCTCTGAAGATGGCGCGTTTCCGCCAGGCCCTGACGTCACGCAACGATATCGGCTGGGATGTTCGGCGCCGGCTGCACTTCCTGCGGCGCAGCCTGGCACACCGCGTCGATCAAATGCATCCCGGCTGGCTCGGGCGTGTTCGCGGGGCGTTGCGCGCCTGAGTTTCGCGGCCCTTCGCCTGCCGTCCTTCAGCGCGTGGGAGTTGGAGTGCGGGCGGGCAGGAGCCGCAAATCCGACAGCCGCTTGGCCGCCAGTTTGAGCCAGGGAGCCTGCTTTAGCGCGAACAGGGCGATGGCACCTGCGGTGCTGCCGGCTTTCGTGATCGCCCACATCGGCGAGGGCTGTCCGCCGAACAATTTCTTGTATGGCTCGTCACCAATGGTGAAATCGAGCATCTGATCGCCGCGCTCGATGCAATCCCGCGCTACCTGCTCGAACATCAGCGCGCCCAGGGACTGGCTCTTGTACCCGGCAATGTCGAAGGCGCTCATGATGATGAGGAAGCTGCCCTGATGGCAGAGGCCGAGCACGGCGGCGATCACTTCGCCGTCCATCTTCATGGCATAGAGACGCACAAAGGAGCCGAGACCACGAAGGGCCACGTCGGAATAGAAACCGAAATATTCGGGACGCTGGAGCAGATCTCCGTCGCCTTGCGCCTGAAAGCGCGGACCGCGAAACTTCCTCATCACATCCAGCGCTTCGAGCACGGAGGCGCTGTCGTTGCTGCATGAGAAGCTCAGCGCGCCCTTCTTCTGAAGCTGACGATATTTCTTTGCAAGCTCCTTCTGATAGGAGCGATCGATCGCACTGGCCCGCCATTGCTCGAACGGCGCGACGAGAACCGTCGCGTAGGCATTGGTGTCCATCGATACGCGGCGCGATGCGGCCAGGAGGTTCTCGATCGGAAGCCGCCCGTCGGGCAGCTTGGTCATCCGGAGCAGATCGAAAGGTCGAACGAGGCGCCGAATCTCCGCGCATGCGTCCGCGTCGTCGAGCAGTTGCGAAAACACTTTCTGGCTGCAAACCGGCGCCAGATAGTCGGAGACGCGGAGGTCGGCGAACTCGACGGTTCGGATCGGGCCGCGCCGGATCCGGAGCAAGGGCAGCACCATCGCAAGGGCGCCCGTCGCGCGGTGGCGGACCACGACGACCAGAGGTGTTGCACCCGCATCCGAAGCGAGCCTGGTGTAGAGGCTGTGCAGCCAGATCGGATGCTGGAACGCAGTGGCGGCCGAGCGATCAAACAGCTCGGCATATTCCGGAGACAGAAAGTCGAACGCCTGCTCGATGACGATGTCGAAGGTGTTGCTAAGCTTGTTCATGCGCAATCAGGGAAACCGGATAATTCGCGAAGTCGATCGAACCTGGCTCCGCTTTATAGCAGGGTCGTTACGGGCTAGACACCGGCGGTGTGCGATTTGCATTAACGCTCAACCACGTTCGTATCGTTACCAAATTCTTAAATCTCGGGGCCGTTTGGACTTGGTCTCGGGATGAGATTGTGCAGAGGCGGCCTGATGCCAGACAAGGCTCCGGGCAGCCGAAGTTCACTCGCCCCAACGAAACCGACAGCCGGCAGAGACATCCGTCGTTCGTGCGGCAAGCGACGATGCTCTCGGCCGGGCGTGGGCCTCCTGGCAGCTCGGCACGCAGCTTTCGACAGCGCCCAGGTCTGGAGACCGGACGTCAGGCGTGCCCTGGTGTCTCCGCCGCATCGAAGCGGTGCCCGCGGCTCGGCTGCATAGTTTTGCTGCACCACGATATGAATCGCGGCAGCTTTCGCTGCAATAACGCGCTTGACTTCACAACTGATCTCAACGACCGTATCACACAAGCGTTGGGCAGTTCGGCCCGTCAACGCAATGAGCTTCAACCATTTCCAACATCACGCCGGTTTCGCGTGCTCGGTTGGCGGCGAGGGCGCCCTCGGCTTAACAGCCGACGGGCGCCTTTTTATTTTGGAACGAGTGATGGCGCGGACGAACTATCGGATCGGCGTGATGCTGTCGACGACGGGATCCTACAGCGTCGTTGCGCGCTCGATGCTGAACGGGGCGCTGCTCGCCTTTCGCGAAATCAATGCGGGCCATGACGACATTGCGCTGGAGCCGGTCGTGGTCAATCCGGCCGGCGACCTTGCGAGCTATCGCTCGCTCAGCCTCCAGCTGCTCGGTTCCGGCGTCCGGCACGTGGTCGGCTGCTACACCTCGTCGAGCCGCAAGGAGGTGATTCCCTGCTTCGAGAAGTTCGACGGACTGCTTTGGTACCCGTCTCACTACGAAGGATTCGAGAGCTCCGACAACGTCATCTATACCGGCGCGGCGCCGAACCAGCACGTGCTGCCGCTCGTCGACTATCTGGCATCCCGCGTCGGCTCGCGCGCCTTCTGCGTCGGCTCCAATTACATCTGGGCCTGGGAAAACAATCGCATCTTCCGGGAGGCACTCGCCGCGCGCGGTGGCACCGTGCTTGCCGAGCGATATCTCTCGGTCGGCGACACCGAGGTCGACCAGGTGATCGCGGCGATCATCGATCAGCGTCCGGACTTCGTCTTCAACAATTTGATCGGCACCAGCGCTTACGCCTTCTTCCGGGCGTTCCGGGCCGCCTGCCGTGCGCGTGGCATCGATCAGGCGGCTGAAATCCCGGTCGCGAGTTGCACGCTGTCGGAGCCGGAATTGCCGGAGATCGGTCCGGATGCTGTCGATGGACATCTGTCCTCGAGTGTTTATTTCTCCTCGCTGAATTCGGCGGAAAACGGCGCCTTCATTCGCGCCTACACCTCGTCATTTCCGGATGGACCGGTCTCGTCGGCAGACGCCGAAGCATCCTACATCGCCGTCAAGCTGCTCGGCGCGGCCCTGTCACAAGCCGGCACCGACGACGCCCGCACGGTACGCGCCGCTGTGGCAGACCAGCGGCTGTGCGCTCCGCAAGGCGAGGTCCGCATCGACCGCCAGACCTTCCACGCCTGGCTCACGCCCCGGATTGGTCGGTCGACGGTCAGCGGGCAGTTCGAAGTCCTTCTGGAATCGCGCGAGCCGATCGCGCCAGATCCCTATCTCGTTCAGTCGTCGCCGCGCTTTGCCAGCGCCATGCGCTCTCCGCTTTTGAAGGTGGTGCAATCATGAGCTCCCGACTGTTACAGAACTTCAAGGGCGGCCGTGCCATCGTCGTTACCCGGCGAGGCGGATGGGAGAGCGCGCTCGAAACGACGCTGGCCAAGCTTGGCGTCTCCACCGAATATCCGGAGATCATCGACGGTCGTGCGCAGATTGATGTCGCAAGCCTTCAGGCCGAGCGGGACATCCTGTTCATCGACGGCGATCTCGAAGGCGCGGTAGCGATCGAGGTCAATCCCGGCTCGCGCTTGCCGCCGGTGCCGGTGATCGGCCTCGTCGGCGTCGAGGCGCCGAGCCGGCTCAAGGCGCTCGTCAATCTCGGCGCAACCTCGTTCCTGCGTAAGCCCGTGCACGGCGGCGCGGTCTACACGTCCCTGTTCATGGGCATCAACCAGTTCCTGCTGCGCGCCGAGATGTATGAGCGCCTTCAAGGCCTCGAGGAGCGCCGCCGCGGCCGGCGCGCGGTGATCCGGGCGGTCGTCCTGCTGATGCAGCAAGACGGCCTCGACGAGGAAGGAGCCTATTCCCAGCTCCGCCGCGACAGCATGCGCGCGCGGCAGAACATGGAACTCTATTGCGAGGAGTTTATGAGCAAGCGGGCGAAGCCGCCCGATACGTCCGGCCGCACAACCGGCATCACGCTGCAAGGCGGCAACAAGCAAGCCATCTAGGAGAAGCAAAAATGAGCAAGTCTGTATTGCGGGGGCTGCGTGCCGCAGCCCTCACGGGGACGCTTGTCCTCGGATCATCTCTGGCACTGGCGGCGGAAAATCCGATCAAGCTCGGCGTGCTTGAAGATCAGTCCGGCGATTTTGCCGCCGCGACGATCGGCAAGGTCCACGCCATCCAGCTCGCCACCGAAGAGATCAACAAGGCAGGCGGCATCATGGGGCGGCCGCTCGAGCTCGTCGCTTACGACACGCAATCCGACAACACCCGCTACCAGGAGTTCATGCGGCGCGTCCTCCAGCGCGACAAGGTCGACGTCGTGTTCGCGGGCTTCTCCTCGGCCTCGCGCGAGGCGTACCGTCCGATCGTCGACCAGTTCAATGGCTTCGCCTTCTACAACAATCAGTACGAAGGCGGTGTCTGCGACGGCCACATGATCGTGACAGGCGCGGTGCCCGAGCAGCAGTTCTCCACGCTCATCCCCTACATGATGGAGAAGTACGGCAAGAACGTCTACACGCTCGCTGCCGACTACAATTTCGGCCAGATCTCGGCGGAATGGGTGCGCAAGATCGTCAAGGAGAACGGGGGCAAGATGGCCGGCGAGGAGTTCATCCCGCTCGGCGTGTCGCAGTTCTCCCAGAGCATCCAGAATATCCAGAAGGCCAAGCCCGACTTCGTGGTCACCCTGCTGGTCGGCACCGCGCAGGCCTCCTATTACGAGCAGGCGGCCTCCGCCAACGTCAACCTGCCGATGGCCTCCTCGGTCAACGTCGGCCAGGGCTACGAGCACAAGCGCTTCAAGCCGCCGAGCCTGAAGGACATGTACGTCACCACCAACTACATCGAGGAGATCGACTCGCCGAAGAGCAAGGAATTCTACGCCAAGTTCAAGGCGAAATTCCCGAGCGAGCCCTATGTCAACCAGGAGGCGGAGAACTCCTATCTCGCCGTCTATCTCTACAAGCAGATGGTGGAGCGCGCGAAGTCGACCAAGCGCGAGGACATCCGCAAGGTGATCGCGCTCGGCGACGTCTGCATGGACGCGCCGGAGGGCAAGGTCTGCATCGACCCGAAGAGCCAGCACATGTCGCACACGATCTATCTCGCCAAGGTCGGCGCCGATCATTCGATCTCCTTCCCGAAGACCTGGGAGGACATCAAGCCGTACTGGCTGGGTGAGGCCGGCTGCGATCTGACCAAGAAGGATCCGATGGCCCAGTACACGCCGTCGAATCCTCCGCCGAAACCCTGACGGCGGCTGGTCGCTCCGGCGTTCCCCGCACGCCGGGGCGACCCTCGAACATCTGCGACGGCAATCTCGCGCCTTCCCACATTCTGGTTGTTTCATGAACCTTGCGACCCTCGTCTTCTCTGCGCTCTATCAATTCGGCGACGCTTTCGCGTTCCTGGTGCTCTCGGCCTGTGGGCTCGCGGTGATCTTCGGCATGATGGGCGTGATCAATCTCGCCCATGGCGAGTTCATCATGTGCGGTGCCTATGTGACGGCGGCCACCGTGCATGCCGGCCTGCCGTTGCCGCTCGGAATACTTGCCGGCACCATCGTGTCGGCGCTGGTCGGCGTCGTGGTGGAGCTGGTGGTCATCCGCCATCTCTACGACCGGCCGCTCGACACCATCGTCGCCACCTGGGGCCTCAGCCTGATCGCGACGCAGGGCACGCTGATCATGGTCGGTTCGACCATGGCGGGTGTCGGCACGCCGTTCGGCAGTTTTCAGGTCGGCGACTACTCCTATTCGATCTATCGCATCGTGCTGTTCTGCGCCGCGCTCGGTGTGCTGGCGGGGCTTTATGCACTGTTCAACTGGACGCGCTTCGGTGTGCTGGCGCGCGCCACCATTCAGGTCCCGCACATGGCCGCGGCGCTCGGGGTCGATACGCGTTTGATCTATAGCCTCACCTTCGCCTGCGGAGCGGGGCTCGCCGGCCTCGCCGGTGGTCTCTATGCCCCGACCATGACGCTGGTACCGACCATGGGAGCAACCTTCATCATGGAAGCGTTCGTCACCGTCGTGATCGGCGGCGCCGATGTCTTTCTCGGCACGGCGCCTGCAGGCGGCGTGCTTGCAATAGTGAAATCGGTGATGACGTCCTGGCAGGGACAGCTGTTCGGCCAGATCGGCCTCCTGGTTGCCGTCATCATCGTCGTTCGGGTGCTGCCGAAGGGCATTTCCGGCTTCGTGCTGCGCGAGCGCACCTGACGGGGGATGGCGTCGTGACCGGTTTTCTCTCGTTGTTTCGCCGTCTCGAAGGACCGCAGACCGTCGGTCGCGGTCCGGCCTTCTGGGGCTTGTTCGCCGTCGTGCTCGCAGTCGCACTGGTGTATCCGCTGGTGAGCGACGGCTACACCGTTGGCAACACGGTTTACTTCTTCGTCTGGGTCTTCATCGCTCTCAGCCTCTGCCTGATCTGGGGGTATGGCGGCTCGCTGTCCTTCGGCCAGACCGCCTTTTTCGGGATTGCGGGCTACGGCTATGGCATCCTCACCATCAATTTCGGCTCGGCCTACGGCTTCACGCTGGTGGCGCTGGTGGTGGCCGTCGCGATCGCTGCGCTGTTCGCGATCCTGCTCGGCTATTTCATGTTCTTCGGCCGCATCGCCGGTGTCTTCCTCGGCATCGTTACGCTGGCCGTGACGTTGATGCTGGAGCGATTCATGGCCCAGACCGCAGGGCCGGAGTGGCGTATCGGCAGCGCGCGACTGAACGGCTTCAACGGCATGAGCGCGATGCCGCCTCTGACCATCCCCTGGCCGGGTGAGCCGATCGTGCTGTTCGCGGACGTCGGCCTCTATTACTTCGTGCTCGGTCTTCTCATCTTCGTCTATCTGGGCCTGCGCATGCTGATGAACTCGTCGTTCGGCAACGTCATTGTCGCGATCCGGGAGAACCCGGAACGAGCGGAGATGCTGGGCTACGACGTGCGCAAATACCAGCTCATCACCTTCGTCATCGGCGCGGCGCTCGCAGGGCTCTCCGGCGTGCTCTACACGGTGTGGGGACAGTACATCACGCCCTCGAGCATGGGCATGACGGCGGCGGCGTTGCCGCTGATCTGGGTCGCCGTCGGGGGCCGCAGCGACCTGACTTCTACCGTGATCGGCACGCTGATGGTGCTGGCCGCGTTCCAGGCGCTCACGATCTATGGCAGCCAATATGCGCTGGTCTTCATGGGCGTGTTGCTGGTGCTCACGGTGCTGATCGCGCCGAACGGCCTCGTGCTCGGTGCGATGAACTGGCTCGGCAGGCTCGCCGCCCGCCTGACGCAGAGGATCGGCTGATGTCGCTGCTCGAACTGCGCAAGCTGAACAAGCATTTCGGCGGGTTACACGTCACTAACGCCGTCGACCTCACGCTTCAGACCGGCGAAATCCATTGCCTGATCGGCCCGAACGGCGCCGGCAAGAGCACGCTGTTCCGTCTGATTCTGGGTGAGCATCATCCCGGCAGCGGCGAAATTGTCTTCGCCGGCGAGAACATCACCTCTCTGAAATCCTTTGCGCGAATTCATCGCGGCCTCTCGGTCAAATTCCAGGTGCCCGGCGTATTCAAGGGTCTGTCGGTCCGCCAGAACCTCGAGATCGCACTTCAGATCCGTCATCGCGGCGCCGAGCTCGAAGCGGAGATCGACCGGCTGCTCGCCTTCCTCGGGCTCGGGTCCGAGCAGGCCCAGACTGCCGGCAATCTCAGCCATGGCCAGAAGCAATGGCTCGAGATCGGCATGGCGATCAGCCTGAAGCCGCGCCTGTTGCTGCTGGACGAGCCGACGGCCGGCATGTCGCCGGAGGAAACCCATCTGACCGGAGAGATGGTGCAGCGGCTCAATGCGGACGGCATGACGGTGCTCGCGATCGAGCACGACATGGCTTTTGTCCGCCAGGTCGCCCAGCGTGTCACGGTGCTGCATCTCGGCCAGGTCTTCGCGCAGGGCTCGATCGACGAGATCGTAGCGGATGAACGCGTGGCGGCGATTTATCTGGGGCAGGCCCATGCTTGATGTGCCACGCAAGGAGGTCATCCTCTCGACGCTTGCCTTGCGCGCCGGCTATGGTGGCAAGCCCGTGCTCCAGGGCCTCGAGATCGAGGTGCGGGAAGGCGAGATCGTCGCCGTCATCGGGCGCAACGGCGTCGGCAAATCCACGCTGATGAAAAGCCTGATCGGGCTCGTGCCGGCGATGAGCGGTTCGGTCGTCTATCGCGGCGAAGCGGTGGAATCCCTGCCGGCGCACAAACGGGCGCGCCTTGGCATGGGCTATGTGCCGCAGGGACGCGACGTATTTCCACGACTGACCGTCGGCGAGAACGTCGCGGTCGGCGCCGCGATCAAGGGCGGCGGCATTCCCGAAGCGGGCCGACGCAGGATCGTGGAGGCATTTCCGATCCTCGCCGAACGCTGGCACCAGCGCGCCGGCACCATGTCGGGCGGCCAGCAGCAGCAACTCGCGATCGGACGAGTCTTGATCGCGAACCCCAATCTCATCCTGCTCGATGAACCGTCGGAAGGTATCCAGCCCAACATCATCCAGGATATCGCGCGCAACATGGTCGAGCTCAACCGCAGCACGGGCGTGACCATCATTCTGGTCGAGCAGAACCTCGACATGATCCGCGCCATGGCGCAGCGCTGCTACGTCATGGACAAGGGCCGCATCGTCGCAAATCTCGACCGCGCAGCGCTCGACGACGAAGCGGAGATGCGGCGCCATCTCGCCGTTTGAACGCTGGCCTACGACAGAAGGAGAAAAGAAAATGTCCTGGCACAAAGATTCGATCATGGCTCGCAAGGGCGTGGCCAAGGGTGAGCGCGGCACTTCGCATACGATCACCGAAAGCGAGCAGGGCAAGTATCACTATGTCTACGGCCCCTACGTGAATCCGGTGCTGACCGTGGATCCTGGAGCGGTCGTCTCCGCCGAGACCCACGACGCCTTCGAGGGCGCCATCAAGCACGAAACCGACAGCCCGTCGAAGATTCTCAATTTTCCGTTCCTCAATCCGCAGAATGGACCGATCCACGTAAACGGGGCCGAGAAGGGCGACACGCTCGCGGTCTATATCGAGAGCATCGTGCCGCGCGGGCCGCAGCCATGCGGCACCACCGTGGTCATGCCGGACTTCGGCGGCCTCGTCAGCACGGGGCAGACCGCGCTGCTCAACCCGGCGCTGCCCGAACGGGTCAAGAAGCTGGAGATCGACGCCAAGACCGGCACCAAATGGAGCGACAAGATCACTTTGCCCTATGAGCCTTTCATCGGCACGATCGGAACGTCGCCGGAGATCGAGGCGATCTCCTCGCTCGTCCCCGATTATTACGGAGGCAACATGGACCTGCCGGACGTCGGCGTCGGCGCCATCGTCTATCTGCCGGTCAACACCAAGGGCGCGCTGCTCTATCTCGGCGACTGCCATGCCGCACAGGGGGACGGCGAGCTCTGCGGCGTCGCGATCGAGCATCCGACCGTGACCACGGTTCAGGTCGACCTCATCAAAGGCTGGACGATCGCCTGGCCACGGCTCGAGACCAAGGAGTTCATCATGACCATCGGCTCGGCGCGGCCGATGGAGGATGCAGCGCGCATCGCCTATCGCGAGCTGTGCCGCTGGATGGCGGCGGACTACGGTTTCGAGGAGATCGACGCCTACATGCTGTTGACCCAGGCCGGACGGGTGCGTCTCGGCAACATGGTCGATCCGAAATACACGCTCGGCGCCTCCATCAAGAAATCCTATCTGCGCTAACGGGGGACGTCGATCATGCCGTGCGTGCACAAGGTCGCCACTGTCCAGTTCGAGCCGACCATGTTCGAGAAGGAGCGCAACATCGCGCGCCTGCTCGAACTCTGCGAACAGGCGGCGGCAGCCGGCGCGAAGCTCATCGTCACGCCGGAAATGGGAACCACGGGCTATTGCTGGTTCGACCGCGCCGAGGTTCGGCCCTTTGTCGAGAAGATTCCCGGGCCGACCACCGACCGTTTTGCGGCGCTGGCGCGCAAGCACGACTGCTACCTCGTGGTCGGCATGCCCGAAGCCGACGTGGACGACATCTACTTCAACTCGGCCGTCTTGATCGGGCCCGATGGCATCGTCGGCCGCCACCGCAAGACCCATCCCTATATCTCGGAGCCGAAATGGGCGGCAGCGGGCGACCTGCACAACCAGGTGTTCGATACGCCGATCGGGCGGATTGCACTCCTCATTTGCATGGACATCCATTTTGTGGAAACCGCGCGGCTGATGGCGCTGGGGGGCGCGGATGTCATCTGCCATATCTCCAACTGGCTCGCGGAGCGAACGCCGGCGCCCTACTGGATCAGCCGAGCCTTCGAGAACGGTTGTTACGTGATCGAGAGCAATCGCTGGGGGTGCGAGCGCACCGTCCAGTTCAGCGGCGGGAGCTGTGTGATCGCGCCGGATGGCGGGGTGGTCACGGTCCTCGACAAGGGCGACGGGTTCGCCCTGGCCGAGATCGATCTCGACATCGCTCGTGTGCGCCGCGTGCTCGGCGAGCCGGTCTTCGTTCAGCGTCGGCCCGAGCTGTATCCGGAGTTGCTGACCGATACTTTCAGCTGGAATCCGCGCGAATTCTTCGGTCTCTATGGTCACGAGCCCTGGCCTGAAGGAATGCGCTCGCGCGTCAGCGTGGCCCAATTCGCGCCCGGCGACAGCGTTCCCGAAAATCTCGAGGCGATCGCGAATCTTGCCCGCCGGGCCAAAGCCGAGGGCGCGGATCTCGTGGTATTCCCGGAACTCGCGGTCACCGGCCTGGCAGGTCCGGCGAGATCGGCGCAGCCGATACCGGGACCTGCCACGGACAGCCTGCACGCGCTCGCTGCACAGCTCGAGATCTACATCGTTTGTGGGATGGCCGAACGCGCGGGCGATGCCGTTTACAACAGCGCCTGTCTGATCACGCCGGATGGAAGGATCACGCGTTATCGCAAGACGCATTTGACGGAAGAGGAGCGGAGCTGGGCCACGGCCGGTGATGACTGGGCTGTCGTCGATACGCCGATCGGGCGCATCGGCCTGCTGATCGGCCACGATGCGGCGTTTCCGGAAGCGGGGAGGGTGCTCGCACTTCGCGGCTGCGACGTCATCGCGTGCTGCGCAGCAGTCAAGGGCCCCTTCGGTTCGCCACATGCGGGGACGGCCGTTCTACAGTCGGCACCGATTCCGACCGGCGCCGATCCGCATCATTGGCATCACTTCCGCGTCCGCGCCGGCGAGAACAACGTGTTCCTGGCGTTTGCCAACGTGTTCAATCCCGGACGCGGCTATCCCGGGCTGAGCGGGGTGTTCGGCCCCGATACGTTCGAGTTTCCGCGCCGCGAGGCGATTGCAGCTGACGATACGGACCTTGCCACGGCGCTGGTCGACACTACCAATCTCGACAGCGTTTATCCGACCAATGTCGTGCGACGGAAGGATCTCGTTTCGATGCGGATGCCGCACAGCTACCGGGGATTGGTCAGGGCGGTGGCGAATAACTATTGAATGTGTGACACTAAAGAGAAGAAAAGGAGCCGATCATGGATCTAGGACTTTCGGGCGCCAAGGTTCTCGTCACCGGCAGTACCAAGGGGATCGGTCGCGCGATCGCCGAGACCTTTGCGGCGGAGGGCGCGAATGTCGGCATTTGTGCGCGCAATCAAGCGGATGTTGACAGCACTGTCGCAGCGCTCAAGAGCAAAGGCGTGGCCGCCTTTGGAGCCTCGGTCGACGTTGCCGATGGTGTGGCGCTCAAGGCCTGGGTGGTCGACATGGCGACCAAACTGGGCGGGATCGACGTCGTCGTGTCGAATGTGAGTGCGCTGGCTATCGGGCAGGACGATGAAAGCTGGGCAAGGGAATTTTCGACCGACATGATGGGCACGGTCCGGCTGGTCAATGCGGCCATGCCCTATCTGGAAAAGAGCGCCGCCGGTGCGATCGTCGCCATATCGAGCGTTTCCGGGCGGGAGGTCGATTTCGCGGCCGGCCCCTACGGCACCTTCAAGGCCGCCATCATCCACTACACGCAAGGTCTCGCCAATCAGCTTGCGCACAAGGGCATTCGCGCCAACACGGTCTCGCCGGGCAACACCTATTTCGAAGGCGGAGTCTGGAACACCATCAAGGACACCAATCCGGAGCTCTACAAGACGGCGCTTGCGCTCAATCCCACGGGCCGGATGGGGACCCCGCAGGAGATGGCCAACGCGGTCGTGTTTCTCGCAAGTCGTGCCGCGAGCTTCATCACGGGAACGAACCTCGTCGTCGACGGTGCCCTGACACGCGGTGTGCAGTTCTGAGATGTCACTGCCGCGTTGATCGCGGCGGTCGTCGCATGAATGTCAGGAGGCCGTCGGCCCGGATCGGCTCAGGCCAGATCCGGACCAAAGGCAGAGGCTTGTGCTTGCAAATCAGCCGCAGCTCAGCGGCAACGGCGCGTTGGGATGCAGGTAGTACCAGTCGTAGCAGTCGGGATAGGCGCCGTAGAATCCATACGCGGACCGATAGCGACCATACTGATGTAGTGCGTGGGGACTGAAGCCTGTGCCGCGGGAGGCGATGTGATCGCCGAGACCGAGATGGCCTCCGTCGAAGCGGTGTCCGCCACCGAACGCCGCGGTCCCGCCGGGATGAAATCCTCCGCCAAACCCGCCGGCATGTGCCATGCCGCCGAAATGCGCTCCCCCGCCAAAGCCCATATGTCCGCCGCCAAAGCCGCCGCCGCCAAAACCACCGTGGCCGCCTCCGCCACCGCCGCGCGCCTCGGCCACCCCGACAGTCAACGTCGAGGCAAGTGCCGCTGTGGCTAAAATCATCAATACTCGTTTCATGGGAGCACTCCTTTTCTATCGAGGTGCTCGGCGATCCCTGCAGTTCGCTTCAGCGTCGTGGTGTCGCCAAGCTTCGTGATGAAAGGAAGATAGGAACGGCGCTCGTCAATCCCACTAAATTCGGTTTCAGGAAGACAAGGGCCGATCGGCAAGGTGATGCGGTCGGCCGACCGAGGTGCCCGGTCGGCCGCAAAGCCGTAGCGATCAGAAGCTTCCGGTGCCCGGCTCACAAGGGACGTTGTCGCCGGTCCACGGCGCTGTCGCAAATGCGCCGACACGCGGCGCCGGAACGCAGGTGCGACCATCCCGATAGAGGGATGCGTTCGATGCGGCCGGATTGGCTTCCATGGAGGACGGTCGCACGACGGCGTGCCGTTCGCGTGCCATGACAGGTCCTCCCAGCATGGCGACTGCGATCAATCCGGTCGACAAGAGCTTGAGGGTAGACATTGTGGCTTCTCCTTTGATGACAGCAGGCAGACCAAGCCGGCTCGCGGAGGAGGTGCGAACGATCGCGACCCAACAAAACGCACGAAATGCTCACCGGAGTTCAACGGCCCGTGATCTCTATTCGCGTGGCAGCCACGATCGTGCGAATCCGCAATGTGCGCCGCAAAATCCCATCCTTGTGCGTAACAAGGACCCATCGAGAACATATCTATGGTGCATCGCGAGTCCCGGACGGAGATGGGAGATGACCACGAC
Organism: Bradyrhizobium sp. AC87j1; assembly: GCF_002936975.1. Lineage (NCBI taxonomy): Bacteria > Pseudomonadati > Pseudomonadota > Alphaproteobacteria > Hyphomicrobiales > Nitrobacteraceae > Bradyrhizobium > Bradyrhizobium sp. AC87j1. The sequence goes on from NZ_PTFE01000001.1 coordinate 77,478, forward strand.
GACAGCACACCTTTCTGCTCACCCACCGTCGCTGGCCGCCCTCCCAGGCTTCCTGAATTGCTATTTAGTGGTGTTCCATCCTGAGCCGGACTATGTCACCGCAGGGCGAGCGGCTCATCGCATGCAGGCTCAGCGCGGCGCCTTCGGGCGCAATGGGCGTGGAATATGACGACAAGAGCCGCCGAGCCCATGCTTCGTCGCCGCAGGCCGAAGCGCCTCGCAGGAGGTGGGACCGGGACAATGACGCGGATTCTTCTGATCGAGGACGACGCCGAGACCGCCGAGTCGGTCATCGCCGAGCTTGCCGATCGTGGCTTCGAGGTTCAGTGGTCGCCCGATGGCATCGATGGTCTCGATCGGGCGCGCTCGTCATGTCCAGATGCCTTGATCGTCGATCGCATGCTGCCCGGAATGGACGGGCTGACCGTCATCGAGGCGCTGCGCAAGGACGAGGTCGGAACGCCCGTCCTGGTGCTGAGCGCTCTCGGCGCGGTCGATGACCGGGTGCGCGGCTTGCGCATGGGAGGAGACGACTATCTCACCAAGCCGTTCGCGCTCGTCGAGCTCGTCGCTCGGATAGAGGCATTGCTGCGCCGTCCGACCGACAGTCGAGAAACCACGCTGCGCGCCGGGCCGCTGGAGCTCGACCTGATCGACCGGACCGCGCGGCGCGGCGAGCGCGAGATCGATCTGCTGCCGCGAGAGTTCCGCCTGCTCGAATACATGATGCGTCGCAGCGACCAGTTGTTGACGCGCGCGATGCTGCTCGAGGAGGTCTGGAACTATAAATTCGTTCCTGCAACCACGAACCTGATCGACGTGCATATGGGCCGGCTCCGTCACAAGGTTGACGGCCCGGGGGAGGTGCAGCTCATCCATAACGTTCGGGGATCGGGATTCCTCCTGCGTGTGCGTCAATAGCCGCCGCGGCATCCCCAAATCGGGGAGCATGGTTTGCATGACTATCGAGCGTCGGATCGATGCGCCAGTTCCACTTCATTCGTTCGAACACGTTTCTCTGGGCCCTGGCGGTGGCGGCGGCCTTTGCGCTGTTCGTGGTCGGGCTGTTCGCGTTCATCTATTGGAAGATCGATGACTATCTGATCGTCCGGTCGGATCGGATGATCACGACCCAGATCGACTTCCTGGCCAGGCTGCCTTCGGCCCGCCGTGTCAACGCGATCACCGATCACCTCGAACAAGACTCCAGGGGCGTGCAGTACGCGGGACTGTTCGACGCCGCCGGAGCCCGGCTTGCCGGCAACATCGAGCGCGTGCCGCAGGAGCTCGAGCTCGACGGGGTGGTGCAGGGGGTGCGGCTCGATCGCATCACGCAATCGGCTGACCACGATCCGGTGATCAGAGCGGGGGCCAGGCGCCTGGAGGGCGGAGCCATCCTGGTCATGGGGAGAAATGTCGATGAGACGCGCGAGATATCGAGTGTCGTGGGGCAGGCTCTCGCGCTCGGCCTGCTGCCGGCGTTCTGCCTCTGCCTGCTGGCCGGAGCGGGGTTGAGCATCCGTGCCCAGAGGCGCGTGGAGGAAGTGAACCAGCGGGTCCGGCGGATCGTGGCCGGTGATCTGCGCGAGCGTTTACCACAGGACAATGTGGATGATCCGTTCGCGCGACTGGCCGGCATCGTCAATGGGATGCTCGACGAAATGGAGACGATGATCAACGCCCTGACCGGCGTCGGTAACGACATTGCTCATGATCTCAGGACACCGCTCACCCGTGCCCGGCTGGCGCTGGAGAGAGGCCGCACGCACGCGGCCACGCTGGAGCAACTCCATGAGGTCGTCGACAAGGCGGTCGCCGGGATCGATCAGTCGCTCGCAATCGTCACCGCGTTGCTGCGTCTGGCTGAGATCGAGAACAACCGCCGTATGGCCGGTTTCGGCGATGTCGCGCTCGACGAGATTCTGCGCGAGGTCTGCGACGTCTACGAGCCCATTGCCGAAGACAAGAACGTCGCGCTTGGCGTCGCCATCGATCGCAAGGTGCAGGTATGGGGCGATCGCGACCTGCTATTCGAGACGGTCGCCAATCTCGTGGACAATGCCGTCAAGTTCACGCCCGCGGGCGGAATGGTGAGGCTCGAGCTGGTGTCGGCCGACAAGACCGCGCTCGTGCGCGTGAGCGATACCGGACCTGGTATCAACGAGCAGGAGCGTGAGGCCGTGCTGCGACGCTTCTATCGCTCCGATAAGATGCGCCACACGCCCGGGGTTGGACTGGGACTGAGCCTGGTGGCTGCCATCGTCAAGCTTCACGGTTTCAGGCTGATCATTTGCCCGGCCCCCGGCGGGAGGGTCGAGATCCTTATCTCGACAGGAGCAACAAGGGACCGCGCCCCAGCACCTCAATCCCGGATCGCGCGTCACGCGAGGCTTGACCGGACGTGACGTCGGCGGTGATGCCCGACTCTCGGACCGCCTGAAAACGAATTCAGGATTCTCAAGTCCAATTTAGTGGCAGCTCCGCGGGAAGGCCTCTTACGCTTACTCGCCAAGTTCGAGCGCGGGAGCAGCGGATGCAAACTCGTCACGTGATCGTGAGAAACAAGACCTCGACGTTCGGCCGAACTCCGTCGGCAAGCGCGGTCAATGCCTACGCAGCAGCCATCAGGCGATACGATCTGCTGCAGCCTGATCAAGAGCAGCGGCTGGCACGTCGTTGGCAGGAAACGCGGGATCCAGACGCCGCCAACGTGCTCGTCACCAGTCACCTCCGCCTCGCAGCCAGGTTGGCGCGAGGTTACAGGGGATATGGCCTTCCGCTGGTTGATCTCATTTCTGAGGCAAATCTCGGGCTCGTGATCGCGGCCTCACGTTTCGAGGCCGACCGCGGCGCGCGGTTTTCCAGCTATGCAGTGTGGTGGGTCAAAGCGACCCTTCACGAGTACATCCTGCGGTCCTGGTCACTGGTCCGGATCGGTACAACGACGGCCCAGAGGAAGCTGTTCTTCAGGCTCCGCAGCGAGATGAGGAGAGCGACAGGCGGCGAGATGGCGGGCCTCACGCCGGAGGCGGCCAACATGATTGCCGGGAGGCTCGACGTTGCGACGCGCGACGTGATCGAGATGGACTCCCGCTTGAACGGCGACCTCTCGCTGAATGCGCGCGTTGGAGGCGACGAGGAGGGAGCCGAGTGGCAGAGCTTGCTGGTTGACGATGCAATCGACGCCGAGACGGTCATCGCCGAGCAGGAACAGACAGAGCGTCGCACCAACGCGCTACGCCTTGCACTCGATGTCCTTACGGAGCGCGAGCGGCGCGTATTGGAGGCGAGGCAGCTGGCTGAGAACCCCCGCACACTCGAACAGCTTGGTCGTGAACTCTCCATCTCGAGCGAGCGGGTCCGGCAGATCGAGATCTGCGCATTCGCAAGGGTCAGACGGGCCGCGGTACTGGCGGCGCAGAATGCGGCGCGTGCTTTCGGATCGAGTCGACGCGTATCTCCCGCGCGGTGCGATTATTCTCGTGGCGTTCCGGAATCCACTCTGGAAGAACTCACTTCTCTCTGAGCGATCGAGAACCGGTGATGGTCGCGGCCGAGCGCAGTCGTCCCGGCAAGAGGTGCTGAATTAGTTTTCATTTGAACAGATGCCGGCTCGTAATCATCTGTTCGAAGTCAGGCGCAATTGTCTTCAGGCAGAAGTCATCATGGGAATTGTTCGCTTCGCGCTGCGGTTTCCGCATACGTTCTACGTGCTTGCGGCGCTGATCCTGTTTCTCGGCGGCATCGCGATTTGGTCAATGCCGACGGACATCTTCCCCGAGATCCGCATTCCGGTCGTCACCGTCATCTGGAGCTACACCGGCCTCTCGACTCCGGAGATGGAGCAGCGTGTCAGCACGTACAGCCAGTATTCGATCAGCGCCAATGTCAGCGGCATCAAGAACATCGAGGCGCAAACGCTCAACGGCTTGTCGGTTCAGAAGATCTACTTCCAGCCGGACGTCAATCTCGATCTCGCGATCTCGCAGATCGTCTCGGCGACGAACGCCATCCGCGCGTTGATGCCGCCGGGTATTCAGCCGCCGGTCATCGTGCAGTTCAATGCCTCGAGCGTGCCGGTGCTGCAGCTCAGCCTCGAGTCCGACAAATTGAACGAACAGCAATTATACGATTTCGGCATCTACCGGATCCGGCAGCAGCTGGCTCCCGTCCCCGGGGTGACGCTGCCAACGCCTGCGGGCGGCAAGTATCGCCAGATCATGGTCGACATCGATCCGAACAAGCTGCTGTCGCGCGGACTGACGCCGCTCGACATCGTCAATGCGGTGAACACCCAGAACCTGACGCTGCCGACCGGCACGGCGAAGATTGGCGACACCCAGTACACCGTCCGGACCAATGCGACACCGGCCTCGATCAAGGATCTCAATATGATCCCGGTCAAGTTCGCGAATGGCGCCACGATCCTGCTGAAGGATGTTGCCCAGGTCCGCGACGGATCACAGGTGCAGCAGAACATCGTGCGCGAGGACGGTCATCGTTCGGTTCTGCTCAGCGTGATCAAGAACGGCAACGCTTCGACACTTGCCGTCGTCAACGGTGTCAAGCATGCCTTGAAGTCGATTCGGGCCTCGGCACCTGCCGGGCTGAAGATCAATGAGCTGTTCGATCAATCTGTCTTCGTCACTCATTCGGTCGACGGCGTGCTGCGGGAAGGCGCGATCGCGGCGGGCCTCACGGCGCTGATGATCCTGGTGTTTCTGGGATCATGGCGGTCGACGCTCGTCGTCCTGATCTCGATCCCGCTCGCGATGTTGTCCTCGCTCGTCGTTCTGCATTTTCTCGGAGAGACCCTCAACACGATGACGCTGGGGGGACTCGCGCTTGCGGTCGGCATACTGGTCGACGATTCGACGGTGACGATCGAGAACACGCATCGGCTCTGGACGGAGGAGGGGATGCCGCTGTCGGACGCAACGCTGCATGGCGCAGCCGAAATCGCGGTGCCGACGCTCGTCTCTACGCTCGCGATCAGTTGCGTGTTCACTTCGGTGGTGTTTCTGCAGGGACCGGCCAAGTACCTCTTCACGCCGCTTGGTCTGGCAGTGGTGTTCGCAATGCTGGCGTCATACGGACTGTCGCGGACGCTTACACCAATCACGATCGGTCTGCTGCTGAAGGGCGAGCGGCGCCATTCCAAGGACGAGAGCCCGTCTGGGATTTTCGCGAGGGCCTCCGCCATGTTCGAGCGTGGATTCGAGCGGCTGCGCGACGGCTATTCCGATCTGCTGATGGTTTTGCTTAGGCGCCGCAGCATCATCCCGGTGATGGCCGTGCTGATGCTGGCTCTCGGGGGCGTCATGTTCATCTACGTCGGCAGGGACTTCTATCCATTGATCGACGGCGGCCAGATCCAGCTCCATGTTCGCGCACCCGCCGGCACCCGCATCGAGCACACAGAGGCGATCTTCCAGGCGGTCGAGGACAAGATCCGCGAGGTCATTCCGGAAAAGGACCGGGCGCTGATCGTCGACAATATCGGACTCCCGGCGCGTCCCTATAATCTGGCATTCACCGACGGTTCGACGATAGGGGTGAACGACGGCACCATTCTCGTGTCGCTCAAGGAGGGACACAGGCCGACCGCGGATTATGTCAAGAAGTTGCGCCAGGTGCTGCCATCCGCATTTCCCGAGGACCTCTTCTATTTTCAGGCGGCCGATATCGTCACGCAGATCCTGAACTTTGGCCTGCCGGCGCAGATCGACGTCCGGACGGCCGGCTACGGCGCCAACAATCTGGCGGTGGCAAAGCAGGTGCAGAAGAGCCTGGCGGCGGTTCCCGGGATCGTCGATGCGCATCTTCAGCAGGAGGTCGACGCTCCCGCATTCTACGCTGACATCGACCGCACCCGCGCTGCGCAGCTCGGGCTCAATGCCAGCACGGTTGCGACAAACATCAATGTCAGCCTCAGCTCGTCGGCCCAGGTCTCACCCAATTTCTGGACCGATCCGACGTCGGGCATTCCATATTACCTGGCTGTGCAGACCCCCGAATACAGGGCCAATTCGCTCAATGCTCTGGGTAACACACCGGTTTCGGCCTCGCTCGCCGCGGGCGGGCAGACAGTGCCGGGCCTGCTCAGCAACGTCGCAACGTTCAAGCGGGGCACCGTGCCCACCAATTTGAACCAGGCCAATGTCCAGCCGGTGTTCGACGTCTATGCCAGCGTCCAGGGCCGCGATCTCGGCAGCGTGGCGGCCGATATCGACAAGGTGACCGCGACGCTGCAGAAGCAGCTTCAGCCCGGCAATTCGATCCAGGTTCTGGGCCAGATCCAGAGCATGCATCAGTCGTTTCGCGATCTCGGGATCGGGCTGCTGTTTGCAGCCATCCTGGTCTATCTGCTGATGGTCGTGAACTACCAGAACTTCGGCGATCCCTTCGTCGTCATCCTGGCGCTGCCGGCAACCTTCTGCGGTATCGTGACGATGTTGTTCATCACGGGAACGACGTTGAACGTGCCTTCGCTGATGGGTGCGATCATGGCGGTCGGGGTTGCGTCCGCCAATTCGATCCTGCTCGTGACCTTCGCGCGTGACGAACAGCTGAAGGGGCACTCGGCCCTCCAGGCTGCGTTGAGCGCGGGTCGCACGCGAATCCGTCCGGTCCTGATGACGGCCGCCGCGATGATCGTGGGCATGATCCCGATGGCGATCGGAGGCCCGGGCGAGGAGCAAAACGCGGCGCTCGCGCGTGCTGTTATCGGTGGGCTGCTGTTTGCAACGCCGACGACATTGCTGATCGTGCCCTATCTCTTCGCCATGCTGCGCAAGCGCAACGATGGCAGGCCTCATCACGGCGTATTCGAGGAGATACCGAAATGAGCGATGTTCGCGCGCGCACCGATGATGACGACGCAAGAGGCCGGCCTGATGCAGAGAGCTGCCGGATCGTGGAATTGCCCGGGAAGGGCGGGCGGCCGCAGCGCCGCTACGGCGGCGTGTTGCTCGGAGGTGGTGTGCTCCTGCTGCTCGCAGGCGGTCTTGGTATCGGCGGTTGGCGGCACTATCAGGCCGCGCGCGACGTCGCTGCAGTGACAGAGCAGAGCAAAAGCGCCGTTCCGGAGGTTCGGGTGGCCACGGTTCGCCCCAGCGGCGACATCATGAAGGTCACCTTGCCTGCGACGACGACGGCATTCGAGGCGGCAAACATCTTCGCGCGGACCAGCGGCTATATCGAGAAGCGCTACGTCGATATCGGCGATCGGGTGAAGAAGGGCGACCTTCTCGTGGAGATCACCGCGCCGGAGCTCGACCAGCAGATCGCGCAGGCCCAGGCGACGCTGGCGCAGAACCAGGCCTCGCTGCAGCAGGCGCAGGCGAGCCGGGAGCTTGCCGACGTCACCAATGCGCGGGATAGCAATCTGGTCAAGCAAGGCTGGCTGACGGCACAACAGGGTGACAACGACCGTCTCACACTGCGTGCCCAGCAGGCGGCCGTGAATGTGGCCCAATCGAACATCACGGCGCAGGAAGCGCAGATTCGCGTTCTTCAGCAGGAGAAGGCCTACCAGCGCGTGGTGGCGCCGTTCGACGGCGTGATCACGCAGCGCAATGTGGACAACGGCAGCCTGGTACTGGCCGGATCGACCTTCATGTTCACGCTGATGCATTCCAACGTGATCCGAACGCAGGTGTTCGTTCCACAGGACGAGGCCTTCGGAGTCACGCCGGGCGTTGATGCCGAGATCCGCGTCCCCGAGATTCCGGACCGGACGTTTCCGGGCAAAGTTACGCGCATCGCAACCGCGTTGCAGCCGGGAAGCCGAACGCTGCTGACCGAGATCGACGTCCCGAATCCGGATGGAGCCTTAAGTCCTGGCATCTATTGCACGGTCGAGCTGTCGATCCCGCGCAAGACGCCATCGATGACGGTCCCGTCCGATGCGCTGGTCTTCGATCAAAACGGACTTCACGTAGTGGTGGTGCGGAATGGCACCGTTCATCTGCAGAAGGTGTCGATCGCGCGGGATTTCGGTACGTCGGTCGAAGTGCGCGACGGCGTGCAGCTTGGCGAGCAGGTCGTGCTCAATCCGGCGGTCAATCTGGCGGAGGGCAGCAAAGTGGCCATCCGCAAGCAAGACGCGAGCTAGGGGCACGGGCATGATCCGGATCGTACCCGCCGCGCTGATTGTCCTGCAGCTGGGCTGTCTTCCGAGCGAGGCCCAGGTGGCAACGACCGGGAGCACGGCAATGAGTCTTCCAACCGTGCCGGGGGCTGTCGTCATCTCGCCGCTCAATAGCCCTGGCCCGTTTTCCGCAACGACCGAGCCCGGCGCACCCGATACGACGCTGGCGCCGGTTCCGCTCGCCTCTAATCCGACGACGCCGGGTACGGTTGTTGTCTGCGCGCCGCCGTCGAATTCTCCGACATTGGCGCCGGCGACACCGCTCGTATCGAGCACGGGCCTGCCGACGCCGGGCAGTGTGGCTCCAATACTGCCGGTCATGGGGCAGATCAGTAGCTCCACGGGCACAATTCCTGCGGCTGCGCCCGCAGGAGCGGGAACGACGGTCGCCTGCAGTTCGACGCCTGGAGGGCAGACGACGAGTGCTGCGTCTCTGCCGCTCTCGATCCCGCAAGTGCCGGCCAATCCGGTGCCTGGGACGATCCTGGAGGACACCAGCGGGGCTGGCGGCACTGGCATTGATCCAAATGCCGTCGTGCCTAGTCCGAACAGCTCCGCCTGCATGGAAGGGGTTTCGATGAACCTGGCGTCGCCTGCGACAGTGTTACCGGCCAATGCGTCGGGTGCCGCGCCAACGCCGGGAGTGTCGCCGATCCTGCCGCCGGGATGCTGACGGAAGCCCTGCCGCGTCGAATTGCTGAATAGCGGTAGGCTTCTTCCTTGAGGCCGGTCGCCGGGCGGCGGCAGCGGCGTAGCGAACAATTCGATATTTGTCGATCCCGGAAGGAAGAATGGCAGCTTCAGGGAGAGTTGCCATTCTTCCTTCCATCCGTGAGACAGAAAAGCCCGTGACCACGTGCGATCCTTTCAGCTCAGCACCGGCAGTTGCCTTGTGCCGAGGGGGCGTCGTCCAGTGCGCGCAATCAGTAGCCGGATGTCGGCTCGCAGGGCGGACGGCGCCATGGCGCGGATGCGTAGGCGCCGACGTCCGGAGCCCTCACGCAGCCGCGCTTGGCCGTGACCGGAATACGTTGCGTCGAGGCGTAGGCGTCGACATTCGTCCGCCGCGCGTTCGTATTGCCTTCGCGAGCCATCGCGGGGGAGGCAACCATGGCCGCGGCGATCAAGCCGGCGGAAAAGAGTTTCAGTGTAGTCATTGCAGGTCTCCTTGACAAAGCGACGCCGGGAACGTCTCGGCTCGCTGGCCAGACATGTGGATGCGAACGTCGGATGGGCAGTATCAATCGAACGATCATTTTCGTCTTTGCACGAAGTCATGGTCACGCATGGATTCCGAGGATTTCAGCAAAGGACTGTCGCTTCCGATCGGTCGCGCCCGCGACATCGTTCTTGTCTCATTGGCGCCAGTGGTGGTCGTGAACGTGAACCGCGCCGAACACGGGGGCGGCGCCGCCGGGACGTTCGAGCCCCATGCGTCCCGCCGGAGTCAACGCGCCGCCATTCAGCACGTCGCGATCGGGATACATCGAGGCAAAGGCAGCGGGCTCCTGGTCGGCGAAGGACCAGGCCGCGGACGCTGACGATGCCGTCGCTGTTGAGATCAGTGTCGCGGCAATCAGGATCTTGAATGCACTCATAGCGATTCTCCATTTCTTGGTGTGTGCGGAGAGTCGCTTGGCGGGGATCGCTGCTCGGCTGGTGGCGTTTCCGGAAGTGTCTTCTATACCAAGCTATATAAGCAGCGCGGTCGGCAAAGCTCGCTGGACATGCATCACTCTTGCGAGACGATGATCGAATGTCAGCGATGGCTGCGCCGTCGATGATTGCTAGTGCGCCGTCGAAACGGAGTTCTGTCGCCAATGTCATAATTGATCGCGCGATCGTGCATGGTCAGTTTCCGCGCGGCGTCCAGTTCTAGATGCAAGTCATGCAACATGTGGAGTGTGGATCATGAGACAGCTTTCGTTTCTCTGCATCGTCGCCTGCCTTGCGCTCTCAGGCGCGGCGTCCGCGCGGGGCGGCATTGGTTCGCACATGTCGATGACGAGCGGCGGGGCACTCGGCTCGAGTGCCGCTGTGCCGGGGACGAACTCGCTCGGCACGGCGCTGCCATCGTCCGAGAGCGGTAGTCGCGCGACGAAGGGGCCGTTGCTCGGCACGGACCCGACAATCGACAAGGACGACGCCCAGCTCGAGAAGATGCTCGAAGGATCGATCTGCCGCGGCTGCTGAGAACGCGATTGCGACGCTGCGGCGCTTTGTCGCCTGCACGGTGCAGGGCAGCGATCTCCCTGCGCGGATTTTCAAGGCCCTTCATTCGTGTAAGATGACCAGCACGGTCCCGAATACACAGAAGATGTCCCTCCTTTCACGCCGAGAACTGCTCGATAGGGCGGCGCGTATCACGGCGCTGGCCGCATGGCCCGGCTGTGCTGCCGCCGACGATTATCCCTCCCGTCCCATCAAGCTGGTCATTCCCTATACGGCTGGCGCCGCTGGTGATCAGATAGGCCGTCCCTGGGCCGACAGGATGGCGTCGCTGCTGGGCCCGATCTACGTCGAGAATATCGGCGGCGCTGGCGGCGCGATCGGCTCGGCCGCTGTGGCGCAGAGCGCCCCCGACGGTTATTCGCTTCTGCTCGGCAATGGTAGCACTCAGGTGCTGATTCCGTTGTCCTCGATACAGCCTGCCTACGACACGGTTCGTGATTTCCGTGCCATCTATCGCCTGATTACCAGCACGCTTGCATTCGCGGTTCATCCCTCCTTGCCCGTGAAGGACCTGCGGGAGCTGGTGGCCTTTGCGAGAGCCAATCCGGGCAGACTTTCCTACGGCACTCCGGGCGTTGGCACCGGCAATCATCTCGTTGGGGAGATGTTCAGGCTGCAATCCGGTCTCGCAGCAGACGTCGTCCACGTCCCCTATCGGGGCATGAGTGCCGCCACCAACGACCTGGTCAGCGGCCAGATCTCCGCCGTCATTGCCGTGGTGTCGAGCCAGATCCTGGAGTTGCACCTAGCGGGCAAGCTACGGCTGATCGCCGTGACGAGCGAACAGCGGTTGAGGGGCGCACCGGGAATTCCGACGGTCAGCGAATCCGGCATGCCGGGCCTCAGATATGCCGGTTGGTTTGGCTTGTTCGCCCCACGAGCAACCCCCGATACGATCGTGGAGCAGATCTCTACGGCAACCCGTACGGCGATGGCGGATCCGCAATTGCAGGAAAGCTATCGTTCGCAAGGTCTGGAGCCGGACATCGATTCGGGCCCCGACAAATTTCAGCGCCTCGTCGAGGACGAACTGGCCCGTCTTGCTCCCATCGTCAAGTCGATCGGGCTCAAGCGCGAGTGAGATAAGGCCAGGGCGTGTGCCACATGCGACGCCACCAGGAAGAGGTCAACTGGCTGCGAGCGATCCGGAACGGGGAGGTCCCAGTTCGGCAAGCAACTCCCTGGCAGTTTTGAGACTGCGCGTATGGAATCCCTCGGTAAACCGGTTGGAGACGGACGCAAGCGTGGCATAGGCGTCCTGGCGGCGGCCCTGCCTCTGCAATAACCTCGCAAGGCTGATTGCGGTACGCAACTCGTAACCCAGCGCTCCCTGTTGTTGCGCCACCTCAAGGGACTGTTCAAGGATCTGTTCCGCCTTCACGACGTCCGAACCGGCCTTCCGCGCCAGCGTTTCGGCTCTTACCCGCAGCATATCCGGCATTTCCATCAGGAAGTTGCAGTGCCGGGACTGAGCGATTGCCTGGTCGATCGTGTCCAGCGCTTCGTCGCCACGACCGGCGGCCGAGAGGGCTGCTGCAAGGGGCACGCAAAGGCCGGCGACCGCGCCGAAACGGTGGTACTGCAATTTCTCGACCGAGCTCCTCAGCATGGGGATCCCAGAATCGGTTGCGCCACGTGCCAGCAGCGCAATCCCCTTCATGGCTTCGCCAACGATCTGAAGGGCGACGAGATTGTGCTGGTGAGTTTCGGCAAGCAGTCCGTCAATGAGGTGCTCGTAGCTCGCCAGCTCCTCGGCCCAGTAGAAGACATCAAACGCCCAGAGCAGTGCTCTGCAGCGCATGATGGGATGGTTCACGGTGATCAAGTCGGCGACGGCCTTTTGCACCGTTGCCATGGCCTGGTCGGGATATCCTTGAAGCCATAGGATGCGGGCCAATGTGATCTGGGCACGGCCCGGATGATCGAGCGTCAGCTCCTCGTCGACGTCCAGGCCCGAACGCGACAAGGCCGCCTCGATGTACAAGCGAGAGGCGGCGACATCGCCGAGATAGTGGCAGGAGATGCCGAGCGCCACGCGCATCCGGGCCAGCGCTGCTCGATCATTGCTCTTGAGCGCAATGGCCTCACCTCTCCGGGCGGTGCCCAATGCGTCGTCAAACTTGCCGCTGAAGAGTTGCAGCAGGTGCAGCCGATCGATCAGGCGGACCTGGCTGGGGAGGTCGCCATGTCTCTCGGCCAACTCGAGCGCCGGGCTGAGACTGGCGATGCCGAGATCGTCGAATTGCCCAGCGAGCGTCCGGGCCCATCCCAATGCGGCATGAAGCGCGAGACCGTGCTTCACGCTTCCGGCCGTTTGGTCGAGCGCGTCGATGGCCCGCGTCGCCCAGAGTTGGCACTCGGTCAGAAGCGACAGCCTGAAGAACAGCGGGATCGACGCCGTGGCGAGAGCGATGCCGATTTCACGGTCGCCTTGAGCCGAGAAACACCAGGCCAGCGCGCTTCGTATGTTACCGAATTGATCGGCCACGGCCCAGAAATCCCTCTCGCCCAGCTTTTCGAGCAGAGCGAGAAAGTAGCAGGCGTGGCGTCGAGCCATCGCCTCGACGTCGGCGCTGGCAGCCAGTTTATCCCGTGCGTAGGCCCGGGTCGTGTCCGGAAGCCGGTATCGCGTCGATTGCGGACCTGTGTTCGATGCAAGGATCGACTTGGCGACGAGGCTGTCGATGATCGCCAGGACCGTGTTGTCGTCTTCCTCGAACCCAGCGGTCGACCGGGCGGCGTCCAGGGTAAAGCCGCCGACGAAGACGGAAAGCCTGCCGAGAATGACGCGTTCGGTTTCGGACAGAAGATTGTAGCTCCATTCGATCGTTGCGCGCAGCGTCCGGTGCCGGGGCAGTACGGTGCGCCGTCCCTCCCACAACAAATTGAACTGATTGTCGAGAAGCTGGACCATGGCTCCGGCGCCGTAGGTGCCCACGTGACCGGCGGTGAGCTCGATCGCAAGCGGGATGCCGTCGAGCCGACGGCAGAGGTTGCCGACGTCGGACGCGTTAGCATCCGTCAAGGCAAACTCGCCGCCGGCTGCAGTCGCGCGCTCCACGAAAAGCTCGACGGCGGGATAGGCGCGTGCACTCGCCGCGGTCAGAATGGCTTTCTCGGGCGGGCTCGCGAGGGGCGACAGGCGGTATGTGTGTTCGCCTTCGACGCGCAGGAGCTCCCGGCTGGTGGCCACGATGTGCAAATCCGGCGCTTCCTTGTAGAGCCGTTCGGCCAATGACGCCGCCGCCTCGATGACATGCTCGCAGCAATCCAGGATGACCAGCATGCGCTTGTCACGCAGGAAGGCGACGAGGCTGCTGGCGGCATCGTTAGGCCCCGCCGCCAGCCCAAGCGAAGACGCCGCGATGGCCGGTACGAGAGCGGCATCGCTGGTCTCGCCGAAGCTGACGAAGTAGACCTGACCGGCGAATTCCGCGAGCAGCGCGTGGCCCGTGGAAACCACGACCGTCGTCTTGCCGATGCCGCCAGGGCCGACGACCGTGACAAAACGCTGGGCCTTGAGTCTGTCCGATATGTCCTGGACGCTCTGCTCGCGCCCCACAAACTGCCGCGGATGGATCGGCAAATTGTGGGAGTAATTGGATCGAGCGGGCGCGGGTTTTTGCTGGTCCGGGCTCGAGAGCGAACCAACAAAACAGTAACCCTGTCCCGAAATCGTGGTCAGATATTTGGCGCCGGCATGGCCGTCTCCGAGCGCCTTGCGGAGTGCTGCGATATAAACACGCAAGCTGTTCTCGTCGACACCGCCGTCCGGCCAGGTCTTCGCTATCAAATCGCTCTTGCGGACCACATTGCCGGCTTGCCGGATCAGCGCGAGCAAGATGTCAAATGCGCGGGCCGACAGCTGGATCGGGCTGCCGTCTCGTTCGATCCGCCTCTGCAGGGCGTCGAGGCGAAACGGCCCGAAAACGAAGGTATTCCGGACGGAGCTCTCTTGGATCGCAGCGCCGGCAGGGATTGTCGTGCTCTTGGTTCGCCAACAGGAGGCCATTTTGGGGATATTGACCCGACAAAGCACTCGTCACGTTCTATGACTGGGAAGTGCACCAAGCTGTGTGAACCCGGTCGCGCCCGCGAACGTAGCATCCGACTGTATCCCGGTAAAGGATCGCCAGCGCGGCATACCACCTCGACTTTGGCGAGGGTGCTCTCACGAGTTCGCGGAGTTTTTTTCAGAAAACGACCTTCGATTATGGAAACGCACCAGAAGGTCCGGCCTTCGGGAGATCATGACTTGAAAGTGCGGCGCCACCGTCCGGGACTTAGGCCGGCGTGTTGCTTGAAAGCCGCATTGAGATGGCTCTGGCTCGAGAAGCCGCACAGCGTGGCAATCTCCGTCAATGTGAGGTTCGACTGTTCAAGGAAGTTCTTGGCCACGCTTACCCGCTGCGCAATCAACCATCGATGCGGTGACATGCCGGTCGAATAGCGAAAAGCGCGTGCGAACTGGGTGATGGACAGGCCGCACTCCTGCGCCAATTCGGAAAGCGAGACGTCCATGCGCTCACTCATCATGTCTTTTGCACGTCGCTCCTGCCATTGCGCAAGTCCCGCGGCACGGGGGAATAGGAAGCGCGCGCTGCCGTAGCGCCCGAGCGCATGTGCACATGCCGCATTCAACAGCTCGTCGAGCAGCAGGCTAGTCGTCGCATGCGGGTCTCCCAAGGCGGCCAGGCCGGCTCGTGCAAGATGTCTCATCACGCCGTCGTCGCCGCCGATGCCGGGCTTGTGGACGAGCTCCGAGACCGCGCCGCTGTCGTTCTGCTCGGCGAAGCTATTGAGCGTTGCAAGCGGAAGATAGAAATGGACGACGTGAGAGGGGCCGCGCACGAGTGCTCGCGGATCCTGTCTCAGATCGAAAATGTAGGTCTTGCCAGCGTCCCAGCTTTCGACCTGGACGGGACGGCCATTGTACCAGCATTCGTGATCGGTGATGTCCTTGAGAAATACCGATGCGAGGAATGCGTCGTCATATCCCAATGAGGCGCTCTGCTCGATGGGTTGGTCGAACCGGAGTTCGGTGACCGCAAGAAGGCCGCGGCGTAAGGTGCGGTGAACATGCGTCGGCGGCTCGGGCATCCCGAAGCAGTCGGCGAACTCCGTACCATAGGCGTGGGCGCCCCTCGGCCTTGATGCTTCAGGTAGCTCGCTCATCGGCTTGCCTCCGTGTGCGTGAGACGGGCTATTCTACTCCGATGACCGCTGGTTTGAGAATATCCGCCAGTCCGATCCGGTGGAGCAGTTCCGCGCGTTTCCCGTCGGCGACTGCGTCGACGGCTGCAGCTCCATCATCGTCGGGTCCGAAATGCACCCTCAACGGACGCTGCCCGAACGGCATGTTCACGACGTCGGTTATTGCGCGAGCGACGTCTTGCGGAGCAGGATCGCGGGGCGAAAGCTCGGCAAGTCCCGCCAACGTGGTTTCGCTCACGTCGGCGGTCGGACCATCTGCGTATTCTTCGGCTCGCATGGTGTCCGCCGGCCGGCCGGTGCGAACGTAATGGCCGGGTCCGAGCGCGCTGGGAACCACGATGGTTGTCTCGATTCCCCAACGTGCGAGCTCGCCGGCATAGCAGAGCGCCAGTGCGTCAAGGGCAGCTTTCGACGACGCGTAGACTCCCTGGAAAGGTACGGCGCCGCCCCGCGCGCTGCTCGACGTGATCCATATCAGCTGGCCCTGGCCCTGCTTGCGTAATTGCGGTAGTGCCGCGCGATTGAGGCGCTGTGCGCTCAGCACGTTGGTCTCGTATAGCCCGGCGAGCTGCTGCGGCGTAAAGGCCTCGGTCGGGCCGTAAACCACTTGGCCCGCATTGTGCACGACCACGTCGAGGCCGCCGTTTTCGGCGATGATGGTTTCGATGGCCGAGTTCAATGAGCTTTCTGAGGAGAGGTCGAACTCGATGACGCAAAGGCCGGTGCCATGGTCGTGGAGATCCGCTCCGATGTCCTTGGCGGTGGCCGCGTCCCGCGCTGACACGTAGACTGTGTGGCCGGCCTGCACCAGTTCCCTGCAGGTGCTCCGTCCGATGCTGTTTGCTGCCCCTGTGACGACGATCACCTTGCTCATTCGGTCCCCAATGCATTCCGTACTCCGCAAAGACGGCATCACCGTCGCGATACCGCTCGTTCCCCAGATATCGGGCGCTGCCTCTCTGTGCGGAAAGCACCTGAAATAGCGCCTCGCGCGGCACGGGTCTTTCGAGCGCGACGATCGATTTTCAAAACGCACGAATTATTTCCAGAACGCCCGAAGGCGCTCCGCGTGTATTGCCGGAATATTTGAAACCGGCAGTCCGGACGTGCCTTCGCGAAACTGACGGTTTGTTTGGAAAGATCGGTGCCGCGGCGACCCGCTAAAGCGACTCTGTGTCGTTCGAGCCGAGCGCTGCCCGCGTTGGATCGCCGGACAGTTCGAGCGGTGGTGGAAGGAGACTTGATGAATCAGCCAGGTAGACTAAAGGGTCCGGGCCTTGGGTCGCTCGTTTTGATTGCAGTCGTTGTCGGCGGCAGCGCTGCTGCGTTCGCATATACGGCAGGGTGGCTCTCGCCGGGGCGTCTCACTCCGGAGCGGATGATCGCGGCGCTGACTCCCCCGAGCGGTGCGCCCCTCGGACACCGAAGGAATCATGCCAAGGGAATCTGCTTCACCGGCGCGTTCGAGGCGAATGGAAATGGTGTGGAACTCTCCCGCGCGAAGGTGTTCGTGCAGGGCCGTTATCCGGTCCTTGGGCGTTTCAACCTCGGCACGGCCGATCCGAACGCCGTAGATGCGACCGTGCGCGTGCGCGGCATGGGGCTTCAGATCTCGGCAGCAGATGGCGAGGAGTGGAGAATGGCGATGATCAACCCGCCGTTCTTTGCGGTTTCGACACCTCAGGCCTTTCACGACCTGCTGGTTGCGTCCGGCAAGAAGGATCCGGAGGCGATGAAGGCGTTCAGTCAGGCGAATCCGGAATTTGCCGCTTTCGCAGCCTGGGCCAAGGCGGCGCCCTGGACGGGCAGTTACGCGGAAGAGCCCTATAACAGCCTCGACAGCTTCGTCTTCGTAGATGCAAAGGGCGACGAGCGCGTCTTACGATGGTCGCTACGGCCTGCGGCGGAACGGATTCCGGTTTCGCAAGCCGACCTTGAAAAGGCCGGCCCGGATGTCCTCGAGCAGGAGATCGAGGAACGGATTCGGACTGCTGGCCCGCAACGATGGACCATGGTCACGACCGTGGCTGAACCGGGCGATCCGACTGCCGATCCGAGCAGGGCGTGGCCGGAAGAGCGCCGCGCGGTACAGGTCGGAACGCTCGTCGTGCAGCGGATCGAGCCGGAGCGGGATGGCCCGTGCCGTGACATCAACTTCGATCCGACAGTCCTTCCGCAGGGCATACGGGTATCGGATGACCCATTCCCGGCGGCACGCTCATCGGTGTACCGCAGATCCTACGATTTGCGTGCGGCCGAGGCGAAGGACTATCCGCGAACCGAGGCGGTGCAGCAATGACCGACGCTCCCCGTCGTTTTGCCCTGATCCAGCGGCTGGTGCACTGGTTCATGGCGGCGTGCATCTTCGCCATGCTCTTCATTGGTGCGGGCATGGTATCAACCGTCGCGCCGAAATATCTGCCTCTCGTCCTGATCCACAAGACGCTCGGGGTGGCTCTCCTCGCTCTCGTCCTGATCAGGCTGGCGCTGCGGCTTTATTACGGTGCCCCGCCGTTGCCGGCCGATCTCCCATGGAGCATGAAGCTCGGGGCGAGATTGTCTCACCAACTCCTCTATGGCTTGATGATCGTCATGCCGTTGCTTGGTCTCGGCATGCTCTGGGCTGCGGCCTATCCGGTCGTCCTCTACGGCGGGATTCAGATTCCGGCGCTGCTGTCGCAGAGCGACGGCGTGCACACGCTGCTCTGGAACGCCCATTTCTATCTGGGCTTCACGTTCTTTGCCCTCGTGCTGCTGCATCTGGCGGCGGCGCTGTTTCATGCACTGATCCGCCGCGACGGCGTATTCGGGACGATCTCGCTTCTGCCGTCGCGGGACAGGATGACCCCCGTGGAATGAACCGGCTGCGCGCCGGCAGGCCGTCGCGCGCGTGCAATTCGAGAATGGTCTTTCAGGTAGGAAAGACCACTGGCGCGAGGGGCGGCTAGATGTCCATACCTCCATCAAGGATACCGACCATGACCAACGCAGACCTCCAGAGCCCGACCGATCTCGGAGCTAACGCGAACCGGGACGTTCCAGCCGCGCTGAGAGCGCTGCTGGCGGACGTCTTCGCGCTTTACCTGAAGACCAAGAACTTCCACTGGCACGTATCGGGCAGCCACTTTCGCGACTATCACCTTCTGCTCGACGAGCAGGCCGATCAGATCTTCGCCATGACCGACGACATCGCCGAGCGCGCGCGCAAGATCGGCGGGACCACGCTGCGCTCGATTGGTCACATCGCGCGCGAGCAGCGCATTCTCGACAACGATGCGGACTATGTCGATCCGCTAGACATGCTCGCCGAGCTGCGCAGCGACAACCAGCAGCTGACCCGGGAAATGCGCCGGGTGCACGAGCTTTGCGACGAATACAGCGATGTCGCGACCGCAAGCCTCCTGGAAAACTGGATCGACGAAACGGAGCGGCGCGTCTGGTTCCTGTATGAGACCAGCCGAAACGGGCCGAACTCGTAAGCGCGGTCGTGCCGTTCGGCCAGGAGGCGGATGAAGGATGAGCAGCCTCTCGAAGCTCTCGGCGAACGGCGGCATGACGGCGGAGCGCCTGCTGCTGCGAGAGTTCGCGCATCGGATCGACGACGAGCTTGCGTCGGCGATTGATCTGGTGTCGAAGGCCGCCAGTCGCTGCGACGCGAGGGAAGCGAGGGCGACGCTCGCTTTCCTGCAGGAACGGCTGGAAAGTCACGTGCGGCTTCATCACGCGCTACAGATGCCGCAGTTCACCACGATCGTCGATCTGGCGGCCTATCTTCAGCAATTATGCCGCTCGATCAGCCGTTCCAGCCTCGAAGGCGAGGGTATTTCGCTCTCGCTCTTGCTGCATCCGTTGAAGATGAGCTCCGAGCGTTGCTGGCTGCTGGGGATGATCGTCTTCGAGCTGGTTACCAGTGCGGCGGGCCGCGTATCTCACGGCGGAACTGGCGCGATTGATCTCGAAATGTGGGTGACGACTACGTCAGTCGCATGCTCCATCACGGACAACGGCTCGTCTGACGAGGGACGGCCTCAGCAAAAGGAGCGCGCCATCGTCGAGGCACTTCTCGAGCATCTGAACGGGACGGTCGATGTTCACGCCGGACCCGGAGGCACCACGACCGTCGTGAGCCTCCCACGTTGGTCGTGAATCGCGCAAACCGATCCGCACCGTGCGGATGAGCTAGTACCGCTGCGTCCTCGAAAGATTGCTGCTGGCCGGTTTCGCTAGGCTTGCTTCCTGGCCGGCGGACCGGTCCTGCGAACAAGGGTCAAACCATGACGGATATCTCGAACTCGAAGGCATCGCTCGGAAGGGCCATTCACGCGATTGCTGGAAAATGGGGCTGGTTCGTTGCGCTGGGTGTCGGCGAGCTGATTTGGGGATTCATCGCGTTCGGACTGGCCCTCAGGAGCCGCGCCTCCCGTCCATCGGCCCAGCCAGCGGTGGTGTGAGCCATGATGGCGAGCTCGACATTCACGCGGCATCAGGAGATCGCTTGGCGCGGTGGTCACACGAGGTCTACCTCGCGCTTCGTTGCCGAGGAGACCGCCATCGCACTCACCTACAATGGCTCCACCCATGCAGTGATGATGGGAACGCCGGCGGACCTGGAGGATTTCGGCGTCGGCTTCAGCCTCACCGAGGCCATCGTCGAGCATCCGGGCGAGATCAGGGATATCGATCTGGTCCCGAACGAACTCGGGATCGAGGTGCGGATGTGGCTCGATGGCGACCGTGCGGCATCCCTGGCTGCGCGGCGCCGGGCCATCAGCGGCCCCGTCGGATGCGGACTATGCGGCATCGAGAGCCTCGAACAGGCACGCCGTGCACCGTCGCGCGTGGCCGACCGGGGTGCCACGTTCTCAGGAGAGGACTTGCTGACGGCCATCCGGGCGCTGTCTCCGCTTCAGATCCTGTATCAGCAGACGCGAGCCGTCCACGCAGCGGCCCTTTGGCATCCGTGCCTCGGTATCGCTGCGATCAGGGAGGACGTCGGCCGACACAACGCGCTCGACAAGGTCGCTGGCGCCATCACGCGCGAGGGCAGGTCGGCCGGCGATGGTGTCGTGCTGCTGACCAGCCGCGTTTCGGTCGAGATGGTGCAGAAGGCCGCCATGATCGGCGTGCCGGTGGTCGTGGCCGTTTCCGCGCCCACTGCACTCGCCATTCAGACCGCGGACGAGGCCGGAATCACGCTGGTCGCGATCGCTCGCGACGACGGGTATGGCGTGTTCACGCATCCGCACCGTGTTCTATTGCCCGAAGATGCCGCCTCGCGCACGGACCTCTGACCGCGAGGGCTGACGACAATGGCGGTGCAGGCTGCAGCACGGGAGCCGGTGGCCGGGACGGACGCCGGGGTCTACGTTTCGGAACAATCCCTTCTCGTCGCAGCGCTGCTGAGCATGTCGGGCGGTTATCTCGATGCCTTCACCTGGCTCTCGCTCGGCGGCGTCTTCGCAAGCTCGCAAACCGGCAATGTGGTCTTTCTCGGGCTCTACGCCGCATCCGGACAAGGGCAACATGCGGCCCATCACCTCGTGCCGATCGCCGGCTTCCTCCTGGGCGCTTCATTGGCGATCCGCATTCGTGCGCCGCTGCTCTGTCTCGCCGGTGAGATCGTTGTCCTGGCCGCGGTGATGCTGCTGCTTCATCGCATCCCGACTGCGGTCGCGATTCTCGGAATGTCCTTTGCTGCCGCGCTGCAGTCAGCCAGCTTCAGGCAGGTCGAGCGCTGGAAGTATCTCTCGGTCACGGTCACTGGCAACATGCTTCGCGCCATCGATCAGTTCGTTGTGACAACCGATCGGGAGGCCGCGCGCGGCACAGGCGCCATGCTGACGCTCTGCCTGATGTTCCTGTTGGGGGCCGCCGTCGGCGGCTGCACAACGCGGTTGCTCGGCGCGTGGAGTCTTGCCTTGCCGATCGCCTCGTCGATCTGCGTTCTCTGGCTCTGTCGCCGGCATCGCCCTCCGCCCCGAAGCTGAGCCATCATTTCCCGCCATCGGCATGCGCAGCGGTCGTCGCCCGCCAGCCCGAGGCACCCAACATGCCATTCGACAAAAGGACGTTCGTTCGAGGAAGCGGGCGCCCGATGCGGTGCCTAGTCTTCCTGTCAAGGTCGACAACATCCAGCAGCCGGCTGCCCGCGTGCCGTGGGCGGCGAAGCGAGCCTGAGCGAACGGGAGTCTCCGATGGATCTGACAGCCCTTCTTCTATCGCGGCTGCAATTTGCCTTCACCATCTCGTTTCACATCATCTTCCCGGCCTTTACGATCGGGCTGGCCGCCTGGCTCACTGTGCTCGAAGCGATGCACCAATACAGCGGCAAACCCGTCTATCGGATCCTCTTCGAGTTCTGGCTGAAGATATTCGGCGTAGCCTTCGGCATGGGTGTCGTCTCGGGGGTGGTGATGGCGTTCCAGTTCGGCACGAACTGGAGCGTGCTCTCGAAGATGTCGGGGCCGATCCAGGGACCGCTTCTGTCCTACGAAACGTTCACCGCCTTTATGCTGGAAGCCAGCTTCTTCGGCATCCTCATCTTCGGGCGGACGCGCGTGCCACCCTGGTTCTACCTATTCTCCACCGCCATGGTGGCGCTTGGAACGACGCTTTCGGCGTTCTGGATCATGGTGAACAACAGCTGGATGCAGGTGCCAACCGGCTATGTCATGCAGAACGGCCAATTCGTGCCCGTGGACTGGGCGCAGATCATCTTTAACCGGGTGGTTTGGGTCAGGTTTCCGCACATGTTGCTCGCCTCCTATCTCACCGGCGCGTTCTGCGTCGCGGCAACCGGCGCGTGGTATTTGCTGCGGCGGACCTATCGTGCGGAGGCCCGGGTCATGCTGAGCATGGGGCTTGCGCTCGCTGCCGTGCTGCTTCCGGTTCAGCTCTTCATCGGGCATCTCGTCGGCGACTATGTCCACGACCTTCAGCCGGCCAAGTTCGCTGCCATCGAAGCTCGTTGGCACGACGAGCAACCCGCCTCGGAGGTCCTGATCGCGATTCCAGATTCGGGCACGGAGTCGAACAAATACGCCATATCAATTCCGATTCTCGGGAGCATCATCGGAAGCCTCAGCCTGACTTCGAAGGAGGTCGGCCTGACCAGCTTCGCGCCGCAGGATCGGCCGCCCGTGTTGATTCCGTTCTTCGCCTTCCGGATCATGGTCGGCTGCGGTCTCGTCATGCTGGGGCTGGCTTGGCTCGGGACCTGGCTCGGCCTGAAGCATCGCCTCGAGCGCAGCCGCCTCTTGCTTTGGGGCATCTTCCTCAGTTTTCCGCTGCCATGGATAGCGATCCTCACCGGCTGGTACACGGCGGAGGTCGGCCGCCAGCCATGGACGATCTACGGCGTGCTGCGGACTGCTGATGCCGTGACGCCGTTCCTCACGGCCTCCGCCGCGATGATGTCGCTGATCTTGTTCGTCGCGGTTTACGCCTTCATCTTCTCGTTCGGGACCTACTACATCTATCGGCTGCTGCGGGCCGGCCCGCCGGGACTTGGCGGCAAGCCGCTGGACATCCCGGCTCCAAATCGGCCGATGTCGCTTGCCGACCAGTTGCCGACGACGCGCAGCTATCTCGAAGCGGGAGAATAGGCATGGTGATGTTCTGGGTTGCTCTTCTCGCCATCAGTATCCTGATCTACCTGCTTCTGGACGGCTTCGACCTCGGCGTCGGCATGCTGTTCGGTCTGACCAGCAGCAAGTCCAAACGAGAGGCCATGCTGGGCACCGTCGCCCCGGTCTGGGACGGCAATGAAACCTGGCTGATCGTCACAGGTGTGATCCTGTGGGGCTCGTTTCCCCTGGTCTATTCGATGTTGCTCCCGGCTCTCTATATCCCGGTTGTCGTCATGTTGCTGGGACTGATCCTGCGGGGAGTGGCATTCGAATTTCGTGGCAAGGCATCACGCTCGCGCTGGATCTGGGATGTCTGCTTCGCGACAGGCTCGTTTGCCGCATCCTTCATGCAGGGAGCGATGGTGGGCGCGATCGTGGAAGGACTGCCATTCTCGAACGGGGACTATACCGGCGGGACCTTCGGCTGGCTGACGACCTTTGCCGTCCTGTGCGGGATCGGCCTCTGCTTCGGCTATGCGCTGCTCGGCGCCTGCTGGCTGGTGCGGAAGAGCGAGGGTCCCGTGCGGGACATGGCGCGGCGCCAGATCCCGCCGCTCGCGATAAGTGTGCTCGCATTCCTGGTCATCGTCTTCGTCCATGCGCTCGCCGAGCATCTTCCGATTTTGCACCGATGGATCGATCGACCCTATTTATTCGTGTTTCCGCTGATCGGCGCCGGTGCGGCCGCAGTGCTCGCCAGGAGCATCCTGAACCACGACGACTACTGGCCGTTTCACATGGTGTCGCTGATCTTCGTGGCGGCGTTCGGAACGCTCGCCCTCTCATTCTGGCCCTACATGATTCCGTTCGTCGTCACGATCGAGGAGGCCGCAGCTCCTCATGCGAGTCTCGCGTTCATGTTCTGGGGCGCCGGCCTGTTCGTCTTCCCGCTGATGCTGCTCTATATGGCGATCGGTTATCGCATCTTTCGTGGCAAGTCCGTCTCCGCGGCTGATCACTACTGACGGCGGCGCTCATCGCGAGGATGGTGTTCGCCAGGATAAGAATAAGGCGCCGTTTCCGGCGCCTTATTCGTTCGGACCCCTTGTTCAGGATTTCGGCATGATGCCGGGGCTGTTGTCCGGCCATTGCGCGATCAGCTTCTCGTCGATGTTGAAATGCTGGGCGACCAGTTTGGGCGGCGTATGCGTCAGCCAGTTGGAGAGCGACACCTCCTCGTAGCGAGGTGCGCGGAATACGCCGACGAACTGCAGCTCAGTGTCGCCGATGTTTTCCACATAGTGACCGAGGTTACGCCGGACATAGCCGATGTCGCCGGCGGCGAAATTCGTCGTCAGAGCATTGGGACCGGTATCGAACACGGTCATCCGCGCCTTGCCCTTGATGTAGTACTGCCACTCGTCGGCATTCGGATGCCAGTGCATCTCCCTGACGGCCCCCGGCGGCATCGTCACCAGCGCTGCGGCGACGGTGGTGGCTACCTTGAAGGTGGTGCTATCGGCGACGCGAATGGTCCCGGCCGAACTCTCCTTGACTGGAGCCGAGCCGGCCAGCGAGTGGACGAAGGGGTAGGGCGGCGCTTCGGCGTGCCTGGTGGCGGCCGCGCGATCTGCGGCGAGATCGCCGGGCACTGTGCCCTGGAAGATCCAGCGGTCGTGAAGTGGAATCTTGGCGAAAGCGTTAGCCGGGACGCCGAAGTTCTTCGCCAGCACTTCGGGGGGCGTGTGCGCGAACCAGTCCGTCACCAAGAGCGTGTTGAATTCGTTGGCATGGCCGTCGTCGAAGCAGATCACGAATTCGCAGCCGTCGGGACCCAGTCCCTGCAGCGAATGCGGCGCGCCCGGTGGAAAATACCAGAGGTCGCCGGATTTGAGGTCGGCGACATAGGGGCGACCTTGCGTATCGAGCACCGTGATGCGGCAAGCGCCGTAGGTCATGATTGCCCATTCGGCGGCCTGATGCCAGTGCAGCTCGCGAATGCCGCCGGCCGACAGCCGCATGTTGACGCCGGAGATTTCCTTCGAGATGGCGAAATCCGCGACAGTGACCTGGCGCGCCCAGCCGCCATCCTGGATGCGTCTCGGTGCATTGTTGAACGAGGCCCAATCCATCGGCAGGCCGCCGACGTCGGTCGCGGGCGGGGTTTGCGCCGAAGGAAACTGGCTGGCGAGCGCCGGGTTCTGTGGACCCGGATCGGTCAGGCTTCCAGGACTCGTGGCGTTCACGGCGCCTTGCGGCGGCTCGTCCGGATTGCCGAAGGTTGCGGCCTGCGCGCTGGAACCGACCATGGCGGCGCCCGCCGCCGACATCGCCAGCAAGTCACGTCGTGAGAACATGTTCGATTGCTCCTGAAAATTGTCGCGAGCCCTGCGTCGCGATGGGCTCCAGACACCAGCCTAGTTTCTGGGTGCCGGCTCAGCTTCCGGGAACGACGTTCCTTTTTCCGGAATGCACTGACTGCTTCAGCCGGCCGGTCTGGTCCGAACCTGTGCAATTGAGAAATTCGAATTCCGATTTGAAAAGACGCCTCTGCCGTCGCGCCCCTTAACTGACTGGCGAATTCACATCGAGAGACATCGAGATGACCACGAAATCGGTTCGTCCCTACCGTGAACCTGCCGGCGGATGGGGAGCCCTGAAGGCGTTGAGCGAAGCCCTGCTGGTGCAGCGGGTGCCGCTGAAGGGGGCGGCAACGCTGAGCCGCATGAATCAGCCGGAGGGCTTCGACTGTCCCGGCTGCGCCTGGCCCGATCCGAAGCACACCTCGTCATTCGAGTTCTGCGAGAATGGCGGCAAGGCGATCGCCTGGGAGGCGACGTCCAAACGCTGTACGCCCGAGTTTTTCGCCGAGCATACCGTCACCGAGCTCGCGACCTGGAGCGACTACGATATCGAAATGGTCGGGCGGCTCACGCATCCGATGGCTTATGACGCCGCCTCCGACCGCTATCTCCCGGTCGAGTGGAGCGATGCCTTCGACATGATCGGCCGAGAGCTGAAGGCGCTGCCGGACCCGAATATGGCCGAGTTCTATACGTCCGGGCGGACCTCGAACGAGGCCGCCTTTCTCTACCAACTGTTCGTGCGCGAATACGGCACCAATAACTTCCCCGACTGCTCCAACATGTGCCACGAGGCGACCAGCGTCGGTCTGCCGCAATCGCTCGGTGTCGGCAAGGGCACCGTGCTGCTCGAGGATTTTGACAAGGCCGACTGCATCTTCATCTTCGGCCAGAATCCTGGTACCAACAGCCCGCGCATGATGACGAGCCTGCGCAACGCAGCCCGCCGCGGCGCGTCGATCATCTCGTTCAACCCGTTCCGCGAGCGGGCGCTGGAACGCTTCCAGGCGCCGCAGAGTCCGATCGAGATGATCACTCTGGGCTCGACCACGATCAGCTCGAAGCTGTTCCAGGTGCGGGTCGGCGGCGACGTCGCGGTTCTCAAGGGGATCATGAAGGTCCTCGTTGAAGCGGACGAAGCGGCCCGCGCCGCCGAGCAGCCGGAGGTTCTGGATTGGGACTTCATTCGCGGGCACACCGCCGGCATCGAAGCGCTGATCGACGACCTCAAGCGCACGCAATGGCCCGACATCGAACGCCAGTCCGGCCTGACGCGCGAGGACATGGAATATGCGGCCGCCGCCTATATGAAGGCGGATCGTGCCATCCTCGTCTACGGCATGGGCATCACGCAGCATCAGCGCGGTGCGCATAATGTGCAGCAGATCGCCAACCTCGCGCTCCTCCGCGGCAATGTGGGACGAGAAGGCGCCGGGGTCTGTCCGGTCCGCGGTCATTCCAACGTGCAGGGCGATAGGACCGTGGGGATCACGGAGGTTCCCAAGGCGGACTTCCTCGATCGCCTGGAGCAGCGATTCGGCTTCAAGCCGCCCGCTGCGCCGGGGCACAACGTCGTCACCGCGCTGGAGGCGATGATCCGCGGCGAGGTGAAGGTCTTCTTCGCAATGGGCGGCAATTTCGCCGCGGCTATCCCGGACTGGCAGGCGACGCAGGCGGCATTGCGCAAGCTCGACCTGACCGTCCACGTCTCCACCAAGCTCAACCGCAGCCATCTGATCCACGGCCGCTCTGCCTTGATCCTGCCGTGCCTCGGTCGCACCGAGATCGACATCCAGGAAGCGGGACCGCAGTCGATCACGGTCGAGGACTCCATGTCGATGGTCCACGCCTCCGGCGGCCGCAACAAGCCGGCATCGGAGCATCTGCTCAGCGAAGTCGCGATCGTCGCGGGGCTCGCCAAGGCGACTCTCGGCGAGCGCTCAGTGGTCGACTGGGACGGGTTCGTTGCAAACTACGACCTCATCCGCGATGCGATCGAAGCGGTCTTTCCGATTTTCCAGGGCTACAATGCCCGCATACGCGTTCCCGGCGGCTTTCATCTCACCTCGACGGCACGGGAGCGGATCTGGGCGACGCCGTCCGGAAAGGCCAACTTCCTCGTCTTCGAAGGCTGCGGCGAGGACCCCGCGCAGGGCGATCCCGATTTCCTGTGGCTCAGCACCATCCGCAGCCACGACCAGTACAACACAACGCTGTACTCAATGTCGGACCGCTATCGCGGCGTCTTCGGCCAGCGCGACGTTGTATTCCTCAACGAATACGAGATGAAGAAGCGTGGGTTTGCCGATGGCGACCGCGTCGACCTGGTAACCGTATCGACCGACGGCGCCGAACGGATCGTACGTAACTTCCGCGTGGTGGCCTATTCCTTTCCGACCGGTTGCTGCGCCGCCTATTATCCCGAGACAAATCCGCTGGTGCCGCTTTATGCCCGCGATCCGATCAGCTTCACGCCGTCATTCAAGGGCATCCCGATTCGCCTGGTGCGTTCGACCGAGAGCCAGCCTTAGAGGGTAGCAGCCGCCAGACTGCGGTTACGCGTCGGCACGGAGACCGGATTACGACGAAGGCGCGGCCGTCGAGGTCGGCAGCGTAAACCAGAAACGAGCGCCGCCCTCAGAGCCATGGCTCTCGGCGCCGATCCGGCCTCCATGCGCCTCGACGATCGATCGGCAAATGGGCAGTCCCATGCCCATGCCGCTCTCCTTGGTCGTGAAGAAGCTTTCAAACAACCGGTCGACATGTTCGGTGGTGATACCGGGACCATTGTCCTCCACGGAGCAGCACAAGGTGCTGGGGTCCTGCATCGTCGTGGTGATGACGATGCGGCGATCATCGCGTCCGGCCTGCGTCATTGCCTGCACGGCGTTGATTGCCAGATTGACGATGACCTGCTGAAGCTGGGTGCGGTCACCGAGTGCCTGCGGGGCCGACGGATCAGGCCGGTGCAGGATCGTCACTGCATGGGATTCCAGCTCATGCCGAAGAAAGACAAGTGCCTCCCGGACGATGTCGTCGACGGTCAAACGTGCCGGCTCCGGCGCCTTCCGGGACGCCATTCCGTGAACGCGCGCCACGATGTTCGCGGCGCGGCGGGTATCGGCAATCATGTTTTCGATTGCGCTACGCACCTCGACGAGGTCAGGGACGGGCCTGCTCAGCCATCTCAACCCCGCAGCGCCGTTGGTTGCGATGGCCGCCAGGGGTTGGTTTACCTCGTGGGCGATTGAAGCGGTGAGTTCGCCGAGTATCGAGACGCGCGCTGCATGCGCGAACTCCGCCTGTACCTGCCGAAGCCTCTCTTCGGCGCGAATGCGCTGCGAGATGTCAATCGTGCCGACAAGACTGATCTCGAGATCGTTGATTGGGCCGACGCGCGCCGTCGTGAACAGGACGTCGACGACGCGGTCGTCCCAGGTCACCATCCTGGTTTCTTCTTCGAAGTTTGTTTCACCACGAAATCGGGACTCCATGGCTCGCCGGAACGTATCCGGACGCACCTTCCAGGTGTCGGCCATGGAACGTCCTGCATAACCATTGGCACCTCCGCCTCCGAACATCTGAACGGCGCGGTCATTGGCCTCCTGAAACGAGAGTGCGTCCATGCAGGTCTGGAGAAAATTCGGATGGTTGTCGAAATAGGCGCCGAGATCCTTGACTCCTTCGGCCCGCAATTTTCGGAACAGCACCACCAGCCTGCTGCCGTCGAGCTGGCGGAGAGCGATCGGCATGCGGCTGAACAGATGGCGGTAGCGCTGCTCGCTCCGCTCCAACTCGGCATGGGCCTTCTTCTGGGCGGAGATACCCATGGCCGCGCCGACGAATGTCAGCGAAGCAGTCAGAAAAGCGGCAAAAGCGACTGCGGTGACATTGTATCCGAGCAGAGAGCAGGCGAACGACACCAAGGTCAAGGCAAGGGTGCCCAAGGCGCACAGGAGAACGCAATCCTGTTTGGTGTGGATCGGCAGCAGGCGGCGCCATCCTCGCCGGGGCTGTACGGGTTGGGAGCGGTCCAGGCATTCAGACGTCATCCCTAAGATTTACCGCCGTACGGAACAGACGTCTTTGCATCTTCGCTGGCGCTTTGCGAAAACGCACGGCGTCGTGATCGGAGCTGAGATTTGACGGGCTCTAGCCAGTGGCAATTGTCTCTGGCTGGAACTCTACGTCATCGCGACCGCCGGTCGCGTCACGCCGAACCGCTGCTCGAATTCGGCGACGTTGACGATGCCGCGCCGGTGAGTGCCGTCGCCTATCTTGCGATCGCCGTCCCAGGCTTCGACCTCGAAGACGACGCTCTTGGTCTCGACCGTGACGACCCGCGCCACCGCGCGCACCTTCCGGCCGACGGGCGTTGCCGCCAGATGACGGACGTTGACCATCATCCCGACGCTGACATGCCCGGCCGGCAGAAACGACTGGATCGCAGATCCCGCCGCCATCTCCATGTGCAGGATCATCGTCGGCGTGCCGTACACTGCCGGCATGCCGGCCACCACATGGCCCACAGTCATCTCGGGGGTGACGGTCACCAGCTTTTCCGCCGTCATGCCGGTGGCCACCCCGTCAAGCGGACTCATGGCTCAATCCTGTATCTGAGTCGGTCGGGGACGGGCTCGGTGTTTCGGTCGCACGCGGCTTGGATCCGGTGAACCAGTTGCCGAGCTTGTCAAGATAGAGATAGACCACGGGCGTGGTGTAGAGCGTCAGGATCTGCGAGAGCATCAGGCCGCCGACGATGGTGTAGCCGAGCGGCTGGCGCAACTCCGCGCCGGTACCGGTACCGGTACCGAGCATCAGCGGCACGCCGCCGAGCAGCGCCGCCATCGTCGTCATCAGGATCGGGCGG
Organism: Bradyrhizobium sp. AC87j1; assembly: GCF_002936975.1. Classification (NCBI taxonomy): domain Bacteria; kingdom Pseudomonadati; phylum Pseudomonadota; class Alphaproteobacteria; order Hyphomicrobiales; family Nitrobacteraceae; genus Bradyrhizobium; species Bradyrhizobium sp. AC87j1. The sequence continues at coordinate 107,877 of NZ_PTFE01000001.1, forward strand.
AAGCGGAGCGTGCAGGCCTGGTAGATCGCCTCCTCGGGGCTCAGTCCGTGCTCGCGCTCCACCTCGAGGGCGAAATCGACCAGCATGATGCCGTTCTTCTTGACGATGCCGATCAGCAGGATGATCCCGATGATGGCGATGACGCTGAGATCCATGTGCACCGCGAGTAGCAGCAGCAGCGCGCCGATGCCGGCCGAAGGGAGCGTCGACAGGATCGTGATCGGATGGATCAGGCTCTCATAGAGCACGCCGAGAATGATGTAGATCACGATCAGCGCCGCGCCGATCAATAGCGGCGTGCCCGACAGCGAAGACTGGAACGCCTGCGCATTGCCCTGGAACGAGGTCGACAGCGAAGCGGGCTTGCCGGTGTCCTTCTCGATCTTCTGGATCGCGGTCACCGCATCGCCGAGCGCAGCGCCGGGCCGCAGGTTGAACGAGATCGTGACAGAGGGAAACAGGCTCTGGTGATTGATCAGGATGGGCGCAGGCTTGATGACGGCGTGGACCAGCGTGCTCAGGGGGACCTGCTGGCCGGTAGCCGAATTCAGGTAGATGTCCTTGAGCGCCTCCGGTCCGTACTGGAAGCGTGGATCGACCTCCATGACGACGTGATATTGGTTCAGAGAGGTGAACATGGTGGAGACGATGCGCTGGCCGAAGGCGTCGTCGAGAGCGTTGTCGATCGTCGTCGGCAGGATACCGAAGCTGGAGGCGACTTCCCGATTGACGGTGACCTCGAGCCTCGGACCGGCATTGGCCTGGTCGCTTGCGACGTCGGTGATGACGTCGAGCGCACGGAGCCTCTCCAGGAAGATCGCCGACCAGTGGGTGAGCTCGTCGGAATCCGCGTCCGTCAGGGTGTATTGATACTGCGTCTTCGACAGGCGGGCGCCGATGGTGATATCCTGCGCCGCCTGCATGTAGAGCCTGATACCCTGGATGTGGGCGAGCCGGGGCCCGAGGCGCTCGATCACCTGATCGGCGCTTGCCTTGCGTTCGGGCTTGGGTTTCAGGACGATGAAGATGCGTCCCTGGTTGAGCGTTGCCGTCGGCCCCCCCGGACCGATATAGCTCGCCACCGACTGGATCGCCGGGTCCTTCGAGAGAATGTCGACAATCGCCTGCTGACGTTCGGACATCGCGGGGAAGGAGATGTCCTGGGCAGCCTCGGTGATACCGACGATCTGCCCGGTGTCCTGCTGCGGGAAAAAGCCTTTCGGGATGATCACGTAGAGATAGCCGGTCAGCGCGATCGTCGAGAGCATCACGAGCAGTGTCACGAAGCGATGGCGCAGCACGACGCGAAGGCCCCGCGCGTAAAGCGCAAGCAACGCATCGAAGCCGCGTTCGAGCAGCAGATAAAGCCGGCCGTGCTTTTTCCTCGACTGATCTTTCAGGAGTCGCGCGCACATCATCGGCGTCAGGGTGAGCGAGATCACCAGCGACAGTAGCAGCGAGGCAGTGATCGTGACTGCGAATTCCTGGAACAGCTTTCCGACATACCCGCCCATCAGAAACAACGGAATGAAGACCGCGATCAGCGACAGGGTGATGGAGACGATGGTGAAGCCGATCTCGCTGGAGCCCTTGAGCGCCGCGTCCATCGGCGTCATGCCCTGCTCGAGATGACGTACGATGTTCTCGATGACCACCACGGCATCGTCGACCACGAACCCGACCGCGATCGACAGTGCCATCAGCGAGAGATTGTCGAGGCTGTAGCCGAGCACGTAGAGGACCGCGAACGTGCCGATCAGCGCCAGCGGAACCGTGATCGCCGGGATGAGGGTAGCCCAGAAATTCCGCAGGAACAGGAAGATCACCATCACCACCAATGCGACCGTGAGCATCAGTGTGAACTGGACGTCGGACACCGCGGCGCGAATGGTGGCGGTGCGATCCGCGGCGATCGTCACCTTGATCGCTGGCGGAACGGAAGCTTGCAGTGTCGGCAGTAGTTTCTTGATGCGGTCGACCGTCTCGATCACATTGGCGCCAGGGACACGCTGGACGGCGAGAATGATCGCGGGCTCCTTGCCGTACCAGCCGGCGAGAAGGTCGTTTTCGGGGGCCTCGATCGCCGTGCCGATATCGCGTATGCGCACCGGCGAGCCGTTGCGATAGGCGATGATGAGGTCCTCGTAGGCCGATGGTTTCAGGAGCTGATCGTTGGTGTTCAGCGTGTAGGTGACGCGCGGGCTGTTGAGCGTGCCCTTCGGCAAGTCGACATTGGCGCCGGCGATCACACTGCGGACGTCTTCGAGGCCGATGCCGCGGGCGGCGAGCGCCTGCGGATTGACGCGGACGCGGATCGCGGGCTTCTGCTGGCCGCCGATCCCGACGAGACCCACGCCGGGCACCTGCGAAATCTTCGGCAGCAGGATGTTTTCCGCGTAGGCGTCCACCGTGGTCAGCGGGAGCGAATCCGACGTTAGCGCGATCAGCATGATCGGCGTCTCCGCGGGATTCACTTTTCGGATCGTCGGCGGGTAGGGGATGTTCGGCGGCAGAAAGGGGCTGGCGGCGTTGATCGCGGCCAGCACGTCGACCGCGGCGCTGTCCACCGTGCGCGACAGCTCGAACTGCACTGTGAGCTGTGCCACGCCGAGCGCGCTGGACGAGGTGAGCTGGGTGATGCCGGGAATCTGGCTGAGCTGCTGTTCGAGCGGTGTGGCCAGGGACGATGCGATGGTGCCCGGATCGGCGCCGGGCAGTTGCGCCGAGATCTGGATTGTCGGGTAATTGACGTTTGGCAGGGCGCCGACCGGCAGCAGCGGATAGGCGGCAAGGCCGAGCAGCAGCAGACCTGCCATCAGCAGAGCTGTCGCGATCGGTCGCAGGATGAAGGGCGCGGAAAGGTTCATGGGAGCGCGTCCTGCACGGCGCTTTGCAGATCGGCTTCGCGCGCCGCCTTGCCGTGCAGCTCTCGGACGCGGCTTCCTTCCGTCAGCCGATACTGGCCATCGACCACGACGACGTCGCCCGATTTCAGGCCCTGGTCGATCAGAGCCTGCCCGTCGCTGATCTCGACGACGTGAACGGGACGCAAGGCGGCCGTCTGATCGGCAGACACGACGTAGACATAGCTGCCGTTCGGACCTTGCTGAACTGCCGATCCAGCCACTGTCAGGGCATCCTTGCGCGTTTCCAGCAGCAGACGCGCGTTCACCAACTGTCCCGGCCACAGCCGGTGCTCGTGGTTGGGGAATTCCGCCTTGAGCTGGACGGTGCCAGTGGTCCCCGCGATCTCATTGTTGACCAGCAGCAGCGTGCCTTCGTCGAGCTTCATCTTGTTGTCCTGACTGTAGGCGATGACCTTCAACGCTCCCTTTGCGGCGTGCTCTTGGATTGCGGGCAGATCCGTCTGCGGCAGGTTGAACAGCAGCGAGATCGGCTCGATCTGGGTGACGACCACGAGACCGTTCGGATCGGTCGGATGAATCACGTTGCCGACGTCGATCTGGCGGACGCCCGTGATGCCGGGAATGGCCGAGGTCAGACGCGTGTAGCTGAGCTGGACGTTGGCCTGATCGATTTGCGCCTGGTCGGCCTTCACGGCGGCCTTGAGCTGCGCGACCTGCGCGGTCTGCGTATCGATCAGTTGCGGCGTAGCATAGCCCTTGTCGCCGAGTTGATTGTAGCGAGACAGGTTCGCCTCGGCATTTGCGAGCTGCGCCTGATCCCTGTCGCGATTGGCGGTGAGCTGTTCGATCTGAGCCTGGTACGGCCGCGGATCAATCTGGGCGAGCAGATCGCCGGCCTTGACGGTCTGTCCCTCGGTAAAGGCGATCTTGACGATCTGTCCCTGAATCTGGCTGCGCACGACATCGGTGTTGTAGGCGATCACCGTGCCGATGCCGCGCAGATAGATCGGAACATCCTTGCCCCTGACGGTGGCCGCAACCACCGGCACGGCGGCGGGCACGGGCGCGGCGGCGACGACCGGCTGCCGGTCCGTGCCGAAAAACCAGAAGCCCGCTCCGACGAGGATCGCGGCGAGAGCGAGCAGGGCGATGGTGAGGTTTCGTTTCACGGTGTGGTCCTCGATGAGTCAGGGATTGCCGAAGCCGTTGGTGGCCCCTGCGCTGCCGAGCGGGGTCGGGCCGGGCACCGGCACGGACGGGCTGATTCCGGCGCCGCCGAGCTCGGTCGAGCCGAGCGGAATGCCGACGCGTCCGACTGATGATGATGAGGGCAGAGCGGACGGAGGTGTCGCCCCGCTCGTGCAAGTCGTCGATGAGCCGCCGGATAGTCCGCCGCCGTCAAAGAGGGCGCCGGATGAGCCGGCATTGCCGGAGCCGGCGCAGTTCGTCATGCCTTGCAGGGGATTGAGCGGGGACACACCGGGCGTTGCAATTTCGGTCGAGCCCAGCGGAATGCCTTCAGGCCGGCTCGATGCCGGATTCAACGGTGAGGTCGCGCCCATGCCGGGCGAAGGTTGCACTCCCGGCAAGGCCGTTTGCGCCACCGCGGCAGCCGCGACGAACCATAGGATGCCGGCTAGCAACACCGCGCTCGGACACACCGATCGGAAACGACGCGATCTGGTGCGGGTTGTGTGACCGCCGCCCGACGAGAGCTGTTCTCGCATGATTAGCTCCGGATACTTTCATCTGCACCGGAGGATAGTGAGCGGCGGATGCACCGGTATTCCCTGAATGCACGTCCCGCTGTCTGGCCGCACGATCCAGACCCATACCTGTCGGGATCACTGGGCCTGTTTCTGCAGGATCAGCTTTGCCCGAAAAAGCTGCCGGCGGCACGTGGTGATGTAGCCGGAGCGATCCGCGGCACGCGCGCGATCGAGTGCATCGAGCGCGACCTGAAGGTGCACGCCGCTGGATCCTTCGGCCTGCGCCAGAGATCGGGGCGTCGGTTGATGGCCACGCAGCGCACTGAGGCTTTCGGGGGCCCAGCCGTCGGCGCCGGCGTTCTTCTCGATGGTTGCATCCAGCTGGGCCTGCACCCGCGCGATCGAACGTTCGCAGGATGCCGCATGAGCCGGGGATGCCGCATGAAGCAGGACGGAGAGGACTATTCCGATCCGGATGAGTGAGGTTGATGTCGTCATATGCCGGTCCTTTATGCGATCGCCGATCGAAAGTGGGAGGCTCTTGAGTGACAGAATTGATACCAGCCGTCTTTCGCGTATGAACGTCGTCCGCCTGGCCTACGCACGGCGCGAAGCGGTCTCGGTATCGGACGGTGCCTAGATCGACATGCCGCCGGAAACCTCGATGCGCTGGGCATTGACCCAGCGGTTGTCCTCGGACAGCAGCGAAGCAATCATCGGACCGATGTCGTCGGGCACGCCGGCGCGCCCCAGCGCCGTCATGTCGGCCACGCGCTTGTTGATGTCAGGATTGTCGCGAACCATGCCGCCGCTGAAGTCGGTGGTGATCGCGCCGGGAGCCACGACATTGACGGCGATGCGGCGTGGTCCCAGCTCTTTCGCCATATAGCGCGTCAGCACCTCGACCGCGCCCTTCATGGACGCGTAGGCGGCGCTGCCTGGTATCACGATGCGCGTGAGACCCGTCGAGACGTTGACGATCCGTCCGCCATCATGAGCGGCAGCAGTTTCTGGGTCAACAGGAAGGCACCCTTGAAGTGGACGCTGTAGAGTGCATCCAGCTCGTCTTCGCTGGTTCCGTCGAAAGTGCCGTGATGTGAGGCGCCGGCATTGTTGATCAGATAGTCGACCCGGTCGGTTCCGAACTGTTCGAGCGCCTGTTGGATCTCTCGTGCGAAGTCGCCGAACGAAGCCGCTCGGCCGACGTCCAGCTGAAGGGCAATTGCCCGACGACCGGCACGGACGATCTCGTCGACGACCTTGCCTGCCTCTAGGCGGTTCGTCTGATAGGTGATGATCACATCGATGCCGCGACGGGCGAGGCCCAGGGCGGTGCTGCGGCCCAATCCCCGGCTGCCGCCGGTCACGATGGCAATTCTGGTCTTCCCGATATCATGAATATCTGCACGCATGGTGTGTCTCCGCTCCAAATGCGTGGCTCACTTAGGTCGCGCTCGAGGGGCGCGCGAGGGGCGTTCTCGGTTAGGGGCGCGTCCTGGCGTGCGAAGTGGCAAGGGCACGTTGTTTGACGAAATACGCAGGCAAGCGTCGAAACTAGTGTCGCCTCATTCCAACCCGGAGTGATCCTGACATGAAACCTCTCAACGCCTGCCTCGCCTTCGCAGCCGCCCTTTCGCTATTCTCGACCGTCGTCCCGGCACGCGCCGAACCACCGAAGAACATCGTTCTAGTGCACGGCGCCTGGGTGGATGCGTCCGGCTGGAAGCCTGTTTACGAGATCCTGACCAAGGAAGGCTTCCGCGTCACAATGGTGCAGGAGCCCGAGACCTCGTTCGCAGATGACGTCACGGCGGCCAAGCGGGTACTCGATCTTCAGGATGGCCCAACGCTCCTCGTCGGCCACAGCTACGGCGGCTCGATCATCACCGAAGCCGGAGTCCATCCCAATGTCGTCGGTCTCGTCTATGTCGCCGCGCACGCGCCTGACGTCGGCGAAGATGAATCCGCGCTGGGCAAGAAGACGCCGAGCGTGCTCGGAAAGACCGAGGGCGTCATCAAGGTCACCCCCGACAAGTTCACCTATCTCGATCCCGTGCAGTTCCCGAAATTATTCGCGCCCGACCTGCCGCGCGAGCGAGCCGAGTTCGTGGCGCGCTCCCAGGTCCTGGCGGCGACGCAGGTGTTCAGCACACCGCTGACGGCGGCCGCGTGGAAGACCAAGCCGAGCTGGGGCGTCGTGGCGGGTGGCGACCAGATCATCAATCCGGATCTCGAGCGCTGGTACTACGAGCGCGCCAAGAGCCAGATCACCGTGATCCCCGGTGCCAGCCATTCGGTCTACGAGTCGCATCCGAAGGAAGTGGCGGCCGTCATCACCCGCGCCGCACGCAGCCTCCAGCAGCCGGCTACGCGCTGACGACGTTTTCTTGCCGGTCCTGACGCACGGCCGGCAGAAGGAAGGGCGGCGGGAGAGACAGCACTCCCGCCGACCTGACCGACCCACCGCGGAGAATCCCATGAGCGTGGTTGAGAAGACGGCCCCCGTCGTGGCTGCGTCCGGACCGAGCGGATCCAACGCCGCCAAGGAGCGAAAGTCATGACGAGCTGGCAAACGGGCCGGGCCGCGCGCGATGCCCGCATTGCGGCCGGTGCAGGACTTGCACACGGGAAGATCGTCGAGGCGAAAGACGCCACACGTCTGCTGGAGGCCGTGATCAGGCCTGGTGACCGGGTGTGCCTGGAAGGCGACAACCAGAAGCAGGCCGATCTGCTCAGTCGCGCGCTGCTCGCCGTTGATCTCTCCAGGGTCAAGGATCTGCACATGGTGCAGTCGGGTGTTGTCCTTCCCGAACATCTGGACCTGTTCGACCGCGGGGTCGCGAAGCGGCTCGACTATGCCTATTCCGGGCCGCAGTCGGCGCGTATCGCGCGCATGTTGTTCGGCGGCAAGATCGAGCTGGGGGCGGTCCATACCTATCTCGAACTGTTCGCCCGCTACTTCATCGATTTAACGCCGCACGTCGCGCTGATCGCCGCCGTCAGTGCCGACCGCGAGGGAAATCTGTACACCGGTCCGAATACCGAGGACACGCCGACCGTGGTGGAGGCGACGGCATTCAAGGACGGTGTCGTGATCGCCCAGGTCAACGAGATCGTCGAGAAAGTTCCGCGTGTCGATATCCCGGCCGACCGCGTCCATTTTATCGTCGAGTCCGATAAGCCGTTCTTTGTCGAGCCCTTGTTCACGCGCGATCCGGCTGCGATCACCGAGGGACAGATCCTGACCGCGATGCTGGCAATCAAGGGCATCTATGCGCCCTATGGCGTGCAGCGGCTCAATCACGGTATCGGCTTCAGTACGGCTGCAATCGAACTCCTGCTGCCGACCTTCGGCGAGCGGCTTGGGCTGAAAGGCTTGATCGCAACCCATTTCGCCCTGAACCCACATCCCGCGCTCATTCCGGCGATCGAGTCCGGTTGGGTCCGGCAGATCCATTCCTTCGGCTCGGAGGTCGGCATGGATGAATACATCCGTGCCAGATCCGACGTCTACTTCACCGGTCCCGACGGCTCGCTGCGCTCGAACCGGGCCTTTTGCCAGACGGCAGGACTCTATGCCTGCGACATGTTCATCGGCTCGACGCTGCAGATCGATCTGCAAGGAAATTCGTCGACCGTCACCACTTCGCGTATCGCCGGCTTCGGCGGGGCTCCGAACATGGGAGCGGACGCGCGCGGGCGGCGTCACCCGAGCGAGCCCTGGCTGAAGGCTGGAGCGGAGGCCGATCCCGACAGTCCGGCCCCGCTGCGCCGCGGCCGCAAGCTGGTGGTGCAGATCGGCGAGACATTCGGTGACAAGAACGTGCCGTTGTTCGTCGAGAAGCTCGAGGCGATCGAGCTTGCGGAAAAGCTGAAGCTCGAGCTCGCGCCGGTCATGATCTATGGCGACGACGTCACGCACATCGTGACCGAGGAAGGCGTGGCGAACCTGTTGTTGTGCCGCACCCCGCAGGAGCGCGAGCAGGCCATTCGCGGCGTCGCGGGCTACACCGATGTCGGTCGCCGGCGCGATCGCAACATGGTCGCGCGCCTGCGCGAACGTGGCGTGATCCGCCGTCCCGAGGATCTCGGCATCAATCCACTGGATGCCGATCGCAGCCTGCTGGCGGCGCGCTCGATCAAGGATCTCGTGCGTTGGTCGGGTGGGCTCTATTCGCCGCCGTCGAAATTCAGGAACTGGTGAGGACGGTCATGGAAGATCTCAATTTTCAACACCGGGCACGCGCGCGTGCCGGCGGCACCAGGCAGAGCGCGATCGTCGGCGTGGTCGCTTCGGGCAATCTGGAAGTGCTGGTGGAGCGCAGCCTGCCGGACGCGGATTGCGCCCTGGAGATCAAAACCGCGGCGGTCGGCTTCGGCGAGGTCTGGAGCGCTGTGATCGACGATTTCGTCGAGCGCTATTCGCCCGGTGGATTGAAGTTCTCCATCAATGATGGTGGCGCGCGTCCTGACACGGTTTCGCTTCGCCTGGCGCAGGCGGTCCGGTTGATCGAGGGGAATGGCCAATGATTGCGCCTCTGAAGGACATCATCCCGGCCGAACGGGCCCGTAGCACCAGCTTCAACGAGGCGTCGGCCCGCACGCGGCTGGAGTTGCTGCTCGATGCCGGCAGCTTCGTCGAATTCATCGGACCGGAGCAGCGTGAGGTCAGTCCGCATTTGAGGATATTCGACCTGCCCGAGCAGTTCGACGACGGCATCGTCGTTGGTCACGGCCGCCTCGACGGCTCGCCCGTGTTCGTTGCCGCGCAGGAAGGACGCTTCATGGGTGGCGCCTTCGGCGAGGTGCACGGCGCCAAGCTGACGGGGCTGCTCCGCGCCGCGCGCGAGATCGGATCGATCCCGGTGCTGATCCTGTTCGACACCGGCGGTGTCCGGTTGCAGGAGGCCAATGCCGGCGAACTCGCCATCGCCGAGATCATGCGGGCGGTGATGGAGGCGCGCATCGCGGGTGCGAAGGTCATCGGTCTGATCGGAGGGCGCTCCGGATGCTATGGCGGGGGCGGCCTGATCGCGGGCTGCTGTTCCGCGCTCGCCGTCTCGGAGCCCGGGCGTATCGCGGTCTCGGGCCCGGAGGTCATCGAGACCAATCGCGGCGTCGAGGAGTTCGACTCCCGCGATCGCGCTTTGGTGTGGCGGACAATGGGAGGCAAGCATCGCCGGCTGCTCGGCGCCGCCGACGTCTTTGCCGACGACACCGTCCAGGATTTCCGCGAGGCTGCGCTCGAGCTGCTCAGCCTCGTCGGGCCTTTCGGCCTCGACGGGCTGAGAGCGGAGCAGGCGCGGCTGGCCGACAGGTTGCGCAGCTTCGGCGGCTGCGAGGACGCCGTCGACATCTGGACGGCGGAAGGCATCGCACACGCGGAGAGGGTCCCGGAGCTGTCGGCTGACCTGTTCATCGCACTCGCCAACAGGATCGGGAGGACCAGCCGTGACGCTCGATGATGTTCTCGCATCGCTTTTCCCGGACGGCCATGACGTCAGAAACGACGAAGGCGTCGTTCTCGGCTCGGCCGTGCTGCGCTCCGGCACCGGGATGCTCGTCGTCGGTATCGCGGATCGAACGGCGCTCGGTGTCGACGAGGCCATCCGACTCTCCGGATATGTGCTGGAGTCCCTCGGCCGGGATACTGGGCCCATCCTGGTTCTCGTCGACAGTGACAGCCAACGCATGAGCAAGCGAGACGAGCTGCTCGGGCTGAACGAATTCCTGGCGCATCTCGCCAAGGTGCTGATCCATGCGGACATGAATGGCCGCGCTACCATTGGCCTGCTCTATGGTCACTCGGCTGCGGGCGCTCTGCTTGCCACGGGCCTTGCAACCCGTGTGCTGGTCGGATTGCCCGGCGCCGACCCCGCCGTGATGGACCTGCCGTCGATGGCGAAGGTCACCAAGCTGTCGATGGAGGCGCTGGAGGAGAAGGCGAAATCGACGCCGGTGTTTGCCCCGGGTCTGTCCAATCTCGCCCGAATGGGCGCGGTTCACATGACATGGAGCAGTGCGGTCTCGCTTGCTGGCCAGATGGAGGCACTGCTGGCCGACATGCCGGCCGTCCAGGATAAGCGGGATGCGCTCGGCAAGGAGCGTGGTGGCCGGGTGAAGGCCGCCGATATCGCGGAGCGCGTTCGTGACCTCGCCCTGCAAACCCGGTGAACGGCCGGCCGGCCGTCACGATCTCGTCTTCGTCAGCCCGGATGGCTGGCGCACGATGCTCGATCTGCATGGCGATCTTGGGTGCGATCCTCTTGTTGCGCACTGGGCGGAGCTGGGATGGCCGACGATCAGGCGGCGCGCCCTGCCGTGCGAGACAGCCGGCCTCGCGCTGGGGCTCCCGTTGCCGCCCTCTGCTGGAAAGAAACGGCTCGCTTTTCTCGCCGGCCTCGACGACATCGTCGCGGTTGCGCGGCCGCCTTCGCTGAAGAAAGCGCGTGCGTCCGCACCACCGCACTGGCGGATGACCCTCGACCACCTCGACGAGCTCGCGCTTCGCCATTCGGCGCACGCGCGCGTATTCGGTAGCCTGGCATGGGAGACGCTGACCGGGCTCGACTACGTCACCGCGGGCTCGGATCTCGACCTCCTGCTCGAGACCAGCCCCGAAACGGATCTGGATCGTCTTGTCGCCGATCTGGCTGCGATCGAGAGCCAAGCGCCAATGCGGCTCGATGGCGAGCTGATGCGCGCCGAGGGTGCCGCGGTGAACTGGCGCGAGTTCCAGGCGGGCGCGAGCGAGATTCTGGTCAAGAGCATCGAGGGCGTCACTTTGCGCGACAGGGGCGACTTCATTTCGGGAGTGACGCGATCATGATCACCGCGGCCTTGCGGAGCGCTGAACCGCGCGCTCCACGCTGGACGGGAATTGCGTCCGATGCCTCTGCAATCGGCGACGTCGCCGCCGACTGCCTTGTCCTGGAGCTGGAAACCTGGCCGAAGCCGGGTCTCGTGAGCCATGTCGACAATGGCAGTCACGACGACATGGATGTGGACACGTTTCGCCGCAGCGCTGCGGCCATCAGGCCTCATTTTCAACGCCTCGCCGATGCGGGCGCGCTTGGTTGCGGCATGGGACGGCTGCGGATCATCGGCCTTGAAGCCGAGCGGGCGATGCTCGCGGCGACCTCCGGCGTCAACACGCATCGCGGCGCGATCTTCGGTCTCGGCCTGTTGTGCGCGGCGGCCGGTGCGAAGGCCGGCGGGCTGGTCGATCCGGCATTGCCGCTCGGCCATGTCGTTGCGCGCCTCTGGGGCCGCAGCATCCTCGACGGTCCGGTGCTGCTGCACAGCCATGGCAGTGCCGTCCGCCGCCGCTTTCACGCTGGCGGCGCCCGTATCGAGGCTGCGCAGGGCTTCCCCAGCGTCTACCGTATCGGCCTGCCAGCCTTGCGGAGGCGCGCTGCGCCAGACGATGTGGAATCCGCTCGGGTCGAAGCGTGCTTCGCGTTGATCGCATCCGTCGAGGACACCAATCTGCTGCATCGGGGCGGACTTGAGGGCCTTCGTTTCGCGCATCGCGCCGCGCGTCGATTCATCGATGTCGGCGGCGTGCGCGCGGACGGCTGGCGTGCGCGGGCGCGATCGATCCATGAAGACTTCGTCGCCCGTCGTCTCAGCCCGGGCGGATCAGCCGACCTTCTTGCCATGACGCTTTTCGTCGACGCCCATGAGCGAACGGGCCGATGATGTCCAACGCAATCCTGATGGCCCTGGTGCCCGTCTTCTTCGTCCTGTTGTTGGGATACGCTGCCGGCAGGTTTCATATCGTCGACAATCTTCACGTCGACGCTCTCAATGCGCTGGTGATGGATTTCGCGCTGCCGGCCTCGCTGTTCGCGGCGACAGCTTCGGCGTCGCGCCACGAGATGATCGACCAGGTTCCGCTCTGCGTGGCGCTCGGCGTGACGATGCTGCTGCTCTATGTCGCCTGGTACTTTGCCGCGCGCAGATTCTCCTCGGTCTCGCGGTCCGACGCGTCGCTCCAGGCGCTGACGATCGGCTTTCCGAATCTGGCCGGAGTCGGCCTTCCAATCGTGGCATCGGTCGTGGGGCCTGCTGGCACCGTCCCGGTTGCCGTCGCATTGGCGACCGGTTCGATCCTGATCAGTCCGCTGACCCTGATCGTGGCTGAAATGGAGGCGGTCAAGGCACGCGGTGCCGAAATGTCCGGACGACAAGTCGTCATGGCGGTTTGGCGCGCGGTGACAAAGCCGGTCGTGCTGGCGCCCGCGCTCGGTATCCTGCTGTCGTTGTCGGATTTGAATCTGGATGCGCTTGCCCATGCGTGCCTCGCGCTGATCGGGAATGCGGCCGCTGGTGTAGCCCTCTTTCTCACTGGAGCCATCCTGTCGGCGCAGTCCTTCCGGCTGGATTGGAGGATCGTCGTCGCAACGATTGCCTCGAACATCGTCCGGCCGCTGCTCGCCGTGACAGTCATTCACGTGGTTCCGATCGCTCCCGATACCGCGAAGACGGCGGTTCTGCTTGCCGCGGTACCCTCGGGCTTCTTCGGCATCCTGTTCGCCGTGAACTACCGGCTGGATTCGGCAACGGTGGGCTCCATGGTCATCGCGAGCACCGGATTCAGCGTCGTGACCCTGGCGGTTGCGATCGCAATGCTGTTTCCGAACTAAGGCAGCGACAATGACGCTTGCGATCCTGTGCTCGGGGCAAGGCAGGCAACATCGGAAGATGTTCGCCCTTACGGGCGATGCGCCGGAAGCCGAAAAACTGTTTACGTACGCGGCGACATTGCTGGGCGGCAGAGATCCGCGTGATTTCGTGCGCCGAGAACCCGACGAGACCCTGCATAGCAACCGCGCCGGCCAGGTTCTATGCACCGTCCAGGCGCTGGCTGCGGCAGCCGCGCTCGCAGACGCCATTCCGCATGGCGCCATCGTCGCCGGCTATAGCGTCGGTGAAGTCGCGGCCTGGGGCGTGGGCGGCCTGTTCGAACCGGCGGCCACGCTCGACCTCGTGGTACGCCGGGCGGAAGCCATGGATGCTGCAACGCGGGCCGGTGACGGGTTGATATTCGTTCGCGGACTTTCACGCGAGGACGTCGACCGGATTTGCGCGCACCACGGGGCGGCGGTCGCCATCGTCAATCCGGGCGATGCCTTTGTGATCGGCGGCAACCGGGAGGCGCTGAACAAGGTTGCCGCAGACGCGGAGGCGATGAACGCCAGCAGAATCGTCGGTTTGCCGGTTCAGGTTGCTTCACACACTGAAAGGCTCGCAAAAGCGTCGGTTGCCTTTCGCCAAGTCCTGCGGGCGGCGTCGGTTGCGTTCCCGCCGGCTGCCGGTGCGCGTGTGCTGAGCGGCATCGATGGAGCTTCGGTGATGTCCGCCGGGACAGGTCTCGACAAGCTCGCTGCGCAGATATCGCAAACCGTGCAGTGGGCAAGTTGCCTGCAAGCCTGTGTCGAGGCGGGTGCTACAGTGTTTCTCGAACTCGGGCCCGGATCTGCGCTGAGCAGGATGATTGCGGACGTTCGGCCCGATCTTCCGGCACGTTCGCTGGATGATTTCAGGAGCCTTCAGGGCGTGCGCGCCTGGCTAGCGCGGCAACTGGCCGCCTAAGGATCGCGTCCGGTCTCGCATGGATGGCGTTTCGATCGCGCGTGATGCTTCAAAAAAAGGGGCCGTCCTTTTGGGGGAAGGACGGCCCTAATGCTCGTATGCCTGGGAGGAGAGGCTCGAGCCGTGACTTGGGGTCTTAAGTCACGCAACATCCGCAGCATCACCGATCGCGCGGGCAAAGTATTTCCTGAACCCAGCCTGTTTCTCATTTCGCATGATTCACGAAGGGGCGGCCGGCAGGGCGGGAGACACGGACTTGCGGGGCGAGGCCGGATCGCTGTCGGCAGGCCTGGACGAGGCCAGCGTATTCCGGCTAACGCATCGCCAGCGTGCCGGGGTGTCGCCCGTGATGCGCTTGAAGACGGTCGAGAAGTGCGCTTGCGTGCAGAAACCGACGGCCAGTGCCACCTCGGCCAAAGACGTCTCCGAATTCGACAACAGCGATTTCGCATGCTCGATGCGCTGATGCAGCAAATACTCGCGTGGCCGGTACCCGGTCGCAGCGCGAAACTGCGCCGCAAAATGCATGCGAGATAGTCCCGCGACCTTGGCGAGGTCGGACAGGCTGATGCTGCGGTCGAAGCGCGTTCTGACATACTCTTCGACCCGACGGAGCCGCCATTTCGGCAAGGCGTTGACCTTGGTGCGCGGCAACTCGCGCCGGGCAACATGCATCGCCAGCGTTTGGCCGATGCAGTGCGCGAATTCCTGGTCGGCCGAATGGCCATGCTCGATCAGCGCCTTTGCGAGCTGCTCGGCGAAGGGGTCACGCAGCAGAACCAGATCGTTCAGGCTTTCATGCGCGACGGGATCCGTTCCGGGCAGCGGCGACAGAAAGTAGCTGGCGGACACGTGGAAGTGCAGAAAATCGCACGGTGCATAGAATTGCGCGCTGATCTGCTTCGCCGGCGCACCGACATAGAGGGTGCCCGCCGGCATGATGCCGTCGAAGACGATCTGATTGCCTCTGCTCAGCTTGAGACGGGTTGTCTTCAAGGCGATGGAGAAGAAATAGCGGTCCGGAGGCGTTGTCGCGTCTTCGTGTTTCACCGCGGTCGGAGCACAGGTCCAGCGCGAGATCGTGATGTCCTCGGTGGCGAGGCGTTGTTCGGGCCTGCGCCATTTCCGTTCCTGGAGAAATACGCGCGCCCCTCGCGGGGAGTCGGGTTCGCGGGGGCTGGGTTGATACGTCGACCGGGTGCCGGCCGCGGGCATATCGGTGAGCATCGTTCGTCCCGTCTCTTGGGTTCCACTGCCGTCGTGACGGCCGCTGAACTGCCGAATGCAACAAGTCGATGCTCAAACGATAAGTCTGAACTCGCCGCAAAGCTCGTTAGGGATGCTTAAGCGGTGTTAGATTTTGCAAATGCACAGAGTGCGACCGGATGTCGCAAAAAATCCAATTGGACCAAGGGCATCAAGGACTTGTCTGTGAGCCCCGATGTTACGCTCTGGGATCCGCCTCGGCGCCTTGCCAGGCTCAGCGAGGACGCGGCGAGGCGTCGATGCCCGGGGTGAGGCCCGGCGCGATCGTCTCCGCGGGAGGAATTGCGGGCTCCCGCGCGATAGGAAGCGCTTCTATTTCGGGACGTTGTTCGGAAGCTGCCTGGAGGCAGTGCTGACGGGGAGGGCGGCCTTCGCCAAACCAGTCGGCGAGGGGATCCACGAGGCTCGCGCGGGCCTGATCAAACCAGCTTCGGCGCTCCGCGTCGGGCTGGCGGATCGTCACGGTCGCCGTCATGCCGGAGACGAGCGGCACGTCCGGCGGCACCGTGTCGATGGCGACGCGAACCGGTACGCGCTGCGCAAGCCGCACCCAGGTGTAAATGGGATCGACGTTGGGCAGGCCTTGCGTCCCCGCTGTGGCGTTGGACGCGCTGATGCCGCGCGTCACGGTCTTTACGTGTCCCAATATCGGCTTGGCGTAGCCGATCAGTTGCGCCTCCGCGCGATCACCGACGCAGATGCGCGCCATCTTGGTCTCTTCGAAATAGCCGTCGATCCAGAAACTGCTGGCGTCGATGACGGAAACGTTGCTGACGCCGGTGACGGCATAGTCGCCGACGCGCAGCAGGAGGTTAGTGACGTAGCCATCGACGGGACTGACCACATTGGTCCGCTTCAGGTTCAGCTCCGCCTGCGCAAGCTGGTGCGCCGCCGCCTCATAGGCGGCCTTCGCCTGCATCGCATTGCCCGCAAAGATCTGCTGCTCCTCGGGCGTGGTGGCGAGGTCGGTGAGATGCTGGCGCCGGTCGAACTCGGCCCGCTTCACCTCCAGATCCGCCGCACGCTGGTCGACTAGCGCCTTCCCGACGTGGACGGCGACCTCGAAATCGAAGGGGTCGATGACGTAGAGAACGTCGCCCTTATGGACGAATTGATTGTCGGCCACCCGCAGCTCCACGATCTTGCCCGCGACCTGCGGCGCGACGTTGGCGACCTGGACGCGGACGCTGCCATTCCGCGTCCAGGGCGCGGTCACGTAATGCTGCCAGGTCGCTGCCGAAATCAGGATGGCGATCAGCGCAATGGCGACAGTCGCAAGATGCCTGCCGGCACTGGCCAAGAAATGCCCGATGGCCCGCCGCCGCGACCTCGTCGATGGCACGGGCTGCCAGTCGCCTTCCGTGCCGCGATCGCTGGTGTCGCGTGCCACGAGCTCGTCGAGATCGGAACGATCGATCGTGTCGGCACCCGAAGGTGTTTCAACCGTCGCGTCATCGTGGCGCCGCGGGGCGGCATCTCGGGCCTGGGCAACACCCATGACGTTTCTCCCTAGAAGAATAGCGCAAACAGGCCGAACATCGTCACGTAGAGACAGAGCTCGGCCAGCGACGGGTTGCTGAAAAATCTGGTAAACCCAACCAACCGCAACACCGGGCGAAGCAACAGGAACGCGACCAGCGCCGTTGCCGCATAGGAGACGATGGGGGCGATGAGCACGCCGCCGATGACGAGCTCCCGATAGGTGTTCGTCATGGCCGCCTCTCCTGGCTGGAGCCGGTGAGAGGCTGCTGGCACCCGAATGCGGTGCTTGCCCGGACGAGCGCGGCCAGGATCGGATCGCACGACACATGACCTTGCGGTGCGGCCCGTTGCAGCGCCTCAGCGGCGGCGAGGATTGTATGTCCGTTTCGCGAGGTGAGGGCAGCTCGAGCGGCGCCCGCCGCCTCGGAAAGTGGCCCCGCCGCCAGCCGCTCCAATTCGGTATGACACCGTCGCAGCGCCGCTGCCTGGTCGAAGCAGTGCATGGCCTCCGCGACCACCTGCTGACCGGCGACGGAGCTGCCGCCGGCCGACATGATCTGCTCGATCTGCGTGGCATCGCGAAATGCAGCTTCCTCGGGTGCCGGATGCCGGGCTTGCCCAAAGTCCAGCCGCCTCAGCTCGCGGCGCGCCGCGGCCAGCAGCAGCTGGATCCGTCGCTCGCTCGACAAGGAAGGCAACAGAAGCTGTGCCGCAAAGGCCAGCAGCGCGGCCAGCTGGCAAAACAGGCACGTCACCAGAAACACCTCTGGATCGTAGCTCTGAGGATTGCTCGGCGCGAGAACGGCCAGCATGAAGACCAGGATGAGCCGGCCGAGCGAGGACAGCGTGCGGCTTGGCAGCGTGATCAGGAGCGCCATGCCGATCACGACGGGTGCGAGGCCGATTGCCAGCAGTTGAAATTCGGATACGCCGTTGAAGACGAGGTATTTCAGGATGCCGCCCAGCAGACACGCGATGGGCATGGCAAAGACCGCAAGCCTCGTGAAGCCCCGTGGATCCGGAGTCGTCGAGCTCAATGCGATGATTGCTGCGGCAAGCGTAAGGCAGAGCTCCGTGCTCGGCCAACCCGCCAAGTCGAAAACGATCGCAATGAGCGTGAAGTGGATTGCGGCCCTGAAGGCGCCTTCGGCCGCGATGCGACGCGATCGGTACAGGGGTGCTCGCCATTGCCGGAGAGGCTGCGTCCCGGCCCGCAGCGCCCCGAGATTGCCGCGCACGTCGCTATTCCTGCGGATGATCTCGCTCCGCAGCTGGGCCCGGCAAATTGCGATCAAGCTGGATTGGCCGCAGCCTGGATCATCCTGTGCCGTCGCGACTGCGGCAGGCAACGCCGCGAAGGCGCGGGCAAGAGCCAGCTCGTCCACGAGGTCCACCATCGCCGAACGCGCGGCCGCGGTTCTTGCCGTGCCGATGCTTGATTCCGTGCTGAGGCTCGCGATCTCCGGACGCAGGGCCGCGATATCATGCAAGAGGTCCGCCGCCGCCGGCGTGGACGAAACATCGCCGCGGATGGCGCCCCGAGCGAATTCCGTGACGCGGCGATGCAGCGCCTCGAGCCGGCTTGCCAGAACCGGATGATAGTCCGGTGCGGCCAGTAGCTCGTTGACCAGTGCCACCGCAAGGACGCCGATGCCGATGGCGGCGCCACGTGCGATGCCGGTCGGGAATACCTGGAGCGGGCTATCGATCTGCTCGATGGCAATCAACGCGACGGTGATGCAGCCGAGCGCCGCTGCATAGGCGCGATTGCCGTCCAGCATGCCCGCCACATAGACACAGAGCCCGACCCAGATGCCCAGCACCGCGAGCAGGAGAGCGCCCGTCTGCGAGAACAGGCCGGTGATCGCGATCGACGCCGCCACTCCGATGGCCGTTGCGAGCAGCCGGTATCCGGCCTTTTCCAGGCCTTGACCGCGCGTGGGCAGCGTCAGGACCGCGACGGTGAGGGCCGCCGACGAGGGGGACTCGAGTTCGAGCCAGAAGCCGGCATAAAGCGCAAGGAGCATTGCCAGCCATACGCGCAGCGCGAACGCCCAGGAGCTCACCGGGAATCCGGCGAATGCCAACGGACGCGCCCCGACGGCGGCGCTAATGGAGTTCACTTGCATCGCGCAACATCCCTCGGCAGGGCGGGCGCCGCTGCCAATGTCGTGATTTGTCCGCAAGTATGGGATTTGCGCCGGTTACCGGTATTTCCGGTCCACCAACATGGTTGCCGGAATGCACGCCGGCCATTCGAAGATGGCCGTTACTCGTTCGCGTGGAAAATGGACTATTGCTGCGCTTGGCCTGCCAGCGCCTCTTCGAGGCAGCGGATGATCTCGTCGCCGCTCGAGGGTTTTCCAAGAAAGCAATGTGCGCCTGCCGCCATCACGCGCTGGCGCACCAACTCGCTCGGAAATGCGGTCATGAAGATGATGGGAAAACGACGACCTGAGGCAACCAGCTGCGCTTGCAACTCATCGCCTGTGATAACAGGCATCTGAATGTCCGCGATCATGCATGTCGGATCGTTTCCCGGCGATTGGCGCAGGAATTCGGCGCCGGACGCATAGGCGTGAGCCTCGTAGCCGAGCGAGCGCACCAGGCTTGCGAGCGACGTGCGAACGCCTTCGTCGTCGTCCACGATTGCAATCACCGGGGTCTTGGCCATTGGCACACATCCTGGCCGCAATGTTCCGCAGGGAGGATATCTCCCATTGCGCGGCCGATGGCACCTTATGCCCCGCTGGGCGGTCCCACCGAAATTATACTCAGGTTTGGTCCGTGGTCCTGCGGGTCTGGGAAACCCCGAGTGCCTCGGCCTGGCGAACCAGCTCGGCCAGCGATCGGGCCCCCATCTTCCGCATGACGTTCCCGCGATGGATCTTGACCGTGATCTCGCTGAGGCCGATCAGGCCGGCGACTTGCTTGTTCATCAGCCCGGCCGTGACATGGCCCATCACCTCGCGCTCGCGCGCCGTCAGGGTCTCATACTGGGCGCGGATATCCTCCTTCGTCGCCGCCTCGGCCCGGCGCAGCGCATCGCGCTCGAGCGCCGCCGTCACGGCATCGAGCATGTCCTGGTCGCGAAATGGCTTGGCGAGGAAATCGACCGCGCCCGCCTTCATGGCGCGCACCGACATCGGAATGTCGCCGTGGCCGGTCATGAAGATGATGGGATATCTGATGCCCTGCCGGGTCAGTTGGCCCTGGAGATCGAGCCCGCTAACGCCCGGAAGCCTCACGTCCAGCACGATGCAGCCCGGGCCCTCGGGCAGCGTGCCGCCGAGCAACTCGGCCGGCGAGCCGAACAGGCGCGTCTCCAGACCAACGGATCGGAACAGGCTGTCGAGCGAGGCCCGAATGCCTGCGTCGTCATCGACGATCATGACGACCGAGCTGGAGGGTTGGGCCGGTGGAGACGCTTGGTTTGGTCGTGTCATGGCAGGGCGTGTTGTTGGCTGAATGGCAGTGTCAGGCGGAACGTCGCCCCCGAGCCGGGGATGCTCTCTGCCGACAATTGGCCGCCGTGAGCTTCCACCGTCGTTCGGGAGATCGCAAGTCCCATGCCCATTCCTCCGTTTTTCGTCGTGAAGAACGGGTCGAACAGGCGCGGCAGGTCGTCAGGGCGGATACCGGGACCACTGTCCTGCACCGTAACGGCGAGGTTTTCGGCCTGGGCAATGCTGGCGCGCAACGTGACGACGCGGGAACCGCTTTGGCCCGACATGGCCTGGCCGGCGTTGATCAGCAGATTGACGAGAACCTGCTGAAGCTGGATCCGGTCGCCGCGAATCGGCGGTAAGCCGGCCTCGATCTCGACGGTGAGGGCAACGTCGTCCTTGGCGAGCTCGCGCGCGACAAGTGAGGTTGCCTCCTCGATGATGTCGCCGATCTGCAGCATGTCCTGCTGGGGCGGTGCCTTCTTCAGGAAGGTTCGAATCCGGGCAACGACCTCGCCGGCTCGGCGGCCCTGGGCGACGACGTGATTGATGGTCGTTGCAACCTCCCTCAGATCGGGCACCTCGCGCCGCAGCCATCGCAAGCCAGCCTCGCCACTGGTGACGATCGCTGCCAATGGCTGATTCACCTCGTGGGCAATAGAGGCGCTGATCTCCCCGAGGGTGGCGACGCGCGCCGCGTGGGCGAGGTCCGCCTGTGCCGCGAGCAGTGCATCCTGAGCCTGCCTGCGCTCGGTGATGTCGACGACGAAGGCGAGTACGTTGCGATCTCCGTCGGGCCCCGCCGGGAAGGAAATTGTGAACAGTACCGGAATCTTGCGTCCATCCAGCCTGATGAGTTCGGTCTCGCCTTCGTAGAATGGCTCGCCTTCCGCGAACGCCACCAATGCGCCGACGAACTTCCGGTCGCTCCGGTCCAGGAGCTTGTCGATATTCGCAATGAAGACGGAAGAGCTGCTGGCTCCGACCATCTTCTGCAGGGCGGGGTTGACGTTCGTGATCTTGGCGAGCGGCCTGACCTGCCAGAAGAAATCGGGATGTCGCGAAAGATGGTCGCGCAAGCCGGCCCCGTCGAGGTTCAGCGCCGTCAGCGCTTTTCGGAGGTCGCTCCAGTCCTCTTCGGCGACGCCGATCCGGCTGGCGTCGAACATCCGGCGGTAACGTCGCTCGCTTTCGACCAGCGCGCCGTGCGCCATCATGCGTTCGGTCACGTCGGTATGCGTTTCAAGCACCGCGACCGGCTTGCGAAGATGGTTGTGCTGCAAGGCCCATCGGGTATCGACGGTGATCGCAGCGCCACCCTTGGTCCGCTGCTGCACCCGGCCTTCCCATCGGCCGGTGTCGATCAAGCCGGCCTCGATGACGTCTCGCCGGTCGGGATATGTGGTTTGCAGAAGCTCGTCGGCGATCTTTCCAAGGGCCTCGTCGGCTGACCAGCCGTAGGTCTGCTCCGCGGCCTTGTTCCAGAAGGTGATCACGTTTGCGCGATTCCTGACGAAGATCATATCATGCGACAGGTTGAGCAGGCGCGCCTGCGCCGCCAGGCGGTTGGTTGCGGTGTGATTCTGGAGCGCAAGCACTGTGGTGATGGCGACGGCCGCGAGGCTCACCAGGGCACGGAGGGCGGGCGAGGCGATAGATTGCAGGCCGTGCGAGAGCAGATAGGCCGCTATCGTCAGGGCGGCACAGCCGGCGGCAGCGACCAAGAGGTCGTGGCGCCGGTTCGTCCTCGCCGCGAGCAAGATGGCGACGACGTAGAGCACCGCGACGGCGCCTTCGAGCGGCGTCAGGACATCGACCAGGAAAACCGCGACGGCGAGCGCAGCAGACCAGAACCGCAAGCCAATGCGGCTCACGGATGGCCCCGTGGCTTGGTCAACAATCGTCATCGTCGCTGGTCGTCGTTCGCTTCATTCCAGCGGCGTTGATGCCGCGATTTGATCGCGCCGACAACATCCTGCCGCGTGATTTTCGTGCTCTCTTGGAAGACGCTCAGTGCGTCGAATCCGGTGCGAATGCCGGCAGGGGCCGTTACTGAAGCAAAACAAGGGCACTTCGCGATCCTGCTGGTCTGTGGCGCTCGGCGAGCGCGTCAACTTACCGCAGGTGGACCCGATCGCCCATCAGCGGCGATTCGGCGTCGCGGCGAGGCCGCGCGGGACGGCTGTGTTGCGATCATACCTAGGTATGACTCGATCAACCCGAGAACCTATCGATGCACCCCCGCGTAGAATGGAGCGCGTGGACCGGCGAATTATTCTTCGCTCATGACATTCGGACAGGCCGGTTCGGCCCTGCCGGATCGAAATGGGACAAGGAGATTCGACGATGTCGCTGCAGATGTCACACCAGCAAGCCGCCAAGGATCATGTCGTTCGCGCGATCGACGTCTCGGCAATCGATCGTCGTAGGCTCGGCCCGTCGGGACATGTCGAGTGGTTCGACGACGACGGAACGACGCTGTCTCTCGTTCATCTCGACGTGGCCCTGGCGGTCGAGGCATCTGCGGGCGATATCGAGCGATCCGCCGATCGCGTGCCCAGCTTCAGGGTCTCCGCCAAGCGTCTTGCGAGTGTATCGGACGGGAGCGAAGAGACCTCAGCGGATTTTACGGACCCCGTCATGCGGCGTCTCTCTGACGCGCTCGCGGCGACCGAAGCCACGCATGACGCTCATTCCGCCATCCTGGCGGATGCGTTGCGGCTGGCGATCCTCACCCGCAAGTTCAGCCGCCAGGCGCGTGACGAGCGGGCCGCGCTCGATCCCGTCGCCGGTGAGTGCGGGGATCATGCCAGCCGGACCGTACGGTCGCTGCAAAAATGGCGTCTCAGGCGTGTCATGCAATATGTCGAGGAGAATTTGAATGTGAGGATCACGCTGCAGGAGCTGGCGACGGTCGCCGGCCTCAGCAGGATGCATTTCGCCGCGCAGTTCCGCGCAGCTGTCGGCGTTCGGCCTCACGAATACCTTCTGAAGCGTCGCATTGCGCGCGCTCAGGAACTGCTCGCGCAGGCCGACGCATCTCTCGTCGACGTCGCCCTGACGGTCGGCTTCCAGACGCAGGCGCACTTCACCACGGTGTTCAAGCGCTTCACCGGCGATACGCCTCATCAATGGAGGAGCGCCCATCTTGCGCAGCTTGCGCCGCTACCGCGCGCGGGAGCCAACAGGTCATGACCATCATCGGAATTGAGGCTCTGGTGCTACCGCTGGCGGGCATCCATTCGGTGCTGACGCACCAGGAGCTGATGGGGACGGTCGAGTTCGTCCGCGCTCTCGGCAGCTCGTATCGCCTGGCAGCGTCAGAACCGGGGGTGAGTCTCTTCTATAGCCGCTTCGCCTTCGACTTCTGCAGGATCGTCGCGGCTTGCGTCACGCGATAGGCGGAGCGGGTTCAGCCGGCCGATCGAACAATCGGCAAGAACCTGAACGAGTGCGCAGACCCGACATCGGGTCTGCTTCAAGACGGCAGTCAACGCACGTGTTCGATATGAGCCCGGATCGCCTGTCGCTCTGCATCGATCCAGCCATGCTGGCGCGCCTTGGCGATCTCGCGGGCGGCGTTGAAGCAGCATTGACCTAGATCAACCGCCGCCATGGCCGATCGGCGCGAGTGTCGCGTGCTCGCCACGTGAAGTTCCAGGCCTTCGCCGTGGCGAGGGGAAACCGCGGCGGCGGCACGTCGACGAGCGGACCTTTGGCATCGTTTGGCGGGGACGTAGGACGTCCTGGGGTGAATTGAGGGCGGTGGGTCGCCATGATGCTACAGTTTCTCGCCGGCACGCTGGTCAGCGTGATCAATATCGGGCTTCATGCGCTCGTGACGGTCGTCGCCGTCGGGATCGCGCGCAGCGCAGGTCTGCGTCACTTTAAGCGGCCGAAATTGCACCTGATGGGCGTCATGATCGCAACCGCCGTGGTGTTGAAGGTCGCGCACATGCTGGAAGTCCTGGTGTGGGCCGCGGCCTACGGCATCGTCCAGGCTGCCGCCGCCGATACCGACCTGCTCTACTTTGCTTTCGTCAACTATACCACGCTCGGTTATGGCGACATCACGCCGGTACGCGAATGGCGGCTGATCGGCCCGTTCACCGCCATGAATGGCGTGCTGCTGTTCGGCTGGTCCGCCGCCATTCTTTTCGAGGTGTTGCGCAAGACGCTCGAGCATCTTGGGCTGACTGAAGCGCCTGGCCCAGTTTCACGCCCGCCATGAATGCGGCTGCGGCGAACGGCGCCCCGGATCATTGGTCAACCGCGATCGACGTTTCGCCAGTTCAAGGATGCAGATCGAGGCTGGCGAGCTGGTTCCGGTCGAGCAAGACGATCTGTCGTTGGGTGTTGCCGATGAAGCCGAGGATGCCGAGTTCGTGCAGGCGCGACAGAGCGCGCGAGACGGTCTCCAGCGTCAGGCCGAGATAGTCGGCAATATCGCGTCGCGACATCGGGAGCGCGATGACGCCCGCCGCCGTCAGCCGCTTGTCCATTTCGAGCAGGAACGCCGCGACCCGCTCCAGCGAGGTCTTGCGGCCGAGCAACAGCATGTGGTCTTCCGCATGCTGGAGGTTGTTCGTGGTCATGCTGAGCAGGTTTCTGGCTACCATGGCATCGCTCTCGGCCACCGTTTCAAGACTTTGTCGCTTGATCAGGCGCACCGTGGTGTCGACGACCGCTTCCGTCGTGAATCGATGCTCCCCGCCGTTCTCGAGCCCAAAGATGTCGCCGATGAGGTGGAATGCGCCGATCTGCCGGCGACCATCCGACAACAGCTTGTAGCTTCGCACCGCGCCCGCCTTGACCTGATAGACATATTCGGCGGGCTCTTTCTCGCCGTAAATCTCGGTGCCTTTTCTGTACGAAAATTCGCTTAAACTGACGAGCGCATTTGAATCGCTGGTCATGCCGAGGTCACGGAGGGAATTGGGACGCAGTGCGGAATCGGTTGTGATGCGAACAAACATTGGCCAAGTCCTCAGCTCATCGCCGAATTTGGTCCGTCCGACGAAGTATTTCCGCTGCTGGGAATGCGCCGCGCTGTTCCGCTCCCGCCGGGTTGATTTACGCCCAAGGCAGTATTTCAATCCATTGTCCCTAGGTTCATTGTACCAAGGGACAGCTCTGGCGCTTGGTGCGCAGAATGAGAAAGCGCTGCCGCTGCGGGGATTTGGCTCATTGCAAGCAGATATTTCGGTTCTCAAACTGTTGAAGCTGACTTTGTCGAGCGAGGGGACGTCAATGGTCCTCGCTGGAACTGGGCGAGAGGTTGAAGGTGTCGGGTCTCGTTCACGTGGTTGATGACGACGAGTCCTTTCGGACCGCGATCGCACGGCGTCTGAAGCTCGCGGGCTATGAGGTCGCGACCTATGCGTCGGCACTGGAGTTGGAGAAGACCGCGCTGGATCCCGAGCAGGCCGGATGCATTTTGCTCGACGTGCGCATACCAGGATTGAGCGGCCCCGATTTGCAGGCGCGATTGATCGCGTCCGGCTCGACGCTGCCGATCATCTTCCTGACGGGGTATGCAGACACGCCGACCACCGTGAGGGCGATCAAGGCGGGTGCGGAAGACTTCCTGACCAAGCCGATATCCTCCGAGCAGTTGATCGATGCGATCGAGCGCGCTCTGGCGGGTCAGCGGACGGCGCGCGTTCAGCGCAGCAAGCTGGATAGTTTTCGGACTCATCTGGCCACGCTGACGCAACGCGAGCGACAGGTGTTCAATCTCATCGTGCGCGGCCGGATCAACAAGCAGATTGCGCATGAACTCGGGACGACCGAACGCACCGTGAAAGCACACCGCCATCAGGTAATGGAGAAGATGCAGGTGCATTCGCTTGCGGAACTCGTTTCGATCGCGGAACGGCTCGGAATGCTCGGTACGAACGAGGATTAGCTGCTTCGTCACCGCAAGCCCGGTTCCCACGGTGGAGTTACCCCAAAGGACAATATCGAGGCGTGTTGACAGTGCACGGCGTGGCGTGCGCAATGATGCACAGGCGCCGGGTCGGCAACGCAAAGCAAGCGTGTGCAATATCCCACCGCCGTCACAGCGCTCGCAGTTCATCCATCTCCCGAAAGGCAGATCGCCTTGCCGCTATGCCCGTCCGTTTTTGTCGTCGATGACGATCAGTCCATGCGGACCAGCCTGAGCAGGTTGCTGCGTGGGCACGGTTTCGACGCCACACTGTTCGACTCCGCGAGGGCCTTGCTCCAGCACGGCCAATTCTACACTGCGATCTGCATCGTCCTCGACATCGATCTTGGTGGAAAATCCGGCATCGACGTCCGGCGAAGACTGGCTGAGCAGGGCGTCACCGCACCGGTAATCTACATGACCGGCAACGACAGCACCGCGAACCGCGCTGCGGCGCTTGGGTCCGGCTGCATCGCCTATCTGATCAAGCCCTTTACGGGCAAGTCACTGATTGAATCCGTCGAACGCGCCGGCACCTCGTAAGTCCGGCTCCAGCGGTCATTCGTCGATCTGCTGCTCGAGCGTCCTGGCTGGCGTTCCCTTGTGGACTGAGGCGAATTGCGCCAGCGGTATCGAAGTCGTCATGGCAAGGAGGTTCGAATCGACGAGTTCGAGCGTCAGGGTCTTGCCGGATTCCATCTCCCTGATGATCTTCGGCGCCGCCACATCGGCAGCGATGCACAGATTGGTGAGACACCAGGTATAGGGCAGGCGGAAGGGCGCGCCCTGGTCGACGCTCAACTTGGGTGCATGTTGCAGGTACATGCCGACAGGCACGAACAGTTGCAGCCGGGCCGTGGCGGCGTCTTCGCGCTCGATCAGATCGACGCGCACCGCCGTCTGTCCGGTCGCGAATTGGCCGGTGATCGAGGTCCGGCACAGTGTGGGCGCGCCTCCCGCCTTGAAGCAGAGCTTCTGCCAACCTCCGTAGCTGATGTCCTTTGCTTCACGCTGACCACGTGTGGCGACTTCGGGCGGCGTCTCGGCCTGGGCGCCCTTCGGTGCGGCATGGCCGGGCGCCGCCGCGGCGCCGGCGATGGTGATGAGCAGGAGACTGGCAAGGCAGTCACGGGCATGGGGCATGATTTCACCTACGGATCTGGCATCTATTTCAGCGCGTCGAGGAACGTCGTAACCAGCGGCGACCAGAGCGGGATGGCATCCCTCGAGCCGATGAAGAAATGGCCCTCATTGCCGAACGGCGGCATCAGGTGGTACTCGGCCCGGCCGCCGGCGGCGGTGAATGCCGTATGCATGCGCTTCGACAGTTCGGGGCCGAAGAAAGTGTCGTTCTCGATATAGATCCACAGCATCGGCACACGCGATGTGCGGCCGAAATCGGCGGTGGCCTCAACCAGCCTGTCGGGGGCGCAGTTGTTGTTCGGCTTGCCGCCGACGCGTCCACCACGACCCGCAGCGAAGGTGATGATGGCCTTCACCTGCGGCGGGTTCATGCTCGACAAGGCGATCGAGGCCCAGCCACCGGCGGACTGCCCGATCACGATCACGTCCTTGGGGATGATGCGCTTTTCGGCGGCCAGATAATCGATGATATCGAGGTCGACCTTGGCGACCGCGAGCCCGGCGTCGTGGAAATTGGGATTGGTGCACTTGCCGATCTTGGAGAAGAATGGTCCGTAGACCGCGCGCTCGGGAATGTCGATGGCGACTGCGCCATAGCCGGAGCCGACCGGCGCCACCACGAGGTAGCCGCGCCTTGCGAACCATTGGGCGGCGTCGCGGAATTCGACCAACGGAAAGAAACTGCGGTCGGTCGGGTTGAGCGAGACGCCGTGATTCATGATCACGAGCGGGAAGGGGCCGTCGCCGACGGGACGCACCAGATAGGCGAACATCGGAAGCGGTAGTGGCAGCGCCCATATCTCTTCCTGGATGCGGACGTCATCCTCCGCGCGCGCGGCCGCGGCGAAAGCGGCCCACGCGAACAATATGGCCGCAAAACATCCCAGCACCGATCTGGCCGGTCGCCGCATCATGGGTCTCCGTCATCCGCTGTAGGTTGCCGCTACGATGATCGGCCCTAGCACGGTAAGCACCACGTTTCCGACCGCATAGGGCACGGCGACGCCGAGGACCGGGGTCTGGCTTTCGGCCACCTCGCACGCGCCGGTCACCGCGGCATCGACGGTCATGGCGCCGGCCAGTGCGCCGCAGGTCACGACCGGGTTCATGCGCAGCACATAGAAGGCAAACAGCGTCGCGACGATCAGCGGCACGAGCGTGATGACGAGACCCATGCCGACCAGAAGCAGCCCGTGGGCCTGGATCGCGGCCCAGGCCGCGGCGCCGTTGCCGAGCCCGATCGCCGCGATGAAGCCGCCGAGTCCGAGATCGCTCAGGGTCTGTTGCGCCGCCGGCGGCAATGCGCCCATGGTCGGCTTGCGCGACCGCAGCCAGCCGCAGACGAGGCCCGCGATCAGCGCGCCGCCGCCACCGCCGAGCGTGAGCGCGACGCCGCCGATCCTGAAGCTGACGAGCCCGGCGAGCAGGCCCGCCGCAATGCCGGCGGCAAGAAAGGCGATGTCGGCGCGATCACCCGATCGCAGGATCTGGCCGATGGCCTTTGCTGCCCGTTCGATATTGCGCGTGCTGCCGACCAGCGTCATGACGTCGCCGACATAGATCCGTGTGTCCGCGCTCAAGGGAACCTCGCGGCCCATGCGGGTGAGGGCGCGTAGAAAAACGCCCCGGGCGTCAGTGCCGACGCGCGCCGCGATCTCCTGGATCGAGCGGCCATGGAGATGGCGATTGTCCACGAGCACCTCCAGCACGTTGCCCGGGACGGCCTTCAAGATTTCGTCGGCGTCGATCTCGGTGCCGATGATCGGCTTGGCGGCGACGATGACCGCAGTGCGGCCGGCGATGACGATGTCGTCGCCGGCCTCGAGCACCGTCTCCAAATGTGGCTCGACGTCCGCGCCTTGGCGCACGATGCGCTCGACGACCGTGCGGCTTCCGATTTCCTCCTCGATCGACTTGACGGTGCGCCCGGCGCCCGCGGTCACGCGATAGGCGCGGGCCTGGAACTTGCGATAAGAGAGGTTATCGGTCTTCGGCGGATCGCCACCGGCGAGCTCCGCCTCGAGCTTCTTTGCCTCAGCCTTCAGGTCGATCCGCATCAACTTCGGCGCGACGAAGGGGACGAACAGCAGCGTCAGGATATAGCCGAGCACGTAGGTCACGGCGTAGCCCGCCGCGATGTTCGCCTCCTGCTGGCTCAGCACATCCTTGGGCAGGCCGAGCTGGGCCAATGCGCCTGAGGCGGTGCCGATGACCGACGATTGCGTCAAGGCACCGGCCGCAATCCCCGAAGCGGTGCCGGGATCAAGCCGGAAGCCGTGGGCAAACAACAGGACGACGACCAGACCGGTGCCGCCCAGCACCAGCGCCATGGCGACCTGCGCGAGCGTGCGGACGCTCAAGGAGGCGAAGAACTCGGGCCCGGACCGGTAGCCGATCGTGAACACGAACAGGCTGAACAGGATCACGCGGAGCAGCGGCGGGAACGCAAAATTGCCGAGCTGTCCGAGCAGCACGGAAACGATCAGGATGCAGGCTGTGGTCCCGACGGCGAAGCCGCGGATCCGGACTCGGCCCAGGATCGTGCCGATGGCGACGGCCAACAGCAGAAAGGTTTCCGGAGCGGTGGAGATGATCCACCTGACGGTATCCATGTCGCATCTCCCCCGGCGCTTTGCCGTGATCTCAGTCGGGAAATCGCGGGCATTGCTTGATCCAGATCAAGCCCTGCGAGCGGCAAGGCACCGCCTATCGGATGATGCGGAATTCGCGACAGTCGGCATCGTCAACATGAGCGCTCTCGACCTCGCAGCCGGCGCGATCCGCCGCGACGAAACGGTGGAGATCGTTCTGCTGCTCGCGTTCTCGGGCGGCTATATCGACGCCTATACCTGGATCATCCACGGCGTGATGGCGAATGCCCAGACGGCCAACCTGATCTTCCTCTGGGTCTATGCGACGGCCGGCGACTGGACCAAGGCGTTTCACTTCGTGCCGCCGCTTCTCGCCTTTGCCGCCGGTATCGTGATGGCCGCATGGCTGCGCCGCGGTGCGGGCGAGCGGGCCAGTGCAATCAGTACCCTGCTCGAGATATTGCTGCTGATCGCGATCAGCATCCTGCACAACAGGCTGCCGGATCTGGCTGGAACGCTCGGCATCTCGTTCGTCGCCGCGATGCAGACCGCGATCTTCACCAGGGTCGAGGGCGTTGTTTGCAGCACGGTGATGATCACGGGCAACATGCGCCAGGCGATCGAGGCTGTCTTTTTGGCCGCCGCAGGAGGCGCGCCGCTCGGCACGCTGCGCCGCTCGGGCATCTTCTTCGCGCTGTGTGGCGTGTTCGGCTTGGGCGCCGCGGTGGGCGCCTTCGCCACCAAGGCTATTCCGGACCTCGCGCTCGGCATTCCCGTGGTCGCGCTGTTGGTGGTCTTGCTGCGCTGCGAAGCTTCGCATCAGAGGGCCGTCCAATGAGCGCGCCGTCCGAACCTGGATGGATACGGTTCTTCCCGCCGGCCGGCTGGCTTGGCTTCTACCGGCGAGAGTGGTTTTCCTCGGACGCCGTCGCCGGCGTCACGCTGGCTGCTTACGCCATCCCGGTTTCGCTCGCCTATGCCGCGCTCGCCGGCCTGCCGCCTCAGATCGGCGTTTACGGCTATATGCTCGGCGGCATCGGCTATGCGTTGCTCGGCTCGTCCCGGCAACTTGCGATCGGGCCGACGTCGGCGATCTCCCTGATGATCGCGGGCACTGTCGGTGCGCTGGCCGGAGGCGATGCGATACGCTATGCGCAGATCGCAAGCCTTGCGGCCTTTGCAGTGGCGGTGCTGTGCTTCATCGCGTGGTTGTTCAAGCTGAGCGTGCTGGTCCGCCTCGTCAGCGACAGCATCCTGGTCGGCTTCAAGGCCGGCGCCGGGCTCACCATCATCATGAGCCAGCTGCCGAGCCTGCTCGGCGTTGCCGGCGGCGGCCACAATTTCTTCGACCGCGCCATCAAGCTGGCCGGCCAGCTCGGGACCGTCAACCTGCTCGTGCTCGCCGTCGGCGCGGTCGCGCTGCTGCTCCTCCTGTTCGGCGAACGGCTGCTGCCGGGCAAACCGGTCGGCATCACCATCGTCGCGCTCGCGATCGGGACGGCGACGCTCCTCGGCCTGCCGGCGCTCGGCGTGCCCGTCACCGGGAAGATACCGGAAGGGCTGCCGGCCCTCGGCGTTCCGACGCTCGGCCTGCTGGACTTCGACGATCTCTTCCCGCTCGCCGCAGGGTGTATCCTGCTGGCTTATATCGAGGGTGTTTCGGCCGCCCGCAGCTTCGCCGCCAAGCACGGCTATCCCCTCGATGTCCGGCAGGAGTTCCTGGGGTTGGGGGCCGCGAACCTCGTCGTCGCCTTCGGCCATGGCTATCCGGTTGCCGGCGGGCTGTCGCAATCAGCCGTCAATGACAGCGCCGGCGCACGGACGCCGCTGGCTTTGGTGATCTGCTCGGTGACGCTCGGGCTGTGCCTTCTGTTCTTCACGGGACTCTTGACCAACCTGCCCAAGGCCGTGCTTGCAGCTATCGTCTTTGCCGCCGTCTACAAGCTCGTCGACGTCCGCGCGCTGGTGCGGATGTGGCAGGTCAGCCGGATCGATTTCTACGCCGCAACGATTGCGTTGGTCTCCGTGCTATTGCTCGGAATCCTGCAAGGCGTGCTGCTGGCGTCGATCGCTTCGATCCTTTTGCTGCTGGCCCGGGCCTCGCGGCCAAACATCGCGTTCCTCGGCCGCTTGCCCGGCAGCGGCCGTTATTCGGACAGTTCAAGGCACGCGGACGTCGAGCCCTTGATCGGCGCCATTGCGTTCCGGCCCGAAGCCTCGCTCCTCTACATCAACGCCGAGACGATCCTCGATACCGTCCTGATCGCGCTCCGGCGCGCTCCCGAGATCCGGCTGGTGATCTGCGATCTCTCGGCCTCACCTTATATCGACCTCGCTGGCGCGCGCATGCTGCACGATCTCTACGACGAGCTCGCCGCGCGAAAGATCATGTTCTCCATCGTCGGCGCGCACGCGCAGCTCCGCGACCTCTTGCGCGCGGAAGGGCTGGCGGAGAGGACGGACAGCGGCCAGTGGCTGCGATCGCTCGACAGCGTTCTCGGCGACGAGCAGGCCGTGACGGCGCAGCGGACGGCCTGAGCGGGCGTGTTGCAATGCGAATGACCGCTGCGGCCGACGGTCTCGCCAGAATGCGTCCGACCGTTGACTTGGATCAATGGAGCCAGCGGCGCCGAACTCACGATCGCGCTCATCTTCGCCCAATGGGCATCAAATGACCATCGAGTGATCATCAGGGCTTCGCCGAGGATCGGGAGAGACACATGTCGAAGGACACCAAGCCAGCGCAAAAGCGCATCGATCAGTTCTTTTCCGGTCCCGGGAGCCGGGCGGACGAATGGCGCGACCTCGTGGAGGCCGCAAAGGCCTGGGCCCGTGTCGGCAATCGCACAGTCTACGATGC
This sequence comes from Bradyrhizobium sp. AC87j1, assembly GCF_002936975.1. Taxonomy (NCBI): domain Bacteria; kingdom Pseudomonadati; phylum Pseudomonadota; class Alphaproteobacteria; order Hyphomicrobiales; family Nitrobacteraceae; genus Bradyrhizobium; species Bradyrhizobium sp. AC87j1. Next base: position 140,767 of record NZ_PTFE01000001.1, read on the forward strand.
GGCACTGGCCGAGCTCTCGGTGACTGAGGAGTTCTACGGCTATCCCGGCCTGCAACTTATGGCGGCACTGCGGGAAGCGGCCTCCGCAGGCGATGGAGCAACGTCGCTGGCCCTTGCGACGCGGATTACCCAGGCACTGACGACGCGATCCTTCCGTCAGCATGCCGGCGACTGGAGCGCGAAGGATGACGGCAATGGCGACGCGCCCGAGCTGGTGCCACCGACATTCGGTGCGCACACGGCGCGCCGGCCCTATTTCGAAACCCTGATCGTGACCGGCGTGTCATCCAGTCAGTGGCCGGCCCTCGCCGCCGAATGGCGCAAGTTGCGGCGCCCAATCGATGGCTTCATCTATGAGCCTGTCATCGTCGGCAGCCTGGAAGACGCATTCTGCGCGACCATGCTCAATCCCAATATCGCGGCCGTCATCATCAATGAAGGCTTCGGGCTGCGCTCGCGCCACAATGCACCCGTGCTGCGCTCGATCACGGCTTCGGCCGGCCTCAACGACGAGTCCGACGCCTCTGCGCTCCGGCTCGCCCAGATCATCAAGCGCGTCCGTCCCGAGCTCGACCTCTACATGATCTCGAACCGCGACGTCGAGGAGCTGGCTGGAAACCCCGAGGCCAATGCCGTTCGCCGCATCTTCTACTCCGTCGAGGAGCTCCTCGAGCTGCATCTGTCCATCCTCGAAGGCATTCAGGATCGCTACGACACCCCGTTCTTCGACAATCTGAAGAAATATGCGCAGCGTCCGATCGGCACGTTCCATGCGTTGCCGATCGCCCGCGGAAAGTCGATCTTCAAGTCCGACTGGATCCGCGATATGGGCGAATTCTACGGGCCGAACCTGTTCCTGGCCGAGAGCAGCGCCACCACGGGCGGCCTCGACAGCATGCTAGAGCCGACCGGCAACATCAAGAAGGCGCAGGAGAAAGCGGCGAGGGCGCTCGGCGCTGACCGCGTCTTCTTCGTCACCAACGGCACCTCGACATCGAACAAGATGGCGGTGCAGGCGCTGCTCGCGCCGGGCGACATCGCGATCGTCGATCGCAATTGCCACAAGTCGCACCACTATGGAATGGTTCTGGCCGGTGCGCAGCCGCTTTATGTCGAAGCCTTCCCGATGACGGAATACTCGATGTACGGCGCGGTGCCGCTGAAGACGATCAAGCAGGCGCTGCTCGGCGCCAGGGCCGATGGCCGGCTCGACCGCGTCAAGATGATCGACCTCACCAACTGCACCTTCGACGGCCACATCTACAACACCCGCCGGGTGATGGAGGAATGTCTCGCTATCAAGCCGGATCTGATCTTCCTCTGGGACGAGGCTTGGTTCGGCTTCGCGCGCTTCTCGCCGTTCCTGCGCCGCCGCACCGCCATGGGCGCCGCCAACGAGATCGAGGCGTGGATGCACGACCCGAGGTCGGTCGCGACCTATGAGAAGCAGCAGGCCGAGCTCGGCAAGAACCCGTCGGACGAGATGCTGCTCAAGGCCCGGCTCATTCCCGATCCCAGGCAGATCCGCTTGCGCGTCTACCAGACCAACTCGACCCACAAGTCGATGTCGGCGATCCGGCAAGGCTCCATGCTCTCGGTCAAGGACGTCGAATTCCACACGGTCGAGCAGCAGTTCAAGGAGGCCGTGTTCACCCACGCTTCGACCAGCCCGAACCAACAACTCATCGCCAGCCTCGATATCTCGCGGCGGCAGATGGAGCTGGAGGGTTACGGCCTCGTGGCCAATGCGATGGAGATCGCGCTTGCCATTCGCCAGGCGGTCAACAACAACCCGCTGATCTCGAAATATTTCCGCATCCTCGGCGCCGACGCCATGGTGCCTGCCCAGTATCGCCAGAGCGGCTTTACCGATTATCTCGCCGCGGGCGTGAATTGGGTCAACACCCTCAAGAGCCTGGACGAGGACGAGTTCTGCCTCGATCCGACCCGCATGACATTGGTGTGCGGCATGGCCGGTTATGACGGTACCCAGTTCAAGGGTATCCTCGCCAACGAGTACAACATCCAGGTCAACAAGACCTCGCGCAACTCGGTCCTGGTCCAGTCCAACATCAACAACACCCGCAGCGACGTCGCGCATCTCATCCGCGTCCTCGCCGAGATCGCGGGCGAGGTCGATCGCGGATTGGTGCAAGGCGGTGCCAATGCGAAGAAGACCTTCGAGGCACGGGTCAAGAGCCTGATGACCGACGTGCCCGATCTGCCCAACTTCTCGCTTTTCCACCCGAGCTTCCGCGGCGATGCCGGCAGCAAGACCAATGAAGGCGACATTCGCAGCGGTTTTTATGCGGCCTATGACGTCGCAGGTTGCGAACATATCCGTCTCAACGATCCCGAGATCGATCGCCGGCTCAAGTCGGGACCAGAGCTCGTTTCGGCCAATTTCGTGATCCCGTATCCGCCGGGCTTCCCGATCATGGTCCCCGGTCAGGTCATCACGCAGGAGACCATCGACTTCATGCGCAAGCTCGATGTGAAGGAGATCCATGGCTACGACGCCAAGGAAGGGCTGAAGCTCGTCCGCTCCGAAGCCTTGGCGAAGATCGGCAAGCCCAGGCCCGCCGCGACACCGAAGTTGAAAGCGGCATCTTAGAGGGGATCGAACATGCAGGGCTTTTTCACGTTCCTGCAGCAGAATCCGTACCTGCTGCTGTTCTTCGTCGTCGGCCTCGCCGTCTATATCGGCCGGGCCAGCATCAAGGGGTATGGCCTCGGCATGGTTGCCGGCGCCATCGTGGTCGGCGCCGGCGTCTCGGTGTGGTCGTCGACCTACGGCGTGAAGCTCGAGCTGAACAATTTCGCCAAGAGCCTGTTCTACTATCTCTTCATGTACGGCGTCGGGTTGCGCGTCGGACCGTCCTTCATCAATAGCCTGAAGGGCGACGGCCTGAAATTCTGCATCCTGGCGGTGGTCTCGAGCGTGATTGGGCTGGCGCTGGTGGTGATCGGTGCAAAACTGTTCTCGCTTCCGCCAGGCGCAGCCGGTGGCATGTTGGCGGGATCGCAGACCATGTCGGCGGCGATCGGCTCGGCCGAGCAGGCCGTCACGTCGGGCGTCGTCAAGCTGCCCGAGGGAATGAAGCCTGAGGAGGCCTCAGGCATGATCGCACTGTCCTACGGTATCACCTACATCTGGGGCACCGTCGGCATCATCCTGATCTGCAAATATCTGCCGCGCTGGTGGGGCGTCGACGCCAAGGCCGCCGCAAAGCAGTACGAGCGGGAATTCGGCGTCAAGGATCTCGAAGGCGGCGGCCTGACCGGCTATCGTCAGTTCGGTCTGCGGGCCTACCGGCTGGAGAATCCGGCGACGGTCGGCATGAGCATCGCAAAGTTCCGCGCGATCAATCCCGAATACCGGATCGTCAATGTCGGGCGGAACGGTGAGCCGCAAGGCGCGGATGCCGACCTCGTGCTGCAGAAGGGCGACATCGTCGCCCTCGGGGGCTCGACCGAGCACCTCACCGAGAAGATGGGCCTGATCGGTCCGGAGGTCCCGGATGCCAAGACGCTCGGCATTCCCATGGACCAGGCGGACATCCTCATCACCAACAAGGAGATGGTGGGGCGCACCTTCGAGTCCTTCCGCGATACCGCGATCGCCGGCCAGCTGCAGGTTACCAAGGTCGAACGCGGTGGCGTGCAGATTCCGGCGGGTCTCAAGACCAAGCTGGAGCGGATGGACATCGTCTCGGTGGTCGGCCTGAAGTCCGCGGTCAACGAGCTCGGCGAGATGTGGGGCCGCATCGCCCGGTCCAACACCTCGACCGATCTGCTGACGCTGGCGGTCGGGATGATCATCGGCTTCCTGATCGGCAAGATCGAATTTCCGGCGTTCGGTGCCAAGATCGGCCTCGGCAACGCAGGTGGTCTGTTGCTGTCGGGTGTGATCGTGTCGTCGGTCGTGTCGCGTCTGCGCTTCTTCGGCAACACGCCGAACGCCGCGCGCAACGTGCTGGAGGATCTCGGCCTCGTGGTCTTCGTCGCCATCGTCGGCGTCAACGCAGGCGCGGGACTGCTGTCGCAGCTCACGGGTGCAGTCGCCTTGAAGATATTCCTGGTCGGCTTCATTGCCTGCACGATCCCGCCGTTCATCGTCTGGGCGATCGGCCTCCACGTCTTCAAGATCAACCCGGCCGTGCTGATGGGCGGCGTTGCCGGCGCGCGGTCGCACTCCGGCCCGTGCCGTGAGGCCGCGGTCGAGATCCAGAGCTCGGTACCCTGGATCGGATTCCCGGTCGGCTATGCCGTCTCGGGCATCTTGCTCACCGTGTTCGGCTACTTCGCAATGATCCTTGCGCAATGATCAAAAGGGGGAAGAAAGTCATGAAGATACTTGCCGTTGGCGTCGCCCTGGTTGCCTCGATTGCCGCCCTGACCGGTCTCAGCACGCCGTCGCGTGCCGAGACCGGCGAGGTCGCCGTCGTCTTCACCAAGGGCGGCTTCATCGTCGGCGTCGGGGGCGGCGAGGGCGTTCTGCTCCTCAGGGGCAAGAAATATCCCTTCACCGTCTCCGGCATGAGCGTCGGCCTCACGGTCGGGGCGTCGACGACCAAATTCGTCGGCCGGGCGCTCAATCTGAAGGGACCAGCATCCATCGAAGGCTCTTACGCCGTGGGCGGAGCGGGCGGAGCCGTGGCCGCAGGCGCCGGCGCCGTTCAGCTGCAGAACGCCAACGGCGTGATCCTTCAGCTCAGCGGTCCGAGGGTCGGCGCGGAAGTGTCGGCTGCGGTCGGCGGCGTCACGATCCGCCTGAAATAAGCAGGCACTTAAAGCAAACGGGCTGCGTCACCCCAGCCCGTTTGGCATTTCAATATCGCGCTTCAGTACCGCTCTTCGACGAATTTCAGCCCGCGCAGGCTCGCCTGATCGTTGTAGCGTCCCTTGTGGGAGCGCGGCGGCAGCTTGACCTTGTCCCGCTTGACCTTCTTGTACGGGATCGTTCTCAGGATGTGCGAGATGACGTTGAGCCGCGCCCGCCGCTTGTCGTCGGAGCGGATCAGCCGCCACGGCGCATGCTTGGTATCGGTTGCCTCGAACATCATGTCGCGTGCGCGGGAGTAATCGTACCAGCGCCCGAACGATTCGGTGTCCATCGGGCTCAGCTTCCATTGCCGAAGCGGATCCTCGATGCGCGCCTTGAAGCGGAGCTCCTGCTCGTCCATGCCGACCTCGAGCCATAGCTTGATCAGGATGATGCCGGCGTCCACGGCGAATTTTTCGACCAGCGGACATAATTCCAGAAAACGCTTGTGCTCCGACGGCGAGCAGAAGCCCATCACATATTCGACGCCGGCGCGGTTGTACCAGCTGCGGTCAAAGATCACGATTTCGCCGCCGGCCGGGAATTGCTCGATATAGCGCTGGAGGAACAGCTGGGATTTCTGCCGGTCGGACGGCGCGGGCAGGGCGCAGACGCGGAACACCCGCGGGCTCACCTTTTCCGTCAGCGCCTTGATGGTGCCGCCCTTGCCGGCGGCATCGCGCCCTTCGAAGATGACGATCACCTTCAGCTTCTCGGCTCTCACCCATTCCTGGAGGTGACACAGCTCGACCTGGAGCTTTTCCAGCTCCTTCTCATAGTCCTTCCGCTTCATTCGCTCCGCGGGCGCATCCTTGGCCATGCCGGTCCCTTCGCTGCTGAGCTTGTCAATCGCCCCAGAACTAATCGTCCCAGGAGATGGTCACGCCGATATCGCCGGGCACGCCGCCCGGGAATTCGATGATCTGGTAGGCGATGCGATAGCCGCGCGGTTTCAGATAATCGGTCCAGAGCTGGAAGATCTCCTTGGGGATGCCGGTCAGCGTGGTCTCCCAGCCCTTTTCCATCTGGTTGATGGCGCGCCCCTTGTCGGTGCAAAGCGAGTTGGGGAAGCGATAGACCAGCACCTCCGTCAGGCCGTTTCGCACCGCACGCTGGATGATGGTCGAGGCGAGTTTGATCTTCTCCTCCTCGCTCTTGCCGGAGGGTTTGCTGAGCCGCTCGATCAGCGCGCGCTTCTCGGCTTCGACCGCGGCGGCGAGGCGGACATACTCCTCGGCCTTCTCGGCCTCCTTGAGAGCGGCTTCCTTCCGAATCTGGGCGGCGTTGGGGATGAGATCGTCTAGGCCGGGCATGGCTGGCGGCTCCTGATGGTTATCCAATCAGCATCCAGGAAACGCTAGGTCCGGCGGAGGATGTTCCCTTGATTCAAATCAAGCAAACTGCGGCCAGCCCGAACACAATATCGCACATGGGCATTTGATCGGGAGAGACGCTTTGAGCGACCAGCTTCATCCGATGGCTCCGCACCATCTGCCGTTTTATCTGGCGCCGGGGAGCGGGACCGATACGCTGATGGTCGTGATGGGGCTGTTCCTGATCGGCACCGTGCTCTGGGTCGGTACGCTCTATTGGAAGCTGCACAGCCTGCCCGAGCGGATGGCACACAAATCGCAAAAACTGCAGTTCGAGCTCGTCGCGGTGCTCGGCCTGATCTCGTTGTTCACGCATATGCACATCTTCTGGGTCGCAGGCCTCCTGCTCGCGTTGATCGATCTTCCCGATTTCGGCACGCCGCTGCGCAGCATCGCCGGGTCGGTCGAGAAGATTGCAGAGGCAGCGCCTGCCGCCGGTGGCGAAGAGATCCGGACAGAGGCCGCGACGCCTCCCGCACAGAAGCCGGAAGCCGCAAAGAAGGAGCACAGCCATGTTTGAGCTGATGTTCTGCTCGCTGCTGACGATCCTGCCGGACTATCTCTATCGCCGCTACGCCCAGGGTAAGCGTTTCGGCATGGAGATCACCTTCTTCTCGGTCTGGTACGAGCTGCGCTGGGGCATTACCGGCTGTCTGATGCTGACGGTGTCGCTGATCACCATGATCTTCTACTTCCATCCTTCGACGTCATCGGCGACGCTCTATTTTCGCACCGTGCCGATCCTGCCGGAAGGCTCGGGCCGCGTTGCCGAGGTCAAGGTCGGCTTCACCGCGCCGGTGAAGAAGGGCGACGTGCTGTTCACGCTCGACGCCTCGAAGCAGCAGGCCGCGCTCGAAACCGCCAAGCGGAAGGTCGCGGAGGTCGATGCCGCCATGCAGACGGCGCAGGCCGACGTGGTCAAGGCCGAGGCGCAAATCGGGGAAGCAAAGGCGAACTATCAGCAGGCCAAAGATGAGCTCGAGGTCAAGACCGAGCTGCAGCGACGCAATCCCGGCATCGTTCCGCAGCGTGATATCGACAAGCTCCAGGTCTTGGTCGATCAACGTCAGTCCGGGATCGATGCCGCGACCGCCGCGAAGCAATCCGTCTCGATGCAGATCTCCATTCTGCTGCCGGCGCAGAAGGCCAGCGCGGAGGCCGCGCTCGACCAGGCCCAGGTGGATGTCGACAAGACCTTCGTCCGCGCCGGTGTCGATGGGCGCGTCGAGCAATTCCTGATCCGCCCCGGCGACGTCGTCAATCAACTCATGCGACCCGCAGGTGTTCTCATCCCGGAGGGGGCCGGCCGCAAGGCGCTCCAGGCCGGCTTCGGCCAGATCGAGGCACAGGTGATGAAAGAGGGCATGGTGGCGGAAGCGACCTGCATCTCCAGGCCATGGGTGATCATCCCCATGGTGATCACGATAGTGCAGGACTACATCGCTGCCGGACAATTCCGATCCGGGGAGCAATTGGTCGATCCGCAGAACGCCGTCCGCCCCGGCACCATCCTGGTGTTCATGGAGCCGCTTTACAAAGGTGGCCTTGATGGCGTGACACCGGGCAGCAGCTGCGTCGTCAATGCCTACACCAGTAACCACGAGGAGATCTCGGCCAAGGGGACTTCGACCAGCCGGAAGATCGCCTTGCACGTTGTCGACGGTGTCGGCCTGGTGCATGCCCTGCTCCTGCGCATTCAAGCGCTGCTGCTGCCAATCCAGACGCTGGTGTTGAGTGGGCATTGAACTGTGACGGCGCCTCACGAGCCTGTCGCAGCGGTACAATTCTCGCTAGAATTGCTGGGACAGCAGTTGCTGGAAGCTGCAAGGATGGAGCATGAGCGGGCGCACGTCCATCTCCAAGGTCAGGCCAAAGGCCGTGGCGGCGCTATTCTGTCTTGCGCTGCTTTCCGCCGTGTGCCTGTCAACCGGGCGAGTTGGTGCAGTCGAACGGAGTCTCCGGGGGGAGCTGAAGCGCGTCCTCATATTGCATTCTTTCGGCCGTGATTTTCGGCCGTGGAGCGAGTATGCGCGCGATATCAAGGCCAAGCTCGAACGGCAATCGCCCTGGCCGCTCGACATCCAGGAGCACGCGCTGCTCACCGCGCGCTTCAATAATCCTGGTCCCGAGGCGCCCTTCGTCGACTATCTGCAATCGCTGTACCAGGGAGCGATGCCCGACATCGTGTTGAGCATCGGCGCGCCGGCGGCCCGGTTTGCGCAGAAATACCGCGGAAGATTATTCCCTGATGTGCCATTGATTCTCTCCGCGGTCGAGCATCGGCTGATCAATCGCGCCGATCTCAGCGACAACGACGTCGTCGTGGCGATCCGCAACGATTTCATGGCCGCGTTCGGCAACATCCTTCAGGTTCTGCCAGACACAAAGTCGATTGCGGTCGTGATCGGTGCATCGCCGCTCGAGAAGTTCTGGGTAGAGGAGGTGAAGCGGGAACTGCAACCTTTTGGGGAAGGGATTGAGCTCGTCTGGTACTCGGACTTGTCATTCGAGGAAATCCTGAAACGCGCATCAAGGCTGCCTCCGCACACCGCGCTGTTCTGGGGACTAATGTCGGTCGATGCGGCCGGGGTCGTCCACGAGAGCGACATCGCCTTGCGCAGCCTGTACGCGGCCGCGAATGCCCCGATCTTCTCCTACCAGGAGCCGTTTTTTGGTGACGGCACCGTCGGCGGACCGATGCATCTGATCGCGGAAACGAGTTCCCGGACCGTCAGTGCCGCGATTGGGATTCTCGGCGGCGCGAAACCAGCGAGCATCAGTTACGAGCCGATCGGCTTCGCCGCGCCGAGATATGATTGGCGCCAGTTGCAGCGTTGGGGCATCAGCGAGAGCCGTTTGCCTCCCGGCAGCGAAATCGTGTTTCGCGAACAGAGCATCTGGGAGCGCTATCGTTGGCAGATGCTGCTGATCGCCTCCGTGATTCTGGTGCAGGCCGGCCTGATCAGCGGGATGCTGCATGAGCGCCGTCGGCGCCAGATCGCCGAAGTCGAGTCACGCCAGCGTCTGGCCGAGCTCGCTCACGCCAACCGCTATTCGGCCGTGGGCGAGTTGACCACATCGATCGCCCATGAACTGAACCAGCCGCTCGGCTCCATCCTGACCAACGCCGAGACCGCGGAGCTGATGTTGAAGGCCGCTTCGCCCGACATCGACGAGATCCGGCAGATCCTCGCGGACATCAGGCGCGACGATCAGCGGGCGAGCGAAGTCATTCGCAGGCTACGCAGTATTCTGAAAAAGACGCCGTTCGAGGTCAAGAACATCGAGCTCAACGATATGGTCCGCGAAGCGATCGGCCTTGTGCGCGCCGTCGCCGATGGACGCCGGATCACATTGATCTACACGCCTGTCCTGGCCGACCTGCATGTCAGAGGCGATCCGATCCAGCTTCAGCAGGTCGTTCTCAACCTGATCATCAACGCGATGGATGCGATCTTCGACGCAGATCCCGGAAAACGCCAGGTCAGCGTCTCGACCCTGCGCGTCGGCAACGTAGCGGAGATCCGGGTCTCCGATACTGGTCCCGGGATTGCCGCCTCCGACCTCGCGAACGTGTTCGATCCGTTCTTCACGACCAAGCCGCAGGGCATGGGCATGGGGCTCGCGATCGCCAAAACCATCATCGAGGCCCATCACGGCACGATCTCTGCCGAAAACCAGGCCGCGGGCGGCGCGCTCTTCACGATCCGTCTTCCGATCCTTCACTGATCGTCGGCATCTTGATCTTGATCAAGCCCGCAGGTTCGGCGAAGCCGTTTCCTTCTCGCAATTGCGCGATGACCGGGATGGGTGCGCATGTGGGGAGTGTCGGTGGCGATGAGACGCCGTGAATTCATGTCGCTGGTTGGCGCCGCGGCTGCGTTCCCGGTCTTGGCGCGGGCCCAGGACAGAGCGCCGTTCGTCGGCGTGCTGACCGGCAACGTCGCCGGCGATCCCGGCGCGCAGATGCGCGTCGATGCCTTTCAGCAGGGGCTCACCGATCGCGGCTGGATCGCCAACCAGAACTATCGCCTGGAGGTGCGCTGGCCGGGTCCCAATCCGGCACGCCAGCAATTGGAGGCGCTCGAACTGATTGCCGCCGGGCCGGACGTGCTGCTCTCGACCAGCACGGGCACGACCCGGGCGCTGCGCGATGCCACGCAGCGAATTCCGATCGTCTTCGTCGGGCTCTCCGATCCCGTCGGGACCGGCCTCGTCGCCAATCTGGCGCGGCCGACCGGCAATCTCACCGGCTTCTCGCTCTATGAGCACTCGATGAGCGGGAAATGGCTCGGTCTGCTGAAGGATATGGTGCCGGGGCTGAGCCACGCGGCGCTGCTGTTCAATCCGGAATCGTCGCCCTATGCGCCGTTCTATCTTCAGGCGGCGCACCAGATGGAAAACCGCCTCGGTCTCAAGGTCACCGGTGCCAGTGTCCGGAGCGGGGCCGAGATCGCGGCGGCCATCGAAACTGCGACACGCGACGGCGGCGGCCTCGTCGTGCTGCCTGATGGCGGCTTCTTCGGGACCCAGAGCGCGATGACGATCGCGCTGCTGACGCAGCGCCGCGTGCCCGCGATCTTCGCGGTCCGCTTCTACGCGGTGAACGGTGGGCTGATGTCCTATGGCGCCGATCTCACCCAGCAATTTCGCGATGGCGCCGGCTATGTCGATCGCATCCTGCGCGGCACCGAGATTCGGTCGCTCCCAGTGCAGTTCGCCACCAGGTTCGAGCTCGTCATCAACATGAGGGCGGCCAATGCCCTCGGGCTGACGGTGCCAAGCCGCCTGCTGATGGACGCCGAACTGATCGAATGACGTGTGGCTCTCGCGCTGCAGCAGCCACGAGGACCTCGTTTCGTTGATCTCGATCAACAAACGTCTGCGTTCCGGCCCGATCGTCCCACCCTGGACGTGCAAGGGAGGATGCAATGTTTCGCTGCGGCAAGACCCTGATGGCGCTTGCGGTCGTCATGGCGACATCGTTCGCCGCAACGGCGCAAACCAACACGACGCCTGCGGCCCCGTCTCCGCAAGCGCAGCCGGCCACTCCGCCTGCGCCGACGGCCGAGCTTCTGAAGCCGGAGCAGCTTGAGGCGTTGGTGGCGCCGATCGCGCTCTATCCGGACGAGCTCCTTGCCAATGTGCTTGCCGCCTCAACCTATCCGTTGGAGGTAGTGCAGGCCGACCGCTGGCTGAAGGAGCGCAAGACCCTGAAGGGCGATGCGCTGAAGACGGAGGTCGAGAAGCAGGCCTGGGACGACAGCGTCAAGGCGCTGGCCAGCACCGCCGACGTGTTGACCATGATGAGCGATCAGCTCGAATGGACCAAGAAGCTCGGTGATGCCTTTCTCGCCCAGCAGCCCGATGTGATGGATGCGATCCAGCGCCTGCGCAACAAGGCCTATGACAACAAGAAGCTGGTCACCACCAAGCAGCAGAAGGTCAGTGTCCAGTCGCAGGAAGGCAAGCAGGTCGTCGTGATCCAGCAGGCCGACCCCTCGGCGATGTACGTGCCATATTACGATCCGGCGACGGTCTATGGCAGCTGGCCCTATGCGGAGTATCCGCCGTATTATTGGGGCTACCCGTCCTATATCGGCGCCGGCGTGGTTGCGGCGGGCCTCGCTTTCGGCACCGCCTGGGCGATCGGGCGCTGGGGCAATTATTGGGGCGGCGGCTGCAATTGGGGCAACCGCAACGTCTACGTCAATCATCGCACCACCAACATCGGTAACGGCTGGCAGCACAATCCGGCGCATCGCGGTGGCGTGCGCTACAACAACAGCAATGTTCAACAGCGCTTTGGCAACAACAACCTGAAGGCAGGCGTGTCGGACCGGATGGATTTCCGCGGTCGTGACGGCAACCAGGTGCTGCGTCCCAATCAGGGCGCAGGAGATCGTACAGGCGATCGTGCAGGAGATCGCGCAGGAGATCGCGCGGGCGATCGTGCAGGAGATCGTGCAGGTGATCGAGCCGGCGATCGTGCGGGTGACCGTGCCGGCAATCGCGGCGATCGGCCGGGCGGTGGTGATCGCGCTGGTGCCGGGGATCGGGCCAAGGGCGGAGGCGACCGGGCCAAGGGTGGCGGCGATCGTGCGAAGGCCGCCAGCCGCCCCAGCGGCGGTGCGGCCAACCGCGGCGGTGGCGGCAATCGCGGCGGCGCGATGAACGTCTCCTCCGGCCGGTCGGCAGCCGCAGCATCCGCACGCGGACGATCCAGCATGGCGAGCATGCCGCGCGGTGGTGGCGGACCAAGCATGGCTGGCCGCGGCGGAGGTGGCGGAATGGCGATGCGCGGCGGCGGAGGTGGCTTTGGTGGTGGCGGCCGCGGAGGTGGCGGCGGTGGCCGGCGTTCCGACATCACACTGAAGCACGATGTCGTCCTGCTCGGCCATCTCGCAAGCGGCCTCGGATACTACCGCTTCAGCTATATCGGCAGCGACAAGACCTATGTCGGCGTGATGGCGCAGGAGGTCGAGCGAGTGGCGCCCGATGCTGTAACGCGCGGCAGCGACGGCTATCTGCGCGTCTACTACGACAAGCTCGGTTTGAGATTCCGATCCTACGCTGACTGGCTCGCCAATGGCGCAAAGATCCCTGCGGAGGAATTGCCATGACCGGCTTGAAGTTGCTTCGTCGCGCCGTTCTGCCGGGCATCGTGGCGCTGGCGCTCATCACCACGGCCCGAGCCCAGCAGTCCTATCCGACGCCGGAGGATGCCGCCTCGGCACTCGCGGCGGCGGCCAAGAGCGGTCCACGTGACGTTCTGAAAGTGCTCGGAAGGGCGGGTGATGACATCGTCTCGTCGGGCGACGAAGTCGCCGACGCCGATATCCGCGCCCGCTTCGTCTCGATGTACGACGCCAAGCACGCGGTCAAGGCGGAGGGCAACAAGAAGGCGACGCTGGTGCTCGGGCCTGACGATTTCCCGTTCCCGATTCCCCTTGTCAACACCAAGGCAGGCTGGGAGTTCGACACTGACGAGGGACGGATCGAAGTGCTGCGCCGCCGCATCGGCCGTAACGAGCTCGACGCGATCCAGACCGCGCTCGCCTATGTCGACGCGCAGAATGAATATGCCGACAAGGATCGCGGCGAGGGCGCCGGCATCTACGCACAGCGCTTCCTCTCGACGTCAGGCAAGAAGGACGGTCTGTTCTGGCGCGACGACAGTGACCCGAGTCCGCTCGGTCCCCTGGTCGCGGAGGCTTCAGCCGAGGGCTACAAGCCGGGCGAAAGGCTTGCGCCGTATCACGGCTATTACTTCCGCATCTTGAAGGGGCAGGGTTCTGACGCGCCTGGCGGCGCGCTCAACTATGTCGTCAAGGGCAAGATGATCGGCGGCTTCGGGCTGATCGCCTGGCCCGCCGAGTACGGCAATTCCGGTGTGATGACGTTCGTGGTGAACCATGCCGGCACGGTTTACGAGAAGGATCTGGGGGCGAGAACCGATTTCATCGCGCCGCGCACGACGTTGTTCGATCCCGACCAGACTTGGAAGAAAGTCGATGCCGCAAAGCCTTGAATGGATCAGGGCATCGCGGCTGCGCGCCCTAATTGCGATACTGGTGCTGGCGCTGAGCTTCGCAGTGCCGGCTACGCCGTCCTTCGCGCAAGCCGCCGGTCAGGTGCGCGCCAAAATCATCAAGGCGGGTCTCCTTGTCGGCGGTGGCGCTGGAAGCGGTGTGCTGACCTATCGGGGCAATAAGTATCCCTTCAAAATTACGGGCATGAGCTTCGGCATCACCGCCGGCGCGACGATCGGCCGGCTCGACGGCTGGGCCTCGGGTATCCGCGAGGTCGGCGACTTCGGCGGCACCTACAGCTCCGTGGGCGGCGGCTTCGCTTTGGTCGGGGGCGTCAGCGGCGTCCACCTGCGCAATGAGAAGGGGGTGACGATCGTGATGCAGGGGCCGAAAGCGGGCCTGGAGCTTGCGGCCAACATCAGCCAGATCATGATCTCGCTGAGATAGAACGCGTCAGCGGCAGATGTCGTCGCGATAAAGGCCACAGCAACGAAGTGATGATGCCGAAGCGTTCCTGACGAGCGCACTCCGCGCAAGCCTTCCTGCGGCATTTTGACCGTACCGATCTGGAATCTCCAAAGCGTATTTGAATCGTTCCAGACATTCTCCTCCCAGTTGGCGATGATCGAGGCATTCTAAGCCACGCGCACGCATTTGCGTTGCCGTCACGATGGCGTCTTTTTAAAGAGGCGATGCAGATCGCTGACATTCGAATGTTGCCGCCAAGACGAAGGCAGCAAATGCGCGTGCGCGTCTGCAGAGCAACTGATTGACGGGCCATGCATGCCGGCCGAGCTCGGATACGAAGAGCTGCTCTTCGATCCGTGGTCGTTGCTGGCCAAACGCGGAAGCCGCTTCACGGCGGGCTGCGCGCTATTGATGAAGGACTTTCTGGAATGCGACGTGCGGGTGGGGATAAGACGGTAGCTCGCTTTGGTGCGGCCCTGCTGGGTGGTGTGGCGTGGCTGACGTGGTTCGAATCGCCTGCTCAATCCCAGACGCCTCAGGGCGGCAGCTCCCTTCCGCCCGTGACTGTCGAAGCTCCGACGCAACAGTCGGTTCGCCGTGCGCCAACCAGGCGAAACGACACGCGGGTCCGATCGACCTCACGGCGCGCCCCGCAAGCCCCGACGGTCGCAGTGCAATCGCAACCGGCTGTCGTCCCGCCATTTGCCGGCGGGCAGGTCGCTCAAGGCGCGCGACTGGGGATGCTCGGAAATACCAACACCATGAAGTCACCCTTCAGCGCGACGAGCTACACGGACAAGTTCATTCGGGATCAACAGGCGGCAACGGGTGCGGATGCCCTGATCCTCGATCCCTCCGTGCGAAGTTCCCACCCGACCGGCGGTATCGTCGACTCTTTCAACATACGCGGCTTCCCGATCAACGAAGGCAATAACGGTGAGTTCGCCTTCGAGGGCCTTTATGGAATCGCGCCGACATATCGGATCTTCACGGACTACGTCGAGCGCATCGAGGTGCTCAAAGGTCCTTCGGCCGCGCTCTCGGGCATGGCGCCCAATGGCGGTGTCGGCGGCGTCATCAATGTCGTGCCCAAGCGCGCGGAAGAGGATTTGACCCGCTTGACCGCGAGCTACGGCTCGACCGCAAGTTTCGGCGGTCACTGGGATGTTGCGAGGCGCTACGGCGATGGCAAGGAATGGGGCGTACGCGCCAGCGGAAGCGTCCGCGGCGGCGACACGCCCATCGACCGCCAGTCCGAGACGACAGGAGTCGGATCGCTGGCGCTCGACTATCAAGGCGAACGGTTCAGGTCCTGGCTCTATCTCATCGCCCAGACCGATCGGTTCGACGCGCCGTCACGTCCCTTTCTGATGGCTCCCGGCCTGCAGGTGCCGAAGGCGCCGGACGGCAAGCTGAACGTGACCCAGCCCTGGGAATGGTCGCGCATCAACGACCAGTCTGCCTTGCTGCGGACCGAATACGATCTCACCGAGCAGGTCACGCTGTTCGCGGATGTCGGCGGCTCCAAGACCAACGTCGAGCGGTTCTTCGGTCTTCCGACCATCGTCAGCACGAGCGGCAATACGACCTCGACGCCGCAGTACTTCGGCCTCAGCATCGATCGAACCACATATGATGGCGGCCTTCGCGCCCGCTTCGATACCGGCTTCGTCCACCATGCCGTCGCCTTCCAGGCCTCGGTCTATCACGACGCGCTGCACCGGCGGCTCACCAATGGCAGTTTGGTCACCTCGAACATCTACAGTCCGATCGTCGCGCCAACTCAGTTCGCGAACGAGATCAGCGACCGCCCTCGGCTCTCGGACAGCGAGCTTACCGGGCTTTCGATTGCCGACACCTTGTCCGTGCTCGATGAGCGCGTCCTGTTGACTTTGGGCGTCCGCCGGCAGGGCATCGAGGCGAACAACTATTCCTCCAATGTCGGGACACCGACGTCGTCCTATGACAAGAGCGCGGTCACCCCGGTGGTCGGCCTGGTCGTCCGTCCCCAGGACAACGTCTCCCTCTACGCGAACTATGTCGAAGGTCTCGCGCGGGGCGACATTGCCCCTCAGGGTACGTCCAATTTCGGTGAAGTGCTGCAGCCCTACATCGCCAAGCAGTACGAGGCCGGCATCAAGGTGGAGTTCGGCCGGATCGCAACCACCTTCAGTGCCTTCGAGATATCGAAGGCGAGTGGCGAGTCGTCCGCTGGGCGCTTCGCGGCGACAGGCGAGCAACGAGTCCGCGGGCTCGAATTCAACGTCTACGGCGAACTCTTGCCGGATGTTCGTGTCCTCGGAGGCATCTCGCTGCTGGACGGCACCCTGACGAAGACCGCCGTCGCGGCCAATGTGGGCAACACGCCGATCGGCGTTCCGAACATACAGGCCAATATCGGCATGGAGTGGGACCTCCCGTGGATGAGGGACCTCACTTTGAATGGAGCCGTGATCTACACGGGCAGGCAGTTCGTCGACGCCGCAAACAAGCAGCCGATTCCCGAGTGGACGCGGCTCGACCTCGGCGCCCGCTACACCACGGCGATCAACGGCAAGAAGACCGTTTTCCGCGCAAACATCCAGAACGTGACCGGTGAGAGTTACTGGTCCAGCGTGGCTTCGTTCGGAACGTTCTTCCTGGGAGCACCGCGTACATATCTCTTGTCGATGACCGTGGACATGTGATCGTTGCGCATTCGCTTGCGTGAAACGCAGCCCAGCATTCCGCTCCGGCGCCGTGATGCGCCGGACAACAAAAATCTCCATTGAATCAACGAGGTGACTTCCGTCTCGGTGCGCCCTTTCGGCCGCCAGGCCGAAAAGTGGCGCGGCTCTTGCTCTTGCCAGTATGAGGGTTCTTGATAAACGTCATACTGCGGGATCAGGTGGATGGAGCGGGCGGTGAGGCGGACTTTGCGGGCGGTCGAGCCCGGAACGGTGGTGCTGTTCGGGGGGCTGATCGCCGCCAACATCGCCGCATGGGCCTGGGCCTTCGCGCTGTTCGGCGATCGGCCGACGGTGCTGGCGACTGCGCTGCTGGCCTGGGTGTTCGGTCTGCGCCACGCCGTCGATGCCGACCACATCGCCGCCATCGACAACGTCGTGCGTAAGCTGATGCAGACGGGTGGCGCGCCGCGCAGCGTCGGCCTCTATTTTGCGCTCGGCCATTCCACCGTCGTCGTGGTCGCGACCATATTGCTCGCGCTCGGCGTGGTGAGCCTTGGCGGCGACAGCCTGCTCAAGGAGATCGGCGGCCTCATCGGCACGTCGGTGTCGGCGCTGTTCCTGCTCGTGATCGCGGCCATCAATCTCGTCATCTTCGTCGGCCTGTGGCGGACGTTTCGCGCGGCGCGGGAGCAGGGGGTTCACGACGCCGAAGGCCTCGAGAGGCTGCTCGCCAATCGCGGCTTCCTCGCGCGACTGCTCGGACCGCTGTTCCGCCTGGTCACAAAACCCTGGCACATGTATCCGCTCGGTTTCCTGTTCGGGCTCGGCTTCGACACGGCGACCGAGATCGGCCTGCTCAGCATCTCAGCAACCGAAGCCGCGCGCGGCGCGTCAGTCGCCGACGTGCTGGTTTTCCCTGTATTGTTCGCGTCGGGAATGGCGCTGGTCGACACCGCCGATTCCGCGCTGATGGTGAGCGCCTATCGATGGGCCTTCGTCGACCCCTTGCGAAAGCTCTGGTACAACCTCACGATCACCGGCGCCTCGGTGGCGGTCGCCCTGTTCATCGGCGGTATCGAGGCGCTCGGGCTGATCGCCGACCGGCTCGATCTGTCCGGAGGGGTGTGGACGCTGGTTGGCGACCTCAACGAGTCGCTCGCCAATGTCGGCTTTGCCGTGATCGCGCTGTTCGCGGTCGCCTGGCTCGTCTCGGTCGTGCTCTATCGCCGCGTCTTTGCGGACGGCCGGCACCGGGCCGCGACGAAAGCTCTGGCATGCGCCGATGCGACCGAAGTGGCGTGAGCCCTGTCGTGGCGGCGGCGCGCTGACGGCACTCTCGGCCCTGGTTCTGCTCGCGGATGACGGCCGCGCTTTCGCGCAGAGCGAGAACACCTCACGCGAGCTGCCGCCAATCCAGATCGGCGGCGGCGAGACGGCGGGGCGCAAGAAGCCGGTCGCATCGCGCCGGGCCGGCAGGCCGTCCCCAGCGGATCACCGCATCCCCGTGTATCCGGCAGCGGCGCAAGCGTCGGATGTGCGCAGCGTCGCCTCGGGTGCAAAGGGCCAGCCCAGCATGGCCAGCGAGATCTCCGTCTCGGGCGAGGAGATCAATGCACGCCCCTTCACGCGGCCGGGCGAAGCGCTCGAAGCCGTACCGGGTCTCATCGTGACGCAGCATTCCGGCGAGGGCAAAGCCAACCAGTATTTCCTGCGCGGTTATAATCTCGACCACGGTACCGACCTTGCCATCACCGTTGACGGCGTCCCCGTGAACATGCGCACCCACGCGCACGGCCAGGGCTATGCCGATCTCAACTGGCTGATCCCGGAAACCATCGCCGCAGTGGATGTGCGCAAGGGTCCGTACTTCGCCGACGAAGGCGATTTCGCCTCGGCCGGCAGCGTCCATATCGGTCTGATCGACCGCACCAGGGGAATAGCGCAGGTGACCGCCGGCAGCTTCGGCTATCGCCGCCTGCTCGGCATGGACTCCGCGAAGGTCGGTGACGGCTCCTTGCTCGTGGCCGGCGAGATCGGGACCTACAACGGTCCGTGGGAGAATCCGGACAATGTGCGAAAGCTCAACGGCCTCGTGCGCTTCAGCCAGGGCACCGCGACCGACGGCGTCTCCGTCACCGGCATGGCTTACGCCAACAAATGGAATTCGACGGACCAGGTCCCGCAGCGCGCAATCACCGGTGGCCTGCTCGACCGGTTCGGCTCCGAAGATCCGAGCGACGGCGGCAACACCAGCCGTTTCGCACTCTCCGGCCGCATCGCGCAGACCGACGATCTCGGCTCCTGGAAAGCCAACGCTTATGTCGTGAAGAGCCAGCTCGACCTCTTCAACAATTTCACCTACTTCCTCAGCGATCCCGTGCTCGGCGACCAGTTCCACCAGCACGACGATCGCCTGATGGCGGGCGCCAACATCTCGCGCACGCTGAACGGCGCGTTGGCGGGCTTGCCGATGCAGACCAGCTTTGGCCTGCAGTCGCGCTATGATGCGATTGATCTCGCGCTCACCAACACCTTCCAGCGAGGCTTCCTTGCCAGCGTTCGCAGCGACAAGGTCGGCGAGGGCAGCGTCGGCGTCTATGCCGAAAACACGGTGCGCTGGACTGACTGGCTCAGGACGACGGTGGGTTGGCGCGGCGACTATTATACCGCCGACGTCACCTCGCGGTTCAATGCCAGCAATTCCGGCCGCACCGACGCCGCGCTCGGCAGCCCGAAATTCAGGATGGCGCTCGGCCCGTTCAACCAGACCGAATTCTTCTTCGGCGCCGGCTACGGCATGCACTCCAACGACGCCCGCGGCGCGACCACGAGGGAGGATCCCAGCGACCCCGCGACGAGGCTGACGCCATCGCCGCTCCTGGTGCGCACCAAGGGTGCAGAGGTCGGCGTGCGCAGCAGGATCGTTCCCGGCCTCGACACCTCGCTCAGCCTCTTCATCCTGGATCAGGATTCCGAGATCCTGTTCTCCGGCGATGCCGGCGACACGTCGGCGACCCGCGCCAGCCGCCGTTACGGCTTTGAATGGACCAACCACTACCGGCCCAGATCCTGGATCGACATCGACGCCGATCTCGCAATGACCCATGCACGCTTCCGCGGTTATGACAGCGAGCAGGCGGACGTCTATGCCTCGCTCGCCGGCTATCCCGAGGCGCAGATCGGCAATGCGCCCGGCAACTACATTCCGAACTCGCCCGCGATGGTGGCATCGGCAGGCGTCACGCTGGGCGAGAGGACCGGCTGGTTCGGGACCTTGCGCTGGCGCTATCTGGCGTCGAGCCCACTGACCGAGGACAACGCGTTCCGTTCCTCTGCGACCAGCATTTTCAACGGCCGCCTCGGCTATCGTATCGACAATGGCTGGCGTCTTCAGCTCGACGTGTTGAACCTCCTCAACACGAGGGCGAACCAGATCAGTTATGCCTATGGCTCGCTGCTCAAGACCGATACGCTCTACAACCTCTGCGCATCGGGCACTGCGCCAACTTCAGTCTGTCAGAACGGCGTGATGGACTACGTGCTGCACCCCGTGGAGCCGTTGACGTTCCGTCTTACCATCGCCGGGACGTTCTAGGTCTGGTCAGGTCGTGGGCGGCGAAAGTCTCCGCGGCGAAAAAATGGCCTCGCAACGCGCGATGCGTTGCAGGCGAGGTGTGTTGTGGTAGTGAACGGCCAGGTTGGCGGCGCATCGCGGCCTGAAAGCCCACCAGGGGACCGTCGATGAACCGTGACCTCGATCTCGCCGACTTCGAACTGCATCCGCAGCGTGGTGCGGTGCTGGCCGAGGTGCATGCGCGTCCATTCACCCGGTTGACGGCGCCGGTCACGGTGCTCCGCTTTGCCTTTCTCGGCCAAGGCGAGGTCGCTGCGGCGGACCGGCAGAGCTTCGTGGCATTCTGCATGTCGCACGGGCAGGCGCCGCCGGACGCCGGAACCAAGCATCACCAGGTGACGATCGGTGACACCCAGCTCCGCTGGGAGCAACACTCGGAGTTCAGCACCTTCACCTGGATCCTGAGCAGCCCGGAGACGCCCGCGCGTCGGTTCGGCGAGATCGGTGAAGAGTCGGCCGCGTTGATCCGGTCTCTGCGCCAATCCGGCCAATTGCTGGTCGCCGTCAAGCTCGAGGTCGAGCAGACCTCGGCGGCGCTGGAGCGTGCGCAGCAGCTGTTCGAGAGAGGCAGTCTCGCCATCGCTGCGGTCCGCAGCGGACCTGCCGTCGTCGCATCCGACTTTCGCACCGATGATCAGGGTTTCGTCCGCATTCTCGTTTGCAACGACGGCCTGTCGCCCGGCCGGCTCGGCGCCCTCGTGCAGCGTGTGCTGGAGATCGAGACCTATCGCACGCTGGCGCTGCTCGGTCTGCCCGCCGCGCTCGAGCTTGCGCCCTCTGTCGATCATATCGGCCGGCGGCTCGTCGAAGTGCTCGAGGAGATGCAGGGCGCCGAGGATCTCAAGCTCAACAACCATCTCCTGACGGAACTGACCGCATTGGCGGCTTCGCTCGAAAGGGGAGCTGCCGGCAGCTCGTTTCGGTTCGGCGCCAGCCGCGCCTACAACGACATCGTACAGGCCCGCCTCGCCGTGATCGAAGGCGGCGAGATCGCGGGCTATCCGACCTGGTCCTCCTTCCTCGCCCGCCGCATGGCACCTGCGATGCGCACCTGCGCGACGATGGAGGACCGGCAGGCCGATCTGTCGATCAAGCTCGCGCGCGCGGCCGATCTGTTGCGCACACGCGTCGATGTCGAGCTCGAGGAGCAGAATCGCGATCTGCTGCGCTCGATGGACGAGCGCACCCGGTTGCAATTGAGGCTGCAGAGCACGGTCGAAGGCTTGTCGGTGGCGGCCATCGGTTATTACGTCGTCAGCCTGTTCGGCTACCTCGCCAAGGGCGCCCATGACGGCGGTCTGCATGTCGAGCCTTCGCTGGCAACCGCGATCTTCGTGCCGGTTGCCGTGGCCGTGGTCTGGATCGTCACCCGCAATATCCGCAGGCGGCACTTGAAGCACGACGAAATGTCGGGCGCTCACGACTGAGGGCGCAAACGAGGCTCTTGCGCTCTGGCGCTGCCCGGCTCGATGTCGCTGAACAGGATCCGCGCGTCCGCACCCATCGCCGTGCCGCGACTCGCGCCGATCCCGGATGTCGCTGCGTTCATCCGGGCTACGGCACCTGCCTGTGTCGCCCTCTGTCAATCCCCGCGCGCAGAAATATTCCACTTTACCGAAATTCGGTTTCGGCGTATGTGTTGCCCATCCCGGCTCAACCAAGAGGGGCGATCATGTGTCGTCACTATCGCGAGCCGGGCTTGCGGTGGACGCGGCAGCGTCGGCACGAGAGGCGCGGGCAGGGCGGGTAGTCCCTGTGAGCCCGAGGCTTCGTGCGGATGAGCGGCGCTGCTAGGCTTCGTCTCGTCTGTAAGTTTCCGGCTCCGTCGACAGGGCTGGAAAAACTGCGGCGAAATGGCGGGCCGTGCGTACGGCAAAACCGTGTGGTCCTGGCCGTCGTTGCTACGGTTAAGCTGTCTGCGAAGGTGCGAGCGAGCCCAACCGGGCGGACTGCATCATCCAATTCGCGGGGCGAGGGAGGCCAGAAGGAAAGTTCGGCTCCCAGGAGATCACGGCATAAGCCGTCCGACCACTGCGCAGGGAAGGCCGAGTGATCGGCACCACCTGTATGCTGCTGTGCGGTTCTTCCTGCGTGCGCTTTTCGCGCAGCGGACCGCGGGTGCGAGCCGGCACCCGGCCTTCCCTGCGCCCTCTTGGCTTTTGAGGGTAGCGAGACGAAGCAAAGCTCGGGCGAATTACGCCGCGAGAATGCGAAGGTGTGTCTGCGACACACACGCGATGTCATTTCCGGGCCTCGACCAGGCGATCAAGTACGCCGAGACGGTAATGATTGAATCGAGAAGCCGCGGCGCACCGGACGCTCGTCTTCGCGGGGAATGCCAGCGGAGATCGGAAAATGGTCGATCGCCCCATGCCCCGAAGCGAGTCACGGAGTCTATCAGGAAGAGCACCCGCCGGCCCTGATCGCGAAAGCACGCGCATTCGCTCATGGTGGGTGCCGACGACCCGCATGAAATGCGCGCTCCCAGTTAGGCCCACGGCTCGCATGCCCTAGTTTGGCCCACGGGACGCCCACCATGCTGGATTTCTGCCACGCAAAACGCCGCACGGATCGCGGCGCCAGTTCCGGATGCGCCGCGGGCGACCAGCACTTCCGGATATAGACCCCCTCCCGCGTGAGGTGCGTAGATCAGAATTTTAGTTGCGTACCTCAAAAATCGGGAGCAGGATCGCGGCAAAGAATAAGATCCGGTCGGGAGGAGATGTGATGAGACTGCTCAGGAAGCTGGGACTCGCCGCTGCCACATGCCTGCTTTTGGCCGACGCCGCCGCAGCCGATACGATCGTAAAGTGGCTGCACATCGAGGCAAATCCGGCCCAGGTGAAAATCTGGGAGGAGGTCGCGCGCGCCTATGAGGCCTCCCATCCTGGCGTCAAGGTCGAGATGCAGTTTCTCGAGAACGAAGCCTATAAGGCCAAGCTGCCGACCATCCTGCAATCCAAGGATCGCCCGAACATCATCTACAGCTGGGCCGGCGGCGTCCTGAAGACCCAGATCGAGGCAGGTGTTCTCGACGACATTACCGAACAGGTGAAGGGTTACAGCGACAGTCTCACGCCGGCCGCGCTCGCCGCGTTCACCGCTAACGGCCGCGTTTATGGTCTGCCGACCGCGCTGTCGCAGGTCGGCTTCCTCTGCAACAAGGAGCTGATGGCCAAGGCGAAAGTCGATCCTGCCGGGATCAAGAGCTGGGACGATCTGCTTGCGGCGGTGAAGACGCTGAAGGCCGCCGGCGTGACTCCGATCGTGGTCGGCGGCGCCGACAAATGGCCGTTGCACTTCTACTGGACCCATCTTGCGGTGCGTATCGGCGGCAAGCCGGCGTTTGACGCTGCATTGCGCGGCGAGGACAGCGGCTTCGCCGGCGAGACCTTCCAGAAATCCGGCGAGCTGTTCAAGCAACTCGTCGATCTCCAGCCGTTCCAGAATGGTTTCCTTGGTTTCAAGAATCCGCAGGCCGTTGGCCATTTCGGTGACGGCAAGGCAGCGATGACGCTCGCGATCAGCACTGTCTATCATTTGCAGCGCGCTCTCGCCGCCGACAAGGTCGGATTGAGCGAAGACAAGATCTGCTGGTTCGACTTCCCGGTGGTGGCCGGCGGCAAGGGCGCACCGACCGATACGCTCGGCGGCATTACCGGCTGGCTGGTCACGAAAGGCTCGCCGAAGGAGGCGGTCGATTTCCTGAAGTACTTCGTCTCGAAGGACGTGCAGACGCGGCTTGCGGCGGGTAACTTCATCATCCCGGTGGTGCAGGGCGCGGACGCTGGTCTCAACAATGCCTTCATGAAGCTGATCGCGGCCAATCTGGCGAAGTCGAACTACCACCAGAACTTCTATGACCAGAGCCTTGGTCCGTCGGTCGGCCGCGTCGTCAACGACGTCACCGCGGAGATCGCCGGTGGCAGCATGAGCCCGCAGAATGCGGCGAAGGCGATCGAGGCGGCGTGGAAGCAGGGCAACTGACGGTGGCGCGGCGTATCGCGAATTCGCCCGCGATTGGCGTCGCGGAGACACCGTTCTCTTCGCTCGCGGTCCGCGGCCCGGCTTGGGACGGCCGCTTTACGGTCCTGATCCTGTTCCTGCCGCCGGCGCTGCTGTTGTTCACCTTGTTCGTGGTGCTGCCGATCGGCGAGGCCGCCTGGTATTCGGCCTTCAATTGGAACGGGTTCGGCAGGCCGACCAACTGGATCGGCTTCGACAATTACCGCTTCGTGCTGGAGACGCGCGCCTTCTGGCTCGCGCTGCGCAACAATGGGCTGATTATTGCGGTCTCGCTCGCGATCCAGCTGCCGCTCGCGCTGACGCTGGCCTTGATGCTCGCCGAACGCTTTCGCGGGTCGGTGGCGCTGCGCATGCTGTTCTTCATGCCCTATATCCTGGCCGAGATCGCGACCGGGCTGATCTTCAGCTTCGTCTATGACGGCGACTACGGCCTCGTCGCCTCGATCTGGCGCAGCTTCGGCGCCGAGCCGCCCCATCTGCTGGCTTCAACCGACACGTCGATGCTGGCCGTGCTGATCGTGATCGTGTGGAAGTATTTTGGCTTCCACATGATGTTGTTCATCGCTGCGCTCCAAAGTCTCGACAAGAGTCTGATCGAGGCGGCACGCATCGACGGTGCGACGCGCTGGCAAGCCCTGCGCCATGTCGTCATTCCCTTGCTCTATCCGACGATTCGCCTCTCGGTGTTTTTCGCCATTGTCGGCTCGCTGCAGCTGTTCGACCTCGTCATGCCGCTGACACGCGGGGGACCTGCGGACTCCTCGAACACGATGGTGAGCTTCCTCTACAACAACGGCATCTCTCGCATGCGGGTCGGTTATGGCAGCGCCATCGGCGTCATCCTGTTCGCGATCTGCGTGACCTTTGCCTTTACCTACAAGCGTTGGTTCATGCGCGATGAGTAGTGCCGAGACCTCCCGCACTCTGGTCGATCCCGCCGTGCTGTTCAAGGCAGTGTTCCTTGCCATCGTGGCCATCTTCGTGCTGGTGCCGCTGCTCGCGACGTTGCTCGGCGGCTTCAAATCGCTCGGCGAATTGCGCGTCAACCCGTTCGGTTTGCCGCGTCACTGGGAATGGCAGAATTACTCCGACATCCTGTTCTCCGCGCGCTACTGGCAGCTCCTGCGCAACTCGCTGATCATATCGTCGCTCGCGGTGGTGTTGACCCTGATCACCGCCTCGATGGCGGCGTTCACCTTTGCCCATGTCAAGTTCTACGGCAGCTCGATGCTGCTGAGCTATCTCACGCTCGGTCTGCTGTTTCCGGCGGCGACCGCGGTGCTTCCGTTGTTCATCAAGGTGCGCGATCTCGGGCTGCTCGATACCTATTTCGGCGTTGCGTTGCCGCAGGTGGCCTTCAGCCTCGCGATGAGCGTGCTGCTGCTCCGGCGTTTCTTCAAGGACATTCCCTATGAACTGCTCGAGGCTGCGCTGGTCGACGGCTGCAGCTACATCAAGTTCTTCCGCTATGTGACGTTGCCGCTGTCGCGGCCGATCCTGGCGACCGTCGGGACCATCACCTTCGTCAACAGCTGGAACGCCTATCTGTTGCCGCTGGTGATGCTCAACACGGATGCGCTCTATCCCTGGCCGCTCGGCATCATGGTCTATCAGGGCGAGTATTCGTCCGAATGGCACCTGATCCTGGCCTTCATCACGTTGACCATCCTGCCGACGATCATTCTCTTCCTTCTGGCGCAGAAGCACATCGTTGCCGGCCTCACTGCAGGTGCGGTCAAGGGATGAACGGACCTTACGGAGATCACTATGAGAAAAGTCGGAATTGGAATCATCGGCTGCGGTGTCATCAGCACCGCCTACCTCAAGGCGGCGCAACGCTTCCCGGTCATGGAGGTCAGGGCGCTCGCCGATATGCGCAGTGACGTCGCGGAGCGGCAGGGTGCCGCTTTCGGGCTGCCGGCGATGCGGGTCGATCAATTGCTCAAGCGCGATGACGTCGAGGTCGTCATCAATCTCACGGTGCCGCTGGCCCACACCGACGTCAGTCTCGCGGTGCTGAATGCCGGAAAGCATGTCCATTCCGAGAAGCCGCTCGGCATCAACGCCGCCGAAGCCCGCAAGGTGATCGATCTCGCCGCACAGAAGAACCTGCGCGTCGGCAGCGCGCCCGACACGTTCCTCGGCGGCGGGCACCAGACCGCCCGCAAGCTGATCGACGACGGCGCGATCGGCACGCCGGTGGCGGGCAGTGCCTTCTTCGGCTGCCCCGGCCATGAGCGCTGGCACCCGGCGCCGGGCTTCTATTACTTGCGCGGCGGCGGGCCGATGCTCGACATGGGGCCGTACTACATCACCGACCTCGTGCAGTTGCTCGGCCCGGTCGCTAGCGTGATGGGCTCGACCGCGCGGCCGAAATCGGAGCGCCTGGTCACCAGCCAGCCGATGAACGGCACGCTGATCCCGGTCGAGGTTTCGACCCATGTCGCGGGCACGCTTGAATTCGAGAGCGGAGCAGTCATCTCGATCGCGATGAGCTTTGATGTACCGAAGCACCGGCATGCGCCGATCGAGATCTATGGCGACAAGGGCAGCATGCAGGTGCCGGATCCGAATCGTTTCGGCGGCGAGGTGCACCTCGCCAGGACCGGCGGCGAATGGGAAACGATGCCGTTGACGCACGGCTATGTCGAGGGCGAGTTCCGCTCCATCGGGGTCGCCGACATGGCGTCCGCGATCCTGAACAACCGACCGCACCGCGCCAGCGGCGCACTTGCGTTCCACGCGCTGGAGGTGATGGAGGCGTTCCAGACCTCCGCCGATGAAGGGCGCCGCGTCAAGATCGAAAGCAGCGTCGAGCGGCCGGCGATGCTGCCGGCGGGACTTGAAACGGGACAGATCGACTGAGGGAATGACCATGCGCAAGGCAATGATTGTATGGGGCGGCTGGCCGGGACACGATCCGGATCTCTGCGCCTCGATGATTCGCGGCTGGCTGAAGGCGGAAGGCTTCGAGGTGCGGATCGAGACGACGACGGCGGCATTCGCCGATCCCGCGATCCACGACATGTCGCTGATCATCCCGATCTACACGATGTCGAAGATCGAGAAGGCGGAAGCGCTCAATCTCTGCGCCGCAGTGCGGAGCGGCGTCGGGCTCGCCGGTCATCATGGCGGCATGTGCGACGCGTTCCGCGATTCCGTCGACTACCAGTTCATGTGCGGCGGGCAGTGGGTCGCCCATCCCGGCAACATCATCGACTACAAGGTCGACTTGACGAAGCCGGATGACCCCATCATGAAGGGCCTGAACAGTTTCGAACATCGTTCCGAGCAATATTACATGCATGTCGACCCCGCCAACGAGGTGCTGGCGACGACGACCTTCACCGGCGAGCACGCGCCGTGGATCGAGGGCGCGGTGATGCCCGTGGTCTGGAAGAAGCGCTACGGCGCGGGCAGGGTGTTCTATTCCTCGCTCGGCCACCGTGCCTACGAGCTCGACGTGCCGGAGATCCGGACACTGATGACCCGCGGCATGCTGTGGGCGGCGCGCGAATGACGGGAGGGGCGACGCAGCCGGCGATTCGTGCCACGCTCGAGGACGTCGCCCGTGCCGCCGGCGTTTCGCTCGCGACCGTTGATCGCGTCGTCAACCGGCGCGAGGGCGTGCGCGCCAAGACCGTCGCGCGTGTCGAGGCCGCAGTGGCAAAACTCGGCTATCGCGCCGACGTCGCGGCGGCGCGGCTCGCCCGCGGGCAGACGTTCCGCTTCGCCTTCGTGCTGCCGACCGGCAGCAACAGCTTCATGACCAATCTGAGCGAGCAGGTCCTGCGCACGGCGGACTGGCTCGCGGGCCAGCGCGGCTTCATCGACATTCTCCATGTCGACGTGTTCGATCCGGATGTGCTCGCCGGCGCGCTGGAAACCCTGTCGCCGGCCTACCAGGGCGTCGCCGTCATCGCGCTCGATCATCCCAGGGTTCGGGCCGCGATCGACGAGCTCGTCGGACGCGGGGTCGCCGTGGTGACCCTCGTGTCGGACGCGCCAAGCTCGCGCCGCCTGCACTATGTCGGCATCGACAATCCCGCCGCAGGCCGCACTGCCGCGACGCTGATGGGGCGCTTCCTTGCTGGGTGCGAGGGGACGGTCGCCGTGATCGCGGGGTCGCTGTCGCTGCGCGATCACACTGAACGGCAGTTCGGTTTCCATCAGATCCTGTCCAGCGAGTATCCGAACCTGCCCGCGCTACCGGTCATCGAGGGCCGCGACGACAGCGACCGCACGCGGGAGCTTACGGCCGCGCTGCTCGCGCGCCATGCCGATCTTCGCGGCATATACTGCTGCGGCGCCGGAAACCGCGGCATCGCCGATGCGCTCGAGGCCTCGGGCCGCGCTCGCGAGGTGGTCTGGATCACCCATGAGCTGACCCAATACACCCGGCGTTTCCTGGTTCGCGGCACCCTCGATGCCGTGATCAATCAGGATCCCGGGCACGAGGCGCGCTCTGCGGCACGCATTCTGCTCGCGCATTGTTCGGGCGAGCCAATCAGCGCCGACCAAGAACGCATCCGCATCGACATTTTTCTGCGGGACAATCTGCCGTAAGGCGAGCTCATACCGCCAGCGCCACTGCGTTGAGCCAAGCGCGGGCCGGTCGGCGAGCGAGCTTTGGGCGAGCAGGGCGCGGGTGGCGGATCGCGCAGAAAGGCTGACGATCACACAACAGCTGGAAGTCACATCGGCTCGATGCCGATCTTCTTGATGATCCCGGCCCATTTTGTGGTTTCCGCGGTCATGAAATCCTTCAGACCTTGGGGGGCCATCACCAGGGGCTCGGCGCCCTGCTCCACCAGGAGGGTGCGCAACTTCGGATCGTTCATGGCTTCGATCATGGCGGCATAGAGCTTATCGATAACGGCGGTGCCGGTGCCCGCGGGCGCGAGCAGGGCAAGCCACGCCGCGCTCTCGTAATCCTTCAGGCCAGCCTCGGCCGCGGTCGGCACGTCCGGCAGCGCCGTCATGCGTTTGTCGCTGGCAACTGCGAGCGGGCGCGCATCGCCGCTCCTGATCAGACCGATGACGTTCGGCAAGAGCTGGAAGCCGAGCGGGACTTGGCCCGCGATGAAGTCCGGCGTGTAAGCAGCGATGTTGCGGTAAGGAACGTGGGTGATCTCGGTGCCCGTGAGCTGCTCGAAATAGGCAGCCGCAAGGTGCTGCGACGAGCCGACTCCGACCGTCCCGTAGTTCAGCTCCCGGGGGCGGGCCTTGGTGTACTCGATCAGCTCGTGCAGTGATTTCGGCGGCAGCCTCGAATTGATCACGATGACATTCGGCAACGTGGCGAACAGTCCGATCGGGGCGAAATCCTTCAGCGGATCGTAGGGCAGCTCCTTGTATAATGATCGGTTCGCGGCCAGTGGGCCCGATGTGCTCATCAGCAACGTGTAGCCGTCCGGGGCGGCATGTGCAGCGGCCGCGGTACCGATATTGCCGCCGGCGCCTGGGCGATTGTCGACCACGAAGGCCTGTCCCAATGACGCCGACATGCGGTTAAGCAGGATGCGCGTGATGACGTCGCTGGCGCTGCCGCCTGCGAAGGGCACGAGCACCTGGATCGGACGCGCGGGGTAGTCTTGGGCTTGCGCGGGACGCAGCCCTGTGGCGGAGAGAGCCGCGCCCAGGCCGAGCGAGAGCAAAGACCTGCGGTCAGGGTGAAATCCTTCAACGTGCGGCGCTGTGCCGTCCGTGATCTTGCTGTGACCGAACCTTGCCATCTCGGACTGAATCTCCCGACCGTGTCTTGTTCTGCGAGCCTTGGGAGCGTCCGCGACAAGAATGTCCGGGAGGAGCGCCAGGCCGCGATTTTCTGCGCCTGGACCGTAGTTAGCGGCTTGACGTGACCGTCATGCCGGCTCGTCTCGAAACTTACCAGCCCGTCTCATTTTGTCCGGGTAAGCGTTCGGAATTCAGGAAATCGTCTTCCCAGCCTTGCGACGTTGCTTGCGGGATGACGAGGCTGCGCCGCCGGAGCCAGGTTCAGCCAACTCCTTTGCCACCGCCGCGGCCTGCGCCAGATCGTGGCTGATGACGTCCAGCACGGCCTTGGCCGCAACCGAGACCGCTCGCCGCGGGTGATGCACCCAGGCGATAGAGCGAACGATCCGTTGCGCGTCGAAACGGTGGGCTCGAATGGTCCCGCTAGCCAGCGACTGCCGGAGCGCGATGGTCGGCAGCACGGTCGCGAAATCGGTGGTCGCGATCACGTCGCAGAGGGCGGGCAGGGTGTCGAGCTCCAGGCGCGGCCGCAGGTCGATGCCGAGGGCTGCGGCGTGCTCGTCCAGGATCAGCCGCAGGCCGTGGCGCTTCGAGGGTAGCACCAGATCGAAATTCGCGATGTGGTCAAAGCGCAGCTTGGCCGGCGGCCGGATCGGGCCGTCCTTGCGGCAGGCGAACACCATCTCCTCGTCCATGATGTGATGCGCGGCGAGTGGCGTCCTTCGGCGCGGCACGTTGATCAGCGCGAAATCGAGTTGGCCGCTGTTGACCCAGTCGACCAGCGTCTCGGTGTAGCCTTCGCACGCGGAGAGGATGATCTCGGGATAGCGGCGCGCGACAGTCGCCGACGAGCTTGCCATGGTGCTCTGCGCGACCGAGGTGATCAGCCCGACCGAGACGCGGCCCGAAATTCGTCCGCCCAGCTGGGCCATCTCCTGGCGCGCATACTCGGCATCGCGGACGATCGGCGCCGTCAGCCGCACCAGCGCCTCGCCGGCGCTGGTCAGCGTCATGCCCTGGACGCTGCGGTCGAACAGCTTTTGGCCGAGCTCGGCCTCGAGCTTGGCGATCTGCATGCTGAGCGCCGGCTGCACAATGTTGAGCCGGCGCGCGGCCCGCGTGACGTTCTTTTCATCGGCCAGGCACAGGAAATATTGCATCTGCCTGAGTTCCACGGGGCCAGTCCTTCGTTCACCAACTCGCTCGCGAGCCATCATCTCCGATGATGAGCGATATAATCAATCATTATTTGTTGTGATGGCCGAGATTGCCTAGTTTTGCGGCCGGCCACGTGACCTCGAGGGTACGTGCCCACGGGAGCGAAATCAGACATATGCAGCACGCAGCGCCCAAGCGGATGATCATCGGCATTTCCGGCGCCTCGGGCGTCACCTATGGCGTGCGCCTGCTGCAACTCCTGCGCAATGCCGGCGTCGAGACTCACCTGGTGATGTCGAAGACGGCCGAGCAGACCTTTGCCTACGAGACCGACCTGAAGATCGCGGAGGTGAGGGAGCTCGCCAATGTCAGCCATGCGATCGACGACATGGCTTCGGCAATCTCGAGCGGCTCGTTCCGTACCGCGGGCATGATTGTGGCGCCATGCTCGATGCGCTCGATGTCCGAGATCGCCTCGGGCGTCACCACGACGCTTTTGACCCGCGCCGCCGATGTTGTGCTCAAGGAGCGCCGGCGCCTGGTGCTGATGGTGCGCGAGACCCCGCTGCACACCGGGCATCTCAGGACGATGACGGCGCTATCAGAGATGGGCGCGATCATCGCGCCACCTGTGCCCGCCTTCTACGCAAAACCCGAGAATCTCGAAGACATGGTCGAGCACACCGTCGGCCGGGTGCTCGACCTCTTCGATATCGATATCGGCGTGGTGCGCCGCTGGGGTGAGGACAAAGCGCTCAAGCGCCGCTCGCCGTCGCTGCGCAAGATCGCGCCCTGACCCGAATGCCCGAGGAGAGGTACGTCAGATGCGAATTCAAAATTCGGCGAGGCAAAATTCGGCGAAGAGCACGAACGCACCGGCCGATCTGCGTGCCTGGCTTGCTTACCTCGCCGAGCGCGGCAAGCTCGCGATTGCCCGCGAGGGTATTGCGCTGACCGATGAGCTCGCCGCCATCGCGAAGCGGCTGGAGCGCGACAGCGCGGTGCTGTTCCCGCGTCCCGATGGGCACGAGATTCCCGTCATCGCCAACCTGTTTGCCGGTCGTGATTGGGTCGCCGATTCCATCGGCGTCACCGAGGACCAGTTGCTGCCGCGATTCCTTGCCGCCGCAAGCAATCCGCTGCCGACCCGCGAGGTTCCGGACGGTCCAGTGCAGGAGGTCGTTCACGACGACATCGACCTGCTCCGACAACTTCCGGTGCCGAAGCACAATGAACGCGATAGCGGTCCCTATATCACGGCCGGCCTGTTGATCGCGCGCAATCCGAAGACCGGCGTTCAGAACGTTTCGATTCACCGTTGTCAGGTCAGCAGCAAGAATCGTATCGGCGTTCTGTTGCTGCCGCGGCACACGTTCTCTTACTATCGCATCGCGGAAGAGCTGGGCCAGGCGCTGGAGATCGCCATCGTCATCGGCGCGCATCCGGCGCTGCTGCTGGCTTCGCAGGCGATTGCCGCGCTGGACGAGGACGAGATGGCGATTGCGGGCGCGCTGCTCGGCTCGCCCGTGGACGTCGTCAAATGTCGCACCAATTCGGTTCGCGTTCCCGCCCATGCGGAGATCGTGATTGAAGGACGGATCCTGCAAGGCGTGCGCGAGCCGGAGGGCCCGTTCGGTGAGTTCCCTCAATATTATGGCCCGCGCGCCAATCGCGAGGTGATCGAAGTCGATGCCATCACGCATCGCGCCAAGCCGATCTTCCACACCATCGTCGGCGGCGGTTTCGAGCACCTGATCCTCGGCGGCGTGCCGCGCGAAGCGACGCTGCTCCAGCATCTGCGCCGCAGCTTCCCGACCGTGCTGGATGTTCGCCTCACGCGCGGCGGCACCTGCCGCTATCATCTCGCGATCAAGATGGACAAGACCAATGAGGGCGAGCCGAAGAACGTCATGATGTGCGCCTTCGGCGCGCATTACGACATCAAGCAGGTGGTTGTGGTCGACAAGGACGTCGATATCTCCTCCTCCGAGGAGATCGAATGGGCGGTGGCGACGCGCTTCCAGGCCGACCGCGATCTCATGGTCGTCGCCGGCGCGCTCGGCTCGAAACTCGATCCGACCACGGATGACGGTATCGGCGCCAAGATGGGCCTCGATGCGACAGCGCCGGTCAGCGCGTCCGATCTCGCCTTCAAGCGCATCCGCGTCAAGGGCGAGGAGGACGTCGACCTGACGACAGCGTTGCAGGCCGATCCGGGCGCTGCGGTCGCGCGCCTTCTTGCGGAGGCGCGGATGTGAGCGGGTTATCGCCCGGAAGCGGCTTGCGTCCGTTTGCGCCGTTGGAATAGTAGCTGGGGCGGCCTATAGTGCCGCACCAGCAAGGCAACCATTTTGCGGCGCAACGCCGGGAGGAAGAAACTGATGTCGACGGCCCTGCGCATCGCTCATGGCGCTTTCGGCAGGGTCGCTCTGCTCGACATGGACCGTTCGCTGGTCCGCCACGCTCATCATCACTGCCACGTCCTGCTCAAGGTCGAGGGCGCCGACACCCAGTTTCTGGTCGGCGACCAGGTCACGCCGCTCACGGACACGGCCGCCGTTCTCGTCGACGGCTGGAAGCCGCATGCCTATGTGCATGACGTCAATCGCCCGCGCACGCTCATCATGGCGCTCTATATCGAGCCGGAATGGCTGAAGGAGTTCCGACCCGGATGGGCCGCGAGCGGCGCGCCCGGCTTTTTCGAGCGTCCCTCGGGCGAAGTCTCGCCGCGCATTCGGCAACTCACGCTGCATCTTGCGGCCGAAATGATGGCGAATCCCGATGCGGTGCGAACCCACGAGCAGACCCTTTCGGACCTCATGATCGCGGTGATCGAGCGCTTCACGCCCTGGCGCAGCTTTCCGACCTCGATCCGCGGCATGAGCGCGGTGAGCTGCGACTGGCGGATCCGCCGCGCGATGGACGCGATGCGCGTGAACGATTCCTACGCCAACGTCGATCAGTTCGTGAAGGGCGCGGGCCTGTCGCGCGCGCAGTTCTTCCGCCTGTTCGAGACCTCGCTCGGCGTTTCGCCGAAGCTTTACCTCAACGTCGTCCGCATGGAGCGCGCGCTCGACGCGGTGATGCGCGAGGACACGCCGCTCGGCGAGCTCAGCGAGCGCTTTGGCTTTCCGGAGCCTGCGCATTTCACGCGCTTCTTCCGCGATCATGCCGGTGTTAGCCCGCGCGAGTTTCGCAACGTCTCGCGCCTCGCGGGCTGATCCTTGCGGGCTGATATTGCGCTGCACGCTCTCGAATGAGACGATTTGGTAAGTCGTGAGAGCGGGCGGTATGGCCCTCGCGCCTCCTGTCCTGACAAACGTCGCCGTCGCGTCAGAGAACGCGTCGGGAGGTATGCCGGGACATGGTGCAGGCTGCGGTTCAATCCGCAAATTCGGTTGATCAGAGCGGCGACAAGCCGTGGGTCGGGCGTTCAATCGAGCGCGTCGAGGATGCCGCGCTGCTCAGTGGCCGCGGCCGTTTCATTGACGACCTCGGCGTCCAGCCGGGCACGCTGCATGCGACGATCCTGCGCTCGCCGCACGCGCACGCCGATATCGTTTCGATCGACGTTGAAGCGGCCAGGCGGCTGCCGGGCGTTGCCGCGGTCCTGACCGGCGAACAGATCAAGGCGGTCACCACAAGTCTCGTCGTCGGTGTGAAGGCGCCGGTCGAGTGCTGGCCGATTGCGGTCGAGCGCGTGCGCTATGTCGGCGAACCGGTCGCCGTGATCGTGGCGACCGATCGTGCCCGCGCCGAAGATGCGGCCGAACTCATCAATGTCGCGTATCGCCCACGAGCGGCCACAGTCGATCCGCTCGGAGCGATAGCACCAGGTGCGCCCGTTCTGCATGACGGCTTTCCCGGCAATCTCGCCAGCGACCGCGCGTTTCGCTACGGCGATCCTGAAAAAGCGTTTGCGGATGCGCCGCATCGCTTCTCCATCGACATCCGCTATCCCCGCAACTGCTGCACGCCGATAGAGACTTATGGCGTCGTTGCCTCGCATGATGCCGGCGAGGATGCCTTTGAGGTTCTCGCGAATTTTCAAGGGCCCTTCAGCATCCACACCGTGATTGCGCGTGCACTGAAAGTTCCGGGCAATCGGCTGCGGCTGCGCACGCCGCCGGATTCCGGCGGCAGCTTTGGCGTCAAGCAGGGCGTGTTTCCGTACATCGTTCTGATCGCAGCTGCTGCGCGCGTCACGGGGCGGCCGGTGAAGTGGATCGAGGACCGGCTCGAGCATCTCCCGGCGTCGGTGTCGGCGACCAACCGCGCGACGACCTTGGCCGCGGCGGTTGCTGCCGACGGCAAGATCCTCGCGCTCGACTGGGACCAGGTCGAGGATTGCGGCGCGCATTTGCGCGCGCCCGAGCCGGCCACGCTCTACCGCATGCACGGCAACATGACGGGGGCCTACGACATCGGCCACGTCAGGATCCGTAATCGCGTCGTGGTCACCAACAAGACACCGACCGGCCTCAACCGCGGCTTCGGCGGGCCGCAGGTCTATTTCGCGCTGGAACGCCTGATGCAGCGGATTGCGATCGGGCTCGGTCTCGATCCGCTCGATGTCATCAAGCGCAATCTGATCGAGGCAGGTGCCTTTCCCTATCGCACCGCGACCGGCGCGTTGCTCGATTCCGGCAACTACCAGGATGCGATCGCGCGCGCGGTCGAGCAGGGCAAACTTGCGGAACTGAAGGCGCGGCGCGACGCGGCGCGGGCAGAGGGGCGTCTCTACGGGATCGGCTTCACGGCGGTGGTGGAGCCCAGCGTCTCCAATATGGGTTATATCACAACGGTGCTGACCGCGGCCGAGCGCCGCAAGGCCGGGCCGAAGAACGGGGCGCAGGCGACCGCCACTATCGGACTCGATCCGGTCGGCAGCGTCACTGTTCATGTCGCCTCCGTGCCGCAGGGGCAGGGTCATCGCACCGTGCTGTCGCAAGTGGTAGCCGACGTCTTCGGCCTGGAGCCGAAGGACATCCGCGTCAACACCGAGATCGATACCGCCAAGGATGCCTGGTCGATCGCGTCGGGAAATTATGCCAGCCGCTTCGCCGCCGCGGTGGCCGGCACGGCAAAACTGGCAGCCGAGCGCATTGCCGGCCGTCTCGCCCGCATCGCCGCCAGCCAGTTGAACGTCGAAGCTGCGGACATCGTGTTTGCTAAGGGCTTCGTTGCCTCCAGGCACAATCCGGAAAACCGGATCGCGTTCTCGCGTGTCGCCGCGCTCAGTCATTGGTCGCCGGGCTCGCTGCCTGACGATGGCGGTCAGACCATCCGTGAGACTGTGTTCTGGACGCCGCCGGAGCTGACGCCGCCCGGCGAGGACGACCGCATCAACTCCTCGCTGTGCCATGGCTTCATCTTCGACTTCTGCGGCGTCGAGATCGACCGCACCACTCTGCAGACGCGGATCGACCGCTACGTCACGATGCATGATTGCGGCACCATCCTGCATCCCGGCATGGTCAATGGCCAGATCCGTGGCGGCTTCGCGCAGGGGCTCGGTGCCGCGCTCTACGAGGAATATGCCTACGCCGAGGACGGCAGCTTTCTGACCGGAACGCTGGCGGACTATTTGCTGCCGACCACCACCGAAGTGCCGGAGCCCGAGATCTTCCACATGGAGACGCCGTCGCCGTTTACGCCACTCGGCGCGAAAGGCGTCGGCGAAGGCAATTGCATGTCGACGCCGGTCTGCCTCGCAAATGCGGTCGCGGATGCGCTCGGCGTTGCCGACATCACGTTGCCTCTGGTGCCCGCGCGGCTTGCCGAGCTGGTGCGCGGCGCCGAGCCGCCGCCTCCCGCGGGGGGCGTGGCTGCGGTGCCTGCGCGCGAAGCGGATCGGCGGCTTCGCGGCGAAGGGCAGGCCTCGGTGAGGGGGACGCCCGAGCAGGTCTGGGCCATGCTGCTCGATCCCGCCACGCTCCAATCGATCATTCCCGGCTGCCGGCGCGTCGACAAGATCACCGAGACGCATTTCCGCGCCGACGTCACGCTCGGCATCGGACCCGTCACCGGGCGCTATCGCGCCGACGTGGAGCTGTTCGATCTCGATCCGCCGCGCGCGGTCACCTTGCGCGGCGGCGCCACCGGCGCGCTCGGCTTCGGCAGCGC
Organism: Bradyrhizobium sp. AC87j1; assembly: GCF_002936975.1. Lineage (NCBI taxonomy): Bacteria > Pseudomonadati > Pseudomonadota > Alphaproteobacteria > Hyphomicrobiales > Nitrobacteraceae > Bradyrhizobium > Bradyrhizobium sp. AC87j1. The sequence goes on from NZ_PTFE01000001.1 coordinate 178,314, forward strand.
CGAGGGGCGCATCATGCTCGCGCCCGACGGCAGCGGCGGGACGAAGCTGACCTACAGCTATGACGCCGCGATCGGCGGCAAGATCGCAAGCATCGGCGGCCGGCTGCTCGACGGCGCGACGCGGGTGATCATCGGCCAGTTCTTCGCAGCGCTCGCCCGCAAGGCCGGCGGCGGTGGTGATGCCTCGGGCGGCTTCTCGCTGTTCGCTCTGCTGGCGAAATTCGCCGACCGGTTCGGGGGGCGCCGATGAAGCCGCCCGCATTCGACTATCTCCGCGCCGAAACTGTCGGTGATGTCCTCGATGGGCTCGCGCAGCATGGCGGCGATGCCCGTGTGCTCGCCGGCGGACAATCGCTGATGGCGATGCTCAATATGCGCCTGGCCAAGCCGAAGCTTCTGATCGATATCATGCGGATCCGGGAGCTCCGCAAGATCGAGCGGACAGCCGATGCCGTCGTCATCGGTGCCGGCGTGCGCCAGGCCGATCTGCTGGCCTGGCCGGATCTGGCCGAGGCATTGCCGCTGGTGGCGTTGGCGCTGCCCTGCGTCGGTCACATGCAGACCCGCAGCCGCGGCACCATCTGCGGCTCGCTCGCGCATGCCGATCCCAGCGCCGAGATGCCGCTCGCGCTGGTCGCGCTCGGCGGCGAGGTGCTTTTGCGCAGTGCCAGGCGCCGTCGCCGCGTCGCGGCCAAGGATTTCTTCGCCGGCACGATGCTGACGGCGCGCAGCGACGACGAGCTGATCGAGGGCATCTCGCTTCCGGTCATCAATGGATCTAACTTCGCGTTCCGCGAGGTCGCGCGCCGGCACGGCGATTTTGCCATCGTGGCCTGCGCCGCGATGAAGACGCCATCGGGCGTCCGCCTCGCGGTTGGCGGCGTTGCGGACGTCCCAACCGCGCGGGACTGGCCGCGACTTGAGGGCAGCGCGCTCGACGATGCCCTCAACGCCTTTGCCTACGAGCTCGGTGCGCGCGACGACGTTCATGCCACCGCGCGCTATCGCCGCGACCTCGTGCGCATGATCGGCCGCGATCTGATCGGCGAGGTTCTGCGATGACCCGTCTCAAATCCGACGCCCGCCATCCCATCCACGTCTCGCTGAATGGCGAGCCCGTCGCGGGGGAAGCCGAGCCTCGGACGCTGCTGTCCGATTTCCTGCGGCACCAGTTGGGCGCCACCGGCACCCATGTCGGCTGCGAGCACGGCGTCTGCGGTGCCTGCACGGTCGTCGTCGACGGCATGCTGACCCGTTCCTGCCTCACCCTGGCGGCGCAGGTCGACGGCTGCGAGATCAAGACGGTTGAAGGGCTTGCACCCGCGGCCGATCGCCTCGGCGTGCTGCAACAGGCCTTCCGCCGCCACCACGCGCTCCAGTGCGGCTTCTGCACCGCCGGCATCCTGATGTCGCTCGATCATTATCTCGCCAGGAACCCGGCGCCGACCGAGGCGGAGATTCGCGATCTTCTCAGCGGGCATCTGTGCCGCTGCACCGGCTACACGCCGATCATCCAGGCGGCCCTCGAAGCCGCCGCCCAGCTCGCTTCATCGAAAAAAGAGACGTCAGATGCTTGATCTCGCCAGCAGCTTCATGGCCAGCGCCGCGCGCGATCCGCGCGCCATCGCGCTGGTCGACGGCGATCTCCGCCTGACCTACCGGCAATGGTACGACAAGATCTCTGCTTTGGTCGCATCCTTCGGTCGCCTGGACCTCAAGCCCGGCGACCACGTCGTCACGCTGCTGCAAAACCGCTGGGAGGCCGCGACGCTGCATTGGGCCTGCCAGTTCGCAGGACTCGTAATCACCCCGATCAACTGGCGAGCCAAGGCCGACGAGCTGGACTTCTGCATCGAGAACGCCGAAGCCCGCGCGGTTTTCTACCAGGATGTTTCTGCTGAGGCGGTGCAGGGTTCGGCGCTCGCCGGCCGGCTGCTACGCGTGTCGGTCGATCCGGGCACAGGCGAGGCGACAGGCTTTGCCGATCTGATCAGGGGCAGCGCGCCCGACGCCGAGCCGTGCGTCGGCTCTGATGCCTGGTCGATCATGCTCTACACATCGGGCACGACCTCGCGGCCGAAGGGCGTGCCGCGGCGTCATCGCGCCGAGCGTGCCGCGGCGATCGCCCATGTCGCGCAAAATCTCTACGGCCGCGGCGAGCGCACGCTCGGCGTGATGCCGCTCTACCACACCATGGGCGTCCGCTCGTTGCTCGCGATGTCGCTGATCGGCGGCAGCTTCATCTGCCTACCGCGCTATGACAGCCGCCAGGCGCTGGAGCTGATCGAGCGGGAAGGGATCACCAATCTCTATCTGGTGCCGACGCTCTATCACGATCTCGTCCATCACGAGGCCTTTGCCCGGACCGACGTCTCCAGCGTGCGCAAGCTCGGCTTTGCCGGCGCCTCGATGACGGATGGCCTGCTGAAGAAGCTGAACGAGGCCTTCAGGCCGGAGCTGTTCGTCAATCATTACGGCAGCTCCGAGATCTACACCTTCACGATCGATCAGAACGCCGCCGCAAAGCCCGGCTCGGCAGGCAAGGCCGGGCTGAACCAGCACGTCAAGGTCGTGCGCATCGGTGCGCGTTCGGTGACGGAGCTTGCCGCGGTCGGCGAGGAGGGCGAGATCATCGCCACGCTCGCGGGCGACGAGGCTTTTGAGGGCTACTGGCGCCGCCCCGAAGCCGACGCCAAATCGTTGCGCGAAGGTTGGTATTTCACCGGCGACACCGGCTTCGTCGATCCCGACGGCGACCTGTTCGTCACGGGCCGCGTCGACGACATGATCATCACCGGCGGCGAGAACGTCTCTCCTGTCGAGATCGAGAGCTGCCTGTCGCTGCATCCCGGGGTCGACGAGGTCGCCGTGGTCGGTGTGGCCGACGAAAAATGGGGCAAGGTCGTCGCCGCCTTCGTCAAGCGCAATCGCAACGTTTCCGAGATCGAACTGGAGCAGTTCTGCCGCACCTCGGGTCTCGCCAACTTCAAGCGGCCGCGCCGCTACGTCTTCGTCGACGCGATTCCGAAATCGCCGGTCGGCAAGCTGCTGCGGCGCCTGCTCGTCGCCGGAGAATACGAGACCGAGCGTCGGCCTCCATCAGACGCCGCTTGATCGTCACGCATCAACAGAAGGAAGCGAAAATGCCGTCACCCTATACTTTTGCCGATCCCCGGCTTGCCAAGCTCGACGGGTTCAAGGTCGAGATCGATGAGGCGCATGAGCGCGCGGACATCATTCTGGGACGTCCGCCCTACAACGTCGTGGCGATGCCGCAGCGCGACCAGCTCCGGCTGACCTTCGAGACGCTGGACGAGGATCCGCGCGTGCGCATCATCGTGCTGCGCGGTGAGGGCGAGCATTTCTCGAGCGGCGGGAACATCGGAGGCTTCATGGAAGCGAGCCCCGAGCACGTTTCCAAGCTCGCCTGGAACATCGCCGCGCCGGCGCGTTGCGCCAAGCCTATTATCGTCGCCAATCGCGGCTATTGTTTCGGCGTTGGCTTCGAGCTGTCGCTGGCCTGCGACTTCCGTATCGCCTCGGAGACCACGCAGTACGCGCTGCCCGAGCAGAAGCTCGGCCAGATTCCGGGCTCCGGCGGGTCGGCGCGGCTGCAGAAGATGGTCGGCATCACCCGCACCAAGGACATCGTGATGCGCTCCAAGCGCATCTCGGCGAAGCAGGCGCTGGAGTGGGGCATCGCCACCGAATGCGTGCCCGATTCCGAACTGGAGAAGGCGACCGACAAGCTCGTCGACGAGCTCCGCAGCTTCTCGCCACTGGCGCAGCGTACCGCCAAAAAACTCCTCAACGATACCGAGAATTCGACACTCGCTATCGCCATCGAGCTCGAGGGGCACTGCTACAGCCGCCTGCGCCAGTCGGACGATTTCAAGGAAGGCGTCGAGGCCTTCAACGCCAAGCGTCCGCCGAAATTCGTCGGCCGTTGATACGCGACGCAACAAGCTGCCGCGGTTCGCAATGGCGCGGACCGCGGTCCTATTCAAACGGGGAGGGTAAAACAAAATGGCTGAGATGGATATGCCGGTCGCCGGTGCACGGGCATCGACGGATAACAAGCAGATGGTCAATGCGATCATCGCGTCAGTGCTCGGATGGGCGCTCGACCTGTTCGATTTGTTCATTCTGCTCTATGTAGCGCCGGTGGTCGGCGCGCTGTTCTTTCCGTCGAGCAATGCTGCGCTGTCGCTCGCCGCGGTCTACGGTTCGTTCGCCGTTACGCTGCTGATGCGGCCGCTCGGTTCGGCGGTGTTCGGGCACTACGCCGACGTGCACGGCCGCAAGCAGGCCATGCTGATCGCCATCGTCGGCGTCGGCATCAGCACGGCCGCGTTCGGCCTGCTGCCGACCATCGCGCAAGTCGGCGTGATCGCTCCCATCGTGTTCCTGATTCTGCGCCTGGTGCAGGGCGTGTTCGTCGGTGGCGTGGTGGCCTCGACCCACACGATCGGCACGGAATCGGTGCCGCCCCATTGGCGCGGCGCGATGTCGGGTCTGGTCGGCGGCGGCGGCGCCGGCATTGGCGCGCTGCTGGCGTCCTTCATCTTCCTGATCACGTCCTCGGTATTCCCCGGAGATGCCTTTGCCGTCTGGGGCTGGCGCTTCATGTTCTTCTCGGGGCTGCTGAGCTCGCTGCTCGGCTGGTTCATCTTCCGTAATCTTGAAGAATCTCCCTACTTCAAGGAGCTCAAGCGCCAGCAGGGCAATAAGCAGGCGACGGTCTCGAAGGCGCCAGTCAAGGATGTGTTGTCGCGTGAGTATCGCGGCGTCCTGCTGATCAACCTGCTCATTACCTTCGGCGGCGGCGCCGGTTATTATCTGACCTCGGGGTATCTGCCGAGCTTCCTGAAAGTCATCAACGCGGTTCCGAACCAGACCTCCTCGCTGATCCTGATGGGCGCCAGCGTCTCGGCGTTCTTCGCCGCGGTGCTGGTCGGCGCGCTGAGCGATCTCATCGGCCGCAAGAAGACGTTCCTGCTGATCGGGGTCCTGGCGGCGGTGCTGTTGCCGCTATGCTATCTGAACCTAGCCACGACCAAGGACACCACGCAGATCACGCTCTATGCGCTTGCCATCGCCTTCATCGGTAATGCCGGTTATGCGCCGGTGCTGATCTTCCTGAACGAACGTTTCCCCACGGCGCTCCGCGCCAGCGGCACCGGCCTGTCCTGGAATATCGGCTTTGCGCTGGGCGGTATGATGCCGACGTTCGTTTCGCTGGTAAGCGGCAGCCCCGCGGAGATTCCGATGTCGCTGGCCTACTTCGCGGTCGGCGTGTTCGTGATCTATTTGATCGGCGCGGTCGTGATCCCCGAGACCAAGGGCAACTTCCGCTGAGCTGGATCGGCGCGGCTGCACCTGCGGCCGCGCCAGCTTGCGAACGTGTGACAGCTGCCGCTAGCCCGCAAGAAATCCGCCATCCACCGCGACCACCGTTCCGGTCGCGTATTGCGAGGCTGGCATGCAGAGGAAGGCGACGGCACCGGCGATGTCCTCGGGCTGGCCCCAGCGCTTGAACGCGGTGCGGTCGGCGATGCGCTCATAATGGGCGCGGTCGGTGCGGCCGGCGGCATTGATCGCGGTTTCGACATAACCGGGCGCGACGGCGTTGACGCGGATGCCGTCTTCGGCCCACGCCAGGGCCAGCGCCTTGGTCAGCATCACGACGCCGCCCTTGCTGGCGCAATAGGCCGGAATTCGCGGCAGGGCCAAGGTTGCATTCATCGAGGCGATGTTGACGATCGAGCCTTTCATCTTCGCCAGCTGCGAGCGGAACGCCATGCAGGTCCGGAACGTGCCCGTGAGATTGACGTCGAGCACTTTCGTGAAGGTCTCGATTTCGTATTCCTTGTCCCGCGCCAGGATGCCGGCGCAATTGATCAGCGCGTCGACGCGTTGGTGTTGCCCGGCGAGTGACACGACGGCTTCATCGCTCGTGACATCGAGCGTCGTGAGCGCAAGTCCGGCGCGCGGCTTGAGCAGGGAGCGTGCGAGATCGGCGTCATTGATGCCTGTGGCGGTCACCGTCGCCCCGAGGTCGCAGAACTGGTTGCTGATCGCGGCGCCGATGTCCCCGGCGCCGCCGATCACGACGGCATGAAAACCGGAGGTGAGAGAAAAGCTGGTACTCATCGGAGGATCTCACTTCAGGATTGCCGGAGGGGGAGCCGTCGATTCCCGGACCACCAGCGAGAAGTCGATCTCACGATGCATGATGGTCTGCTCGCCGGCGAGGCTGCGCACCAGATATTCTCCGGCGCGCTGCCAGGTCTCGTCGGTTGGGACGTGAATCGTCGTCAGGCTCGGTCGCAAATGGCGGCTCCAGTCGAGGTCGTCGAAGCCGACGACCGACAGATCACGCGGCACCGAAAAGCCGCTGCGCTCCGCTTCCAACAGGACGCCGTAGGCAATGACGTCGTTGCCGCAGACCACTGCCGTCGGGCGATTCTTGAGGTTGAGGAGATGGCGGGCCGCCTCGCGCGCGTCGTCCAGGGTATAGGGCACCTCGACATGCCATTCCGGAGGCAGCTCCAGGCCGTTCTCCGCGAGCGCGCGGCGAAAGCCGGCGACGCGGGCGCCGGCGCGGTCGTTGTTGCGCTGGAGAGCGGAAACGATTCCGATCCGGCGATGGCCGAGCTCGATGACATGCCCGGCCGCCCGATGGGCGGCGGCCTCGTTGTTCGTACCGACGCAAGGGTAGGGCCGGTCGGGCTGATAGATCCCGACATTGATGAAAGGCACCGCATTGTCCGCGAGTAGCTTGCGCAACCCTTCGTGATGGCAGTCGCCCCGCAGCACGAGGCCATCGACGCCGCGGCCGATCAGGTTGCGGGCCTGTTGCAGCTCGACGTCGAGATCGTATCCGCTCGTGGTGAGAAACAGCATGTAACCCACCGAGGAGAGATATTTTTGCAGTGAGGCGATGCCGCGCGCGAACATCGTGTTGTCGATCGTCGGTACGATCGCGCCAAGCGTACGCGATCGCCGCGATGACAGAATCCGGGCCGGCGCATGAGGGATGTAACCGACGGCTTCGATTGCCTGCGCGATGCGCGCGCGCAGGGACGGGCTCACTGCATCGGGATTGTTGAGCGCACGCGAGACCGATGCCGTCGACACGCCGGCCCGTGCCGCGACGGCGCGGATGCCTTGCTTCGTCAATTTGGCGGACGGTCGATTCATGATGTAACGTTACAATCTCGGATCGCGGGCGCGGCAAGGAGAATATCTGCAATATTGCCGCACAAAATATCGATTGTCCATCGCTTGACAGAGGTGCGTCGGCGCTTAGGATGTAACCGTTTACAGAATACGCCGACAGCATAAGGCGGCCAGCGGGAGGAGAGTTCGATGAAGGCCAGGATGCTCGCGACGCGCGTCGCGTTGCCCGTTCTTGCGATTGCCGCCGTGAGCGCGCAGGCGCGCGCGGCCGAATTCGACTGGATGAAGTTCAAGGGCAAGACCGTCACCTTTCTCGCCAACAACAATCCGGTTTCGCAGGCGCTGCTCACCTATAAGGCCGATTTCGAGAAGCTGACCGGCATGACCCTGAAGGTCGACGGCTATCAGGAACAGCAGATGCGCCAGCGTCTGGTCACCGTCATGAATGCGAACAGCGACGAGGTCGATGTGTTCATGACGCTGCCCTCGCGCGAAGGCGAGCAGTTCGCCGCTGCTGGCTGGTACGGCGATCTCACCGCGATGGCCAAGAACGAGGTCGCCAAGGACTATGACCCGGCGGGGTTGAGCCAGGCCTTGCTGAAGGCCGCGACGTTCGGCGGCAAGCTGACCAGCATGCCAATGAACATCGAGGGCCCGATTTTCTATTACCGCACCGATATCTTCAAGAAGTGCGGCCTCGAGGCGCCGAAGACCATCAAGGACGTCGAGGCCGCCGCCGAGAAGATCAAGACCTGCGACAGCACGGTGACGCCGTTCGTCTCGCGTGGCCTCAAACCTGCGATCGCCTACACCTTCAGCAACATGCTGCACAATATCGGCGGCACGTATATCGCGAGCGGCAAGTCGAGCCTGTGCTCGGCCAAGGGCAAGGAGGCGCTCGACACCTATAGCCGACTGCTGCGCGACTTCGGACCGCCCGGCGTCGTCAATTACAGCTTCCAGCAGATTTCGGCGCTGTATCGCGGCGGCCGCGCGGCGATGGCGTTCGAATCCTCGAATGAATTGCGCACGGTGATGGAAGGCGGCGCGCGCCTGAAGGACACCGGCCTGTTGCCGTTCCCGGCGGGCGAGGCCGGCCAGGTGCCGACCACGATCGGCTGGGGCATGGCGGTGTCCTCGCACAGCAAGCAGCCGGATGCCGCCTGGTACTTCGTGCAGTGGGCAACGAGCCCCGAGGTGCAGAAGAAGATGGCTTTGCAGGGCATTGCCCCGCCGCGCCCGTCCGTCGCCAAGGACCCCGAATATCGCAAGTGGATCGACGAGGAGCCGGTGCGCAAGGAATGGCAGGCCGCGCTCGACGTGCTCGCCACCAAGGGCTCGTCCGAAGTCGGCTATCCCATCGTCGCCAATCCGCAATCGCGCGAGTTCATTGGTCAGGCGGTGCAGGATTTGATCCTGAAGCAAAAGACCGTCGATCAGGCTTGCGCGGACGCCGACAAGGCGCTGGACGCGCTGATCGCGCTGAACTGACCGCCCGGTGCCGGCTGGTTTCGCGCCGGCCGGCACCTAACTCGATCGAGGACAGGAATACATGTCTGACACGGCTGCGACACTCACGCAGGACCGGCAGAAGCTGGAAATGGCGGCGCTCTCGGCGCCGGCCGTGATCTTCACGGTCGCGATGATCGCATTTCCGGTCGTCTATACGATCTGGCTCGGCTTCCAGACTTTCTCTTCGACCGGCAAGCAGTCCTTTGCCGGCCTTGCCAATTACACGAAGCTGATGTCCGACGTCGAGTTCTGGCATGGGTTGTGGATCACCATTGCGCTGTTCGTGCTCTCGCTGGTGCTGCAGCTCGTCTTCGGCGTCTGGCTTGCGCTGGTGCTGTTTCATGCCAAGCGCCTTCCTGGGATCGTGCGATCGCTGTTCATCTCGCCCTTCATGATGCCGCCGGTGGTCGCCGGAATGATGTGGCTAGTGATCCTCGATCCGTCGCTGGGCGCGGCCAATTACATCCTGCAATCGCTCGGCCTGCCGCCGTCGGACTGGCTGGCCTCGCCGGCATGGGTCATTCCGACGGTTGCGTTGATCGATAGCTGGCAGTGGACACCGTACGTCGCCCTGATCGTGCTCGGCGGCCTGCAATCTCTGCCGCCGAGCGTCTACGAGGCCGCGCAAATCGATGGCGCATCTGCGTTCAAGACCTTCCAGCGCATCACGCTGCCGCTGCTGCTGCCGACCATCGTCACTGCAGCCATTCTGCGCAGCGTCGATCTCCTGCGCTTTTTCGACATCATCTACATCACGACCCAAGGCGGGCCCGGCAGCGCCTCGAATACGCTCAATATCTACGGTTTCCGGGTTGGCTTCGAATTCTTTAACATCGGCTATGCCAGCGCGTTGATGCTGACGCTAACCGCGATCGTGTTCGGCGCCGTGCTCGCCTTCAACCGCCTGCGCGGCGCAGTGGCGTGGTGATCTCATGACCGACGCAGTCAACACCGACCGCTGGATACGCTGGCTCAACCTGGTGCAGCTCGTGCTGGCCGGCGTTATCATCATGACGCCAACGGTCTGGATGGTGCTGTCCTCCTTCAAGCCGTCCTTCGAGGTGACGGCCTATCCGCCGACACTGATCTTCACGCCGACGCTGGACAATTATGTCGAGCTGACCAAGACGACGCCGTTCCTGAGCTACGCCCTCAACAGCCTGATCGTCACCGTCGGCTCGACGGCGCTCGGGCTCCTGTTCGGAATCCCTGCCGCGTTCGCCGTTTCCTGGACGCGTATTTCGTGGCCGGCGATCTTGACGCTCGCGGCGCGCATGGCGCCCGGAACGCTGTTCCTGCTGCCGTGGTACGTCATGTTCCGGCAGGTCGGCATGATCGGATCGTACACAGCGCTGATCCTCAGCCACGCGGTGATCACGCTCCCGATCGTGATCTGGGTGCTGCTGCCGTCGTTCGATGCCATTCCACGCAGCGTGTTCGAGGCGGCACAGGTGGATGGATGCAGCGTCACGCGCATCCTCTGGCGCATCGCGCTGCCGCTGGTGGCGTCCGGCATCGCCGTCTCGGCCATACTCGCCTTCGTATTCTCTTGGAACTACTTCCTGTTTGCGCTGGTGCTGTCCAATGGCGACACCAAGACGCTGATCGCGGCTGCCTTCAATTTCATCGGCGAAGGCTCGACGCAATGGGGCGCCCTGATGGCCGCGGCGACGCTGATCGCATTGCCGCCGCTGGTCCTGGCCGCCCTGGTTCAGCGCTGGCTGGTGTCCGGCCTGACGCTCGGTGCGGTGAAAGGCTAGGTATTTGATGAACGTGTCCCCCCGTCCGAACTCAATCATGCAGGCCGCGGTCTTCCACGGCAACGACCGCATCACCATCGAGCGCGTCGCAATGCCTGATGTCGGCAGCGGCGAAGTGCTGGTCCGTGTCTCGCGCACCGCGTTGTGCGGCTCGGACTTCAAGCTCTGGCACAAAGGCGCCGAGTTCACCGCCGGCCACGAGATTTTTGGCGTCGTGGAGCAGCCCGGCCACCGCCTGCATGGCCGCCGCTGCGCCGTCTATATCCCGCTGCACTGTGACCACTGTGCGGCCTGCAAGCGCGGCGACACCCAGATGTGCCTGGAGGTCTCGAGCCTGATCGGCTGGAACAGGCCGGGCGGCTATGCCGAATACGTGCCGGTGCCGGAAAACTGCCTGCTGCCGGTGCCCGACGATATCGAGGACAGCCTCGCGCCGCTCTTGCTCGACACGATCGGCACCTCCGGCCACGCCGTGCGGTTCGTCAGCCGCGTAGTGCCGCCGGACGAGGCAGGTGCGGTGCTCGTGATGGGAGCGGGGCCTGTTGGTCTCGGCGTCGTGCTGGCGCTCCGCAGTCTCGGTTATGACGATATCCAAGTGGCTGATCCGAACGCGGCACGCTTGAATATCGCCCGATCGTTCGGCGCGAAACCGCATCCGGTCGGCGACACGTCGAAACGGTTCGCCCTCATCATGGAATGCTCCGGCGCGCATGCGGCGCGCAACCTCGGTATCGAGCTGGTTCTGCCGCGCGGGGCGCTGGTGCTGGTCGGCGAGAACGCCGCGCCCTGGACCATCGAGGAAGGCAAGGTCTTCCGCCGCAAGGATTTCTACATGATCCGGACCTTCTACTTCCCGTTCCAGGATTTCGAGCCGAACGTCGAACTGCTGCGCAGGTACAAGGACGAATACCGCGTTCTCGTCGACGGCGAGTTCGGCCTGTCCGCTTTGCCCGAGAATTTCGCCCGCTTCGCCAAGGGCGAGTTGATCAAGCCTGTACTGGCGCTGGACTAAGCGATATGGCCTCGATCTCGATCCGCAACCTTACCAAACGCTACGGCAATTTCACTGTGATCCCGGATCTCAACCTTGAGATCGCGGACCACGAATTCGTGGTTTTCGTTGGCCCGTCCGGTTGCGGCAAGTCGACCTTGCTCCGGATCATCGCAGGCCTCGAGCCGATTTCCTCCGGCGACCTCTACATCGGAGATACGCGCGTCAACGGCGTGCAAGCGGCGCAGCGCGACATCGCGATGGTGTTCCAGGATTACGCGCTCTATCCGCACATGCGGGTCTACGACAACATGTCCTTTGCGCTGGAGCTGCGGGGAACGCCGAAGGCGGAGATCGACGCGCGGGTGAAGCGCGCGGCGGCGCTGCTGCACATCGAGCCGTATCTCGACCGCAAGCCGAAGGAGCTCTCCGGCGGCCAGCGCCAGCGCGTCGCCATGGGGCGTGCGATCGTGCGCAATCCAAAAGCCTTCTTGTTCGATGAGCCGCTCTCGAATCTTGACGCCAAGCTGCGCGGGCAGGTGCGCGCTGAGATCAAGGCGCTGTCGCAGGAGCTCAAGACCACCATGGTCTTCGTGACGCATGACCAGATCGAGGCCATGACCATGGCCGACCGCATCGTGGTGCTCCAGAGCGGCACCATCCAGCAATACGATACGCCTGAGGCGGTCTACGAGCGGCCGGCCAACCAGTTCGTGGCCGGCTTCATCGGCTCGCCAGCCATGAATTTCTTTCCGGTCGAATGGCGACAGGAGCGTGCGATCCTTTCGCAAGGCGGAACGGTGGTGCCGCTGGGCGAGGAGACGGCGAACGGGCTGCGGCGGGCCGGCAGCGCTGTGCTTGGCATTCGTCCCGAACATTTTGCCGTTGCCAACGATGCGGCCGACGGCATTGCAGTGAATGTCAAGCTCGTTGAGCCGCTCGGCTCGGACACGCTGATCCATTTCGATCTCGCCGGCGCGGCATCCATCGCGCGGGTCGATCCGTCGCTACGACCGAAGGTCGGCGATCGCCTCAGCCTCCGCCCGCAACCCAGCCGGACGCATCTGTTCGACGCCGCAAACGGGCGGGTCTTGCGGTGAGCTCGCTAGCGAACATTGGAAATCCGTCGGCGCTGGCAGAGCTCGTTTCTAAGGCGGATCGCGTGCAGGTGATCTGCCTCGGGCTGTCGGCGCTCGACCAGATCTGGCGCGTCGACCGGCTCTTTGCGGGCAGAAGCGAGAAGATCAAGGCCGCCGGCTACGGGACCCTCGGCGGCGGCATGGCCGCCAACGCCGCGGTTACGGTTGCAAGGCTCGGCGCGGCGGTCGCGTTCTGGGGCCGGGCAGGCAATGATGCCGCCGGCCAGGAGATGCGGTCCGCCTTCGGCGCCGAGGGCATCGATGTCGAGAATTTCCGGCTGTTTCCCGATGGCCGCTCGTCGGTCTCCGGGATCATCGTCGACAGCTCGGGCGAACGGCAGATCGTCAATTTCCGCGGTCTCTATCCGGAAGCAGCCGACTGGCTGCCGTTGGAGACGGTTGCCCGCGTATCTTCAGTGCTGGCAGATCCGCGCTGGGTCGAGGGGGCGGCAACGTTGTTCCGCGAAGCCCGCGCGCGCGGGATCCCGACGGTGCTCGACGGCGACATGGCCGATGCCGAGGTGTTCGAGCGGCTGTTGCCCCTGACCGACCACGCAATCTTCTCCGAGCCCGCGCTCACGGCTTTTGGCGGCTCGGCCAAGGATGAAACCCTCGCCGCGCTCGCCCGCTTCGGGTGTCGCATCATCGCCGTGACGCGCGGTGGCGAGGGTGTGAGCTGGTTCGAGAACGGCCGCCTGCACCGACAGGCGGCCTTCGCGGTCGATGTGGTCGACACCACCGGCGCCGGCGACGTCTTCCATGGCGCTTATGCCCTCGCGGTCGGCGCCGGCCTCGACGTGCGCGACGCGATGGCGTTTTCCGCCGCGGCGGCCGCGATGAAATGCCGCCACGCAGGCGGACGCAACGGAATCCCCACCATCAACGAGTGTCTTGCATTCATGAGGACGAAGCCATGAGAACGATTGGAAAGAACCGCGGCCTGGCGCGTCTGGCCGACGCGGACGGTCATTTTCGCATGGTCGCGCTGGATCAGCGGCCGCCGCTGTTTGACGCCATTGCGAAAGCAAAGGGGATTACGCGGGACCAGGTCGAGTATTCCGACGTGACGGCAGCAAAGCGTCTGCTCGTCGAGAACCTCGCGCCACATTGCAGCTCGATGCTGTTCGATCCGAATTTCGCGGTGCCCGCGGCGATCGATCTTCTGCCACCGCGTTGCGGTCTCATCATGACCCTTGAAGAGCACCGGGTGGATGAGACCTCGGGCGGACGCAAATCGCGGGCGATCACCGATTGGAGCGTTGAGAAAATCCGCGCCATGGGCGGCGACGCCGTCAAGGTGCTGGCGTGGTACCGGCCGGACGCCGATGCTGCGGTCAACGAGCATCAGAAGCGGTTCGTTCGCGAGATCGGGCAGGACTGCGCCCGTCACGACATTCCCTACGTTCTGGAGCTGTTGGTCTATCCGTTCCTCGGCAGCGCCAATCACACCGCCGACTACGTGGAATCGCCCGGAAAACTTCCAGGTCTCGTCATCGATAGCGTGCGCGAGTTCGCCAAGCCGGAATATGGCGTCGATCTTCTGAAGCTGGAGAGCCCGCTTGCGGCCAACAGTCTGCCTGCCCGGGATGGCAGCACCGAGGCGAAAGCCGCGCAGACGGAGTTCGATGCGATCGGCGACATCTGCCGCGCGCGCAGCATCCCCTGGGTGCTGCTCTCCGGCGGTGCTGCGCCGGAGAAATTCGAACGGGTACTCGACTTTGCCTATGCCGCGGGCGCGGGCGGGTTTTTGGCGGGCCGCACGATCTGGCTCGATGCCGTCTTGAAGAATTTCCCGGACCGCGCGGCAGTTGCCGCCAGCCTGCGCAAGGATGGCCTTGGTGTGCTCGAACGGCTCAACGAGCTGACCAAGGCCAAGGGAACGCCGTGGAAAGCGCGCTTTCCCGTATTTACTGATATCAAGCGGGAAGGGGACTTCGCGCGCGCATACTGAGCTGGTGGCCGTTCCGGGTGGTCCGATCCCGATCGCAGGATCTGCAACATGACGTCTGACAGCTTCACTATCCGCTCGATCGAAGCATTCTGCTATCGCTATCCGTTGGCGACGCCGGTGGTGACGTCGTTCGGCCGGATGCTCAACCGCCCCGCCGTCTTCATTCGCGCCGTCGATGAAGATGGCGTCGAGGGATGGGGCGAGGCTTGGTCGAATTTCCCTGCACCCGGTGCGGAGCATCGCGCGCGGCTCGTGAACGAGGTGCTCGCGCCCGGTCTCGTCGGGCGCAGGTTCGACGGTCCGGCTCAAGCCTTCGAGAGCCTGACGAGGGGCACCGAAGTGCTGGCGCTGCAATGCGGTGAACCCGGTCCCTTTGCGCAGGCGATCGCGGGCATCGATCTCGCGCTATGGGACCTCTCGGCGCGCCGTCGGCGCTTGCCGCTCTGGCGGCTGCTCGGTGGGCACGGCAGCACGATCAAGGTCTATGCCAGCGGCATCAATCCCGGCGGCGCTACGCAGACGGCCGAAGCCGCACTCGAGCGTGGTCATCGCGCGTTGAAACTGAAGGTCGGATTCGGCGCCGACATGGACCTCGCCAATCTCGCAGCCCTGCGCCAGATCGTCGGCGCGGGCATGCTTGCGGCGGACGCCAATCAAGGCTGGTCGGTCGAGCAGGCGCTTCAGATGCTGCAGCAGCTTGGCGGGTTCGATCTGCGCTGGCTGGAAGAGCCTATCCGCGCCGATCGGCCACGCGAAGAATGGCAAAGACTGCGCGCAAGCGCGGACATGCCGATCGCCGCCGGCGAGAACATCTCGAGCGCCGAAGGCTTCAGGCAGGTGTTGACCGAGGACGTGCTCGGCGTGGTTCAGCCGGACATCGCGAAATGGGGCGGGCTCACGGTCTGTGTCGGAGTGGCGCGTGATATCCTCGACGCGCGCAAGACGTTTTGCCCACACTATCTCGGCGGCGGCGTTGGACTGCTTGCCTCGGCTCATCTGCTTGCCGGCATCGGTGGAGATGGCTGGCTGGAGGTCGACGCCAACGACAATCCGTTGCGCGATTTGTTTTGCGGTTCCCTGGTCGACGTGCGTGAAGGCACGGTTCAGCTGAGTGACGACCCGGGACTCGGAACAGTGCCGGATCTTTCAGCTATCGAGCGCTATCGCAGCGTCTAAACAGTTCGGGGGGCTTCGCCTAAAGTACCTCGGCCAAAGATTGGCCGTGCAGCTCGATGTTCAATCCCCGCATGCCGAGGTCGTTGATCTCGCCGCCCATCGCCTTCAGGCTCTCCTCGCGGATCAGGGACATCAGCCCGCGGCGTAGCGCCAAAAATTCCGAGGACATCATCATGGATTGCTGTCGCGGCCGTTCCAACGGAATTGGGATCTCCGCCTTGATCGAGCCGGGGCGTGCGGTCATGCAGTAGACGCGGTCGGACAGGAAGATCGCCTCGTCGATATCGTGGGTGACGAACAGCACCGAGATCTTCAGCCGCTGCCACATGTTGGTGAGGATCTGCTGCATGATGACGCGGGTCTGGGCGTCGAGTGCACCGAAGGGCTCGTCCAGCAACAGCACTTTTGGCCCCGTGGCGAGCGCGCGGACGATGCCGACGCGCTGCTTCATGCCGCCGGAGAGCTTTTCCGGATAGTGCTTCTCGAAGGCCTCCAGGCCTGCTAGTCCGAGCAGCGTCCGGGCCGCGCGCTCACGCTGCGAGCGCGGCATGCCCCGCATCTTCAGGCCGAACTCGACGTTCTCCCGCACCGTTTTCCAGGGAAACAGCGAATATTGCTGAAACACCATGCCGCGCTCGGCGCTGGGTCCGCTCACACGTTCGCCGTCGACGGTGACAATACCGGTGGTCGGCTTGAGGAAGCCTGCGACCGCATTGAGCAGCGTCGATTTTCCGCAACCGGAGGGCCCGACGATCGAGACGAACTCGCCCGGTTTCACGTGGATCTGCGTATCGGTGACCGCCTGGACCGGTCCCTCGATGCTGTCATAGCTGAGGGAGAAGCTCCTGACTTCGATATGGCCTTGCGGTGCCTTGGCGGGGATCTCGCTCATTTCGCTCTCCACGGCATCACCAATTGTCCGGCGCCCCGGATCAGCAGGCTCGATCCCAGGCCGAGAACGCCAATTGCGATCATGCCGAGCGCGATGTCGGCGTACTGGACCAGCGAATAGGCTTCCCAGGTGAAGTATCCGATGCCGTACTGGCCCGAGATCATCTCGGCCGCGATCAGCGAGACCCAGGCTACGCCCATGCCGACCGTGAGGCCGGTGAAGATGTGCGGCAGCGATGCCGGAAAATACACCTCCCGGAAGATCGAGCGCTCCCGCGCGCCGAGGCACTGTGCCGCGCGCACCAGCACGGGATCGACCAGCGTCATGCCGTGAAGTGTATTCACCAGGATCGGGAAGAACGAGCCGAGGAAGGTGATGTAGACGATGCTCTGCTCGTTGGTCGGCCATAGCATGATCGCCATCGGCACCCAGGCGATTGCTGGGATCGGTCGCAGCACTTCGGCGACCGGGAAGATGATCTCATGGACGAGCTTGAAGCGACCCATCACTAGACCGAGCGGCACCCCGACGATGGCTGCAAGGGAGAAGCCGACGAGGATGCGCCGGCAGCTCAAGAGAATGTGCATCAGGAATTTTGGATCGTGGATCGCCTTGGTGAAGCTGGCATAGACCGCGAGCGGCGAGGGCACATTGGTGAAGCGCACGAAGAACACGACGCGATAGGTCGTGAGCAGATGCCAGACCAGGAGGAATGCCAGCAGCGAGGTGATGCCGATCGCGATCGCGCGCAGGCCGCTGCGGTTCAGTCGGTACCAGCGCAGCGCGAGCGTGCCGAAGGACGGTGGGGTGGCGACGGGCCCCGGGCCCGCTTCTGCAATGGCTGTTGCCGGCATGCTGTCCTCGGGATGTCTGAGGATGGCGGGACTGCTCACGTCTTGCCTCCGCCCACCGCCGCCTTCACCGCGTCGTCGAAGCCCAGCACCTTGCCGCCGATCTTGGCGGCATAGGCTTCGGCGTCCTTCTTCAGCAGGAACGGCGCGACGTCGCCATCGCCGACGGCGAAGAAGGCCTGGTCGGCGAACAGCTTGATGCCGCGCGTGGTGTCGAAGACGTAGGCGACGTTGATCTTCTTGCCCTTGGCCTTGAAGTCGGCATAGGCCCCCAGGGTGCACGCCGCGGACGCAAACGGCATGATGCCGGCATCATCCACCCAGACTTCGCCGGCCTTGCGCGGATCGGTGATCGGCTTCTTGCAGAAGGCGTCTTCGCCAGCGATCTCGTAATTCTTGGTGCTCGCGAGTTGCGCGTCGTAATCGAGCTTCATCTCGGCATGGGCTTTGCGGATATAGCCATCGTCGACCCACTTTTTCGGATCGAACTCCTTCATCCGGCCGAGATTTTGCAGAACCTTGACGTCGGCGGTGGCGGCGTCGATCAATGCCGGTTTGACCGTGGGATCGGTGGTCATGTTGCCGCTGGGCCCCAGGAAGATGTACACCACTTCCTTGCTGATGCCGGTCCATTCCTGGATCTTCTCCGCGGCGCGCTTGGGATCGTCGCGCAGCCACTGATTGGCGGCGATGACCGCCTTCAGATAGGCGGTGACGACCTCCGGATATTTATCGGCGAAATCGGTGCGGACCACGATGCCGTGGAAGGTCGGGACATTGGTCTC
This sequence comes from Bradyrhizobium sp. AC87j1, assembly GCF_002936975.1. Lineage (NCBI taxonomy): Bacteria > Pseudomonadati > Pseudomonadota > Alphaproteobacteria > Hyphomicrobiales > Nitrobacteraceae > Bradyrhizobium > Bradyrhizobium sp. AC87j1. The sequence goes on from NZ_PTFE01000001.1 coordinate 196,553, forward strand.
GACGCCGTCAAAAATCTTCCGCGCGAAGCCGCGGAACGGCAGCAGCTCGGCAAAGGGAACGAAGTCGGCATGCGCGTCGATCTTCTTTTCCTGGAGATTGGTCGAGCCGACCTCCGGGCTCTGGCTGACGAGCTGGAAAAAGTCAGACGTGTAGCCACGGTCCTGCATCGCCTTGAGCACCATGCCATGGGCGGCGGAGCCGAACGGTACACTGACGAGCTTGCCCTTGAGATCGGCGAGATCGTAATAGGGCGAGTCCTTGTGAACGACGATGCCGTTGCCGGAGCCGGACAGGCTGTAGGCGGCGATACCGATCAGCCGGCTCTTGCTTTCGGGGTTACTTTCGAAGGTGAAGCCGTTCACGATCAGCGGATAGTCGCCCATCATGCCGATCTGCAGCTTGTTCGCCATCATCGCGTTGGTGACGGGCGGGCCGGAGGTGAAGTTCTGCCACTCCAGCTCGAACTTGATGTTGCTGTATTTGCCGTCTTTCGGCAGGTATTTCTCGAGCAGGTGCAATTGGCGGATGACGACGCCGGCGGTTACCGTGTTGGTTGTCGTATCCTGCGTTCCGATGCCAAGCGTGACGGTTTCCGCCGAGGCCGGCTGCGCGACCAGAAGGGCCAGCGACGTCACCGACGTCGCGATCGAGAGCGTGGAAAGACGGCGGACCATTCTCATCCTCATTCGGTTGGATGTGCTGTGGTTGCCATGATTGGGTGAGGGCCCGGTCAGGGCAAATCCGGAATGAGCGCTGCAGTCGATTAGTTGCCGGGAAAAGCTGATTGCATACTCCTTGAGCAGTCCTGCACTATAAAGCCGCTTGCCTGAGCACGGGCGGTGGTCGCAAATTCGGTCAATCGGATGCGTGGCCGCGCATCTCCTCCAGCACGTCCGTCCGGCAGACCACGATCTGTGACCGCTTGGTTTGCACGATTCCCTTCTCTTGCATCCGCTTCAGGCTGATCGTGACCCATTGCCTGGTGGCACCGACCATGTGCGCAATGTCGGCATGGGTGAAGGCGGCCGCGATCACCCTGCCATCGGCGTCCTCGACACCATAGAGTTCGACGAGATGCAGCAGCAAATGCGCAAGGCGCTGCGTGATCGAGCGCGTTCCCAGCATCTGGGCGAGAGCCGAATAGCATTTGCCCTTGAACGTCAGGCCTTCGATCAGGCCGATCGCAAGGTTCGGGATCTCGACGGCAAGGGATCGCAGCTCCTTTCCGGGAAGATGCACGACGCTGCAATTGCTGGACGCAACACCGGACCATTGATGCACGGTGCCCTCGAACACTTCCGGCCCGCCGACGAAATTGCCGACATGCCAGTAGGCGAGCGTGATCTCGCGTCCGAGCGGGGAGGTGTAGAACACCCGGATACGGCCGCTCTCGATCAGCCAGATGCCGTCGTGCTTGCCGCCCTGGCTGAACAGCGTCTGGCCGCGGTTGAGCACTTTTCGGCGGCCTTGCTTCAGCACCTGCTCCCGCTCGCGCGGGGAGAGCTTGTCCATCAGCGGCGGGGGCCCGCCGATCCATTGCTGGTTCTCGGTGAGCAGCAGCGAGGAGCTGCCTGCAGGCCGGACTGCCGGGGGAACAGCCCCGCGAACCCCATTCGCCGCCTGCAACATCGTCTGCCTCCGGAACGTTCAAATCGTTCTAAAGAGGAGCAATGTCCGTGCCAGATTCACTCAACTGTCGTCGCCCGGCTTGTGCGCAATTGCGCACTGGGGCGGGCGACCCAGTATTCCAGAGACGTCCGTGGGATACGGAGAGGCCGCAGCGTACTGGATTCCCCGCCTTCGCGGGGAATGACAGCGATATGCGTTGGGAGATCGAGGCCTACCGCCCGGCCAAGCTCAGCAGATACGGCTTGGGATAAATCCCCCTGTTATGTCCGTCCGAGAACGAGATGTTCAGCCCATAGCCGAGATCGCCGATCTCGGTGATGGCGATGCCGGGAAAGTGTTTAGGGAAACGGCCGTCGAAGCGGGCGCGGGTGCAGTGGGCGCATTTGCAGGAGAGGCGAAGTTTTTCGGCAGGGACGCTCAGCGCGTCGTCCAGCGTGGTGCGGACGAGGAGCGTCGCCAGATCGGCGCTCGCTTCGTAGTCGGCCACGGTCGGTACTACCAAGGTCCTCATGACGTATCTCCGACCCTCTTCTACGGCGTCGCAGACGAGTGCGGATAGCAACTAGTTGCCAACGCCGGCTGCTCTCCGATCATCGCCCGCGAAATGTGAAACTAATCGACCGGGAATTTCACTTCCGCGTTGCCGGATTCCCGTCTCTCCGAAACCTTGTGCGCGATCGAGGCACGGAGACGAGGATGAGCGCATTTCAGAAAGAGACGGTTTTGTCGGTCCGGCACTGGACCGAGTCCCTGTTCAGCTTCACCGCGACGCGCGATCCCGGCTTTCGCTTCCAGAATGGCCAGTTCGCCATGATCGGGCTGGAGGTCGAGGGCAAGCCCTTGATGCGGGCCTACAGCATGGCGAGTGCCAATCACGAGGAAGCGCTCGAGTTCTTCTCGATCAAGGTGCAGGACGGTCCGCTGACCTCGCGCCTCCAGAAGGTCAGAGAAGGCGACATCATCCTGGTCGGCCGCAAGGCGACGGGGACGTTGATCACCGGCAACCTCATTCCGGGAAAGCGCCTCCTGCTGCTTTCGACCGGCACGGGGCTCGCGCCGTTCGCCAGCCTGATCAAGGACCCCGACGTCTACGAGAACTACGAGACGATCGTGCTCGCCCATGGCTGCCGCCAGGTCTCTGAGCTCGCCTATGGCGAGCACGTGGTCGAAGGCCTCCGCAATCACGAGTTCTTCGGACCGCTGATCCGCGACAAGCTCGTCTACTATCCGACCGTCACCCGCGAGCCGTTCAGGAATCGTGGCCGCATCACCGATCTGATCGCCTCGGGCCAGCTCTTCGACGATATCGGGCAGGGCAGCCTCGATATCGAGACCGACCGCATCATGCTCTGCGGCAGCCCGGCGATGCTGGAGGAGCTCCCCGCGATGTTCTCTGCGCACGGCTTCGTCGAAGGAAACCACAGCCAGCCCGGCCATTTCGTGATCGAGAAAGCCTTCGTCGAGCGCTGAGGCGCAAATCGCGTTCCGGCGACAACTAATTGCTATCGCCGCGACGCCCTCTGAACAAATCTGATGCAAAGGCGCCGGAGATGCCGGCGAACCAGGAGCAAGCGATGGCACTAGATCAGATCGTCGACGGACTTTCGGAGGTTTCCTGCGATGTGCTGGTCATCGGCGGCGGCACGGCCGGCCCGATGGCTGCGCTGAAGGCGAAGCTGAAGAATCCGAAGGCCAATGTCGTCCTGCTCGAAAAGGCCAACGTCAAGCGCTCCGGCGCGATCGCGATGGGCATGGACGGCTTGAATAACGCCGTCATCCCCGGCTATGCGACACCGGAGCAGTACACCAAGGAAATCACCATCGCCAATGACGGCATCGTCGACCAGAAGGCGGTCTATAAGTACGCGCAGAACTGCTACGGCATCATCGAAGAACTCGACAGCTTCGGCATCCGCTTCCTGAAGAACGAGAACGGCGACTACGCCGTCAAGAAGGTGCATCATATCGGCACCTACGTGCTGCCGATGCCGAACGGCGAGACAGTGAAAAAGGCGCTCTACCGCCAGCTCCGGCGCGCCCGCATCCTGATCTCCAATCGCTACATGGCGACGCGTCTGCTCAAGTCGGCAGATGGGCGCATCGCTGGCGCGGTCAGCGTCAATACACGTACCGCAGAGATGCTGGTGATCAAAGCCAAGGCCGTCATCCTGTGCATGGGCGCGGCCGGCCGCCTGGGTCTGCCGACCTCCGGCTACATGTTCGGAACCTACGAGAATGCTGCCAATTCCGGCGATGGCTATTCGATGGCCTATCACGCCGGCGCCGCGCTTGCGAACCTCGAATGCTACCAGATCAATCCGCTGATCAAGGATTACAACGGTCCCGCCTGCGCCTATGTCGCCGGTCCCTTCGGCGCCTTTACCGCCAACAACGAGGGATCGCGCTTTATCGAATGTGACTACTGGTCCGGACAGATGATGCTCGAATTCTACAACGAGCTGCTGTCGGGTAAGGGCCCGGTGTTCCTCCAGCTCAAGCATCTCCACCCGGATACGATCTCGGAAATCGAATCAACGCTGCACAAGGTGGAGCGGCCGACGCGTGGCCTGTTCCAGCAGGGACGCGGGGTCGATTACCGCAACGATTCGATCGAGATGCACATCTCCGAGATAGGCTTCTGCTCCGGCCATAGCGCCTCCGGCGTGTTCGTCGACGACAATGCGCGCACCACCGTGCCCGGCCTCTACGCCGCCGGCGACATGGCGAGCGTGCCGCACAATTACATGCTCGGCGCCTTCACCAACGGCGCGGTGGCCGGCATCGACGCGATGGAGTTCGCCGACAACCACGACTTCGCGGAGTTCGATGCCGCCGACGTGGCCAGGGAGCGCGACCGCGTGATGGCGCCGACCAGGCGCGAGGACGGCATTCCGCCGAACCAGGTCGAGTACAAGACGCGGCGCCTCGTCAACGATTATCTCCAGCCGCCGAAGGTCACGCGCAAATACGAGCTTGGCATGCGCCGCCTCGCCGAGGCGCGGCAAGACATGCAGGAGCATATGATCGCACGTAACGCACACGAGCTGCTCCGCGCGCTTGAAGTGCAGTCGATCATGGACTGCGCCGACATGGCGGTACATGCCTCTTTGTATCGCGAGGAGAGCCGCTGGGGCCTCTATCACTGGCGCACGGATTTCCCGGAGAAGGACAACGAGAACTGGTTCTGCCACACCCTGCTGAGCAAACAGAACGGCAGGATGACCAGTGAGAAGCGCGCGGTCGAGCCCTATGTCGTCCCGATCGCGGACGACGAGAAGGACCTCTACGACAAGCAGCGCATCCGCGCGACCGCCTGATCCATCGCCAACGACAAGCAACAGGAGATCTACGATGCCTCTCGCGTCCTATCAGACATCGGTCCCGGTGGTCGTCGACGACGCCAAATGCATCGCCGACAAGGGCTGCACCGTCTGCGTCGACGTCTGCCCGCTCGACGTGCTCCGCATCAGCGACATGACCAACAAGGCCTACATGGCCTATGACGAGTGCTGGTACTGCATGCCCTGCGAGGCCGATTGCCCGACCGGCGCCGTCACCGTGAACATTCCCTATCTCTTGAGGTAGTCATGTCGAGCCCGTTCGAATCCTATGACGATCTCGAAGACGCCGACGAGCGGTTGCAAGCCGCAGATCCAGCCGAGCGGCGCGTCGCCATCATTGCGCTCGGCCATTCCGGCGATCCGGCCGCGGTCGCGCATCTCGCCAACATGGTGTCAGATCCCGACGCGGGCGTACGCCAGCAGGTCGCGATGGCGCTCGGCGAGTTCGACGGGCGGGAAGCGGCGAATGCACTCGTCAAGCTGCTCGTCGATCCGGAGCGAATCGTGGCGTCGGCCGCAGCCGACAGTTTGGCCGAATTCAAGGACCCCGCTTGCGCCGAAATCATCCTGCCGCTGGTCAAGCATGCCCACGCCTTCGTCCGCATGGGCGCGCTGCGCGCGCTCAAGGAGTTGCGCCGCAAGGACACGCTGAAGCCTGCGCTGGAAGCGCTCCAGGATGGTGACGCGGCCGTCCGCGTGCAGGCGATCGGCGTCATCGGTTTCCTGAAGCTCGAAGAGTCGATCCCGGCGCTCACCGCGCTGATCCATGATCCCGACGCCCATGTGCGCCGCGCCGCGGTGAGCGCGCTCGCCTTCTCCCAGATGAAGCCGGCGGCCGAGACGATCACCCGCGCACTCAGGGATGCCGACTGGATGGTCCGGGAGATGGCAGCCGAGACGCTCGGGCTCAACGTCAACGGTTCGCTCGCCGCCGATCAGCTTATCGTCTCACTTGCCGACGAGTTTTGGCAGGTTCGGCTCAAGGCGATCCGCAGCCTCGGCAAGATGAAGGTCGAGCGCGCCCTTCGTCCGATCGGTAACTGCATCAACCATGAGCAGGCGAATTTGCGGAAGGAGGCGGCTGCCGCGCTCGGCGAGATCGCCGCTCCCGAAGGCGAGGCATACCTCGTGGTGATCGCCAACGATCCCGATCCTGACGTGCGCAAGAACGCGCGCTGGGCGCTCCAGCAGATCGCCGCGCGCAAGGGGAAGGCGGGGCCGTAGGGCGGAAAGGGCCAGTACAACTTCGTTGTACCGCTGTGCTAGCCGCGACATGCACCCTGGAGCATGCACCCTGGAGCATGCACACCGGAGCTCACGCCGGCCATGCCTGTCCGCCACCGTCGATGCGCAGCACCTGACCCGAGACGAAGGCGCCCATGGGGCCGGCGAAGAATTCGACGACCCGGGCGACCTCGTCGACGGTCGCGATACGGTCGAGCGTGCCGGTCTCGACCATCCGGCTCGGATCGACTGCGCGGGTGCCGAGAAATCGGCCGGTGCGGGTGTCACCGGGCGCGATGCAGTTGACGGCGATGTCGTAGGAGCGGAGCTGGTCGGCGAGGCAACGCGTGTAATGCGTCACGCCGGCCTTCGCCACCGCATAGATCGAGCCGTGAGTGCGCCCCTTGAAAGCGGCGACCGAGCCGAGCGTGACAATACGGCCGCGCCGCCGCTCCATCATGCCCTTCGCGACCGCCTGGCAGGTCAGAATCGTCGAAAGCAGGTTGCGCTCCAGCACGGCGCGCACGTCGGCCTCCCTGATGTTCACGGCGTCGTTCGGATCGGGCTTGCCGCCGGCAGCCGCGATGTCGCCACCGGCATTGTGCACGAGGATATCGATCGGACCGAGAGAGCTTTCCGCCTCGGCGATCACGCGCGCGATGTCCTCTCCCTCCGTGAGATCGCCAAGCACGCGTTGGCTGCGGACGCCATAGTCCTTGCCGATTTCCGCGGCCACCGCGGTCAGCGTGGTGCCCTCGCCATATTCTGCCGGCCCGTTCTCGCGCATGCCGTGGATGGCGACGTCGGCGCCGAGCGCGGCAAGCTTCTCTGCAAAGGCGCGGCCGAGCCCGCGTCCGGCGCCCGTCACCAACGCGACCTGACCAGCCAAGACCTTCGTTCCGTCATGCGATGCCATGATCTTCCCCTTGTTATGAAATGTCAGTCCGCCGCGAGGTCGAGGCCGATCGCCAGCGCCTGCACCAGGCACATCGGCGCCACCAGCGTGCGCAGGGCCGGCTCGGGCATGTCCTGGATCTCGAAGACGACGCTTGCGCCCTCGACGATCGGGCTCAGCAGGCTGTCGGTTATCGATATCGTGGGCACGCCCCGCGCGACGAGCTCGGGGAACAGCCGTGCCGTGTCGGGATAGTAGTTTCGGAAGCTGATCGCGACCAGCGCATCATCCGCGGTGGCCGCGTGCGACTGCTCATGAATGCTGCCGCCGACACCGTCGAGCAGCACAACGCGGCGTCCGAGCTTGCGCAAGACGTAGGCGAGATGTATCGCGACCGGAAATGAGCCGCCGAGGCCGAGCAGATAGATGTCGCGCGCTTTCGCAAGGATCGCGGTCGCCGCCTCGAGCTCGCGCGTGTGCACGGACTGGCTCAGCGTCACCAGCGCCGATTGCGCCTCCGAGACGAAACGCGAAAGCACTGCGGCCGGCTGACGGCCGAGCACCGATTTCTCCTCGCTCTTCATGCGGGCGAGCCGAGCCTTGTAGCTTGGCGCGACACCGGCGACGAGGCGGGAGCGGAACACCTGCTGCATTTCGGTGAAGCCCCCAAACCCGAGCGCATGGGCGAAGCGGACGATCGCCGAGGGTGGCACGCCTGAGCGCTGTGCGACCTCCGCCACGGTGCCGAGTGCGACATCGGTCGGATGATCGAGCACGAATTCCGCGATCTGCTGGAGCCGGCCCGACAGGGCGCGGTGCCGCTGCGCAATCGCGCCGCGCAGCTCGTCATAACTCATCACGTCCTGGGCCTTGTTCATCGAGTCGGGTCTCCGGATCGGCCACCTGTTTAACGGCATTTCACCATTTGGATCAAATATTCTACTTTACTTCTATAATGGAATTAATATTCTAAACGCAAAAGAAGAGCAAAAACATCCAAAACGGGAGGAAACGATGAGAGGGCGTCAGATCTCACGGCGAAGCGTTTTGAAGGGCAGCTTGATGGCGAGCGTCATCGGCGGCACCGGCAGCTTCTTCGGGCCGTGGCGGGAGAACCATGCCTGGGCGCAGGGAGCAAAGCCAATCAAGCTCGGCCTGACATGCGATGCCAGCGGTCAATATGGCAACAGCGGCCAGGATGATTTCCGCGGCATCAAGATGGCAATCGACGAGTTCAACGCCAAAGGCGGCGTGCTCGGGAGACAGGTGACATTCATCACCGCGGACACTGAGACGACGCCGGCGACCGGCAGCCGCGTCGCCGAGCGCTTCATCACCCGCGAGGACTGCACGATCCTGGTTGGCGCGCTGCATTCCGGGGTTGCCAATGCCATCACCCAGGTCGCCAGCAAATACGGCGTCATCTACATGAACACCAATTCCTCCGCGCCAAGCGAGGCCGGGGAGAACTGCTCGCGCGTGAAATTCGTCTGGGACGGAAACGGCACCAATTTCTCCAAGGCATCGGTCAAGAACTCGGTCGATTCCATCGGCAAGAACTGGATGTTGCTGACCAACGACTATGTCTGGGGACACACGACGTCTGCCGCGACCAAGGCGCAGGTCGAGGCTGCCGGCGGCAGGATCATCGACAATCTCCTGGTGCCGCAGAACACGCGCGACTTCACCGCGTATCTCCTGAAGATCCAGCAAGCAAAACCCGACGTGGTCGCGACCGCGATTGGCGGTGACGACATCAAGGCGCTCCGCGAGCAGGTCGCGCAGCTCAAGCTCGACGGCAAGCCCGCCTGGATCAACAACCAGCAGGACTGGCCCGACGTTTGGGGTGCGCCCGACAGCCTGTTCGGCGTGTTCGGCACCACCTGGTATCACAAGCTGCAACTGCCTGGCGTCGCCGAGTTCGTGAAGAAGTGGCAGGCTGCCAACAAGGACGGTCCGATCCCGGTGCCGGGGAACGTCTCCTACAACGGATATATGTCGACGCGCGAACTGCTCCGGGCGATCGAGCGGGCAGGGTCGACCAACAACGTCAAGATCATCAAAGAGCTCGAGAACCTGAAAGTCTCCGCGACCGACCGAATGCAGCATTTCGATGCATACATGGATCCGGTGACGCATCAGATGCAGCAGACGATCTATCTGGCGCGGCGCAACGCCAAGCCGGCGGACAACACCGATCTGTTCGAAATCATCAGCTGGACGGAACCGAAATCGGCCGCCGATGACGCCGCGCCCACCAAGTGCAAGCTCACGCCCTATGAGCAGGTGCCGACCGTCGATTCCTGAGGACGGGTCGTCTAGTCGCAGAACGATGGCGCCGCCAGCGCGGCGCCATCCGCGCCCCGGCCCTGGAAAGACAGTTGCGAGACGAGACCTTGTTCGACCTTCTTCCGCATCTTTTGAACGGCCTGACGCTTGGCCTGTTGTTCGCGCTGATCGCGCTCGGATTCATGCTCATCGTTGGGCTGATGGAGCAGATCAATCTCGCGCACGGCTCGCTGTTTGCGCTCGGCGCTTATGTCGCCATGCAGCTCACGGGGCCTCGCCCGCCCTTACCGGCTGATCTTGCAAAGTTGTGGCTCGCGCTGCCGCTCGGCTGGCGCTACGCGGCAACCCTCGTCATCGCGCCCGTCATCGTCGGCCTTATCGGCATGTTGATCGAGTTCTGCATGCGACGGACCTACGGAAAGGACCCGCTCTACGGCCTGTTGCTGACCTTTGGCGCGGCGATGGTGATCGAGGAATTGATCCGCCTGGTCTGGGGCACGCGCGACTATGTGCTGCAGGTGCCATCAGCCATCAATGGCGGCTTCCTGTTCGGCGACCTGATCTGGTCGAGCTATCGCTTCTACGCAGCCGGCATCGCGGCCGGGATCATCGCCCTGGTCTGGGTCCTGATCGAAAAGACCTCGTTCGGCGCGACGGTGAAGGCGGGAGCCCATGACAGCGAGATCGTGCGCGCGCTCGGCATCAATCTGTCGCGGCTGCGGCTCCTGGTGTTCGTGTTCGGCACCATGCTTGCGGCGATCGCCGGCATCATCGTCGCCCCGATCTGGGGCATCCGACCGCATATGGGCGTGGACGCCGTCATCCCCGCGTTCCTCGTGATCGTGCTCGGCGGGGTCGGAAGCTTTTGGGGCGCGGTCGTTGCCGGCCTCCTGGTCGGGCTCTGCGTCGGACTCGCCGGTGCCTATGCGTCCGAATGGTCGCTGCTATCCATGTATATCCTGCTCGTTGCCGTCGTGACGTTCCGCGCGCGCGGCCTCTGGGGCAAGAAGAGCGTGCTCGAGGTCTAGGGAATGATGGCGAATTCGACGACCTCATCCGACGCTGCGCGTCTGGTCACGCCGACGATGCTGGTGCTCTGGCTGGTGCTGGCGACGGTGCCGCTCTGGATCACGCGAATTGGTCTTTATCCCTATCTCGGGATCGAGATCCTGATCTGGTCGCTCTATGCGCTGGCCTTCAACCTGGTGCTGGGTACGGCCGGGCTGCCGTCGTTCGGACATGGGGCCTATTTCGGCATCGGTGCCTATGCGTTCGGACTCTGCCAGTTCGATATCGTCGCTAATCTCTGGGTTTGTCTTGCTGCTGCAGCCGTGGTCGCTGGGATTGCCGGCGCGCTGGTGGCGCTGTTCATCTCGCACCGGCGCGGCATCTATTACGCCTTCATGACGATCGCCTTCGGTCAGATCTTCTGGACGCTTGCGATCAAGTCTCACAGCGTCACCGGCGGGGAAGACGGGCTTCTCAAGATCAGCCGGCTGCCGGCGGATTTCGGCCTGGTGTCGTTCGATCTCACCGACAATGTCGCGTTCTACTATTTCGTGCTTGCGGTCTTCGCGGTCGGCACTGCCATATTGTGGCGGCTGGTACATTCGCCCTACGGCCGCGTGGTCGCAGCCATCAGGCAGAGCGAGGTTCGCGCAGCGCATCTGGGCTATAATGTGTGGCTCTACAAGGCCTCGGTCTTCACCCTCTCGGCCGCGCTATCAGGCTTTTCCGGCGGCCTGTTCGCGATGGCGCAGCTTGCCGCATTTCCCGATGTCATGAGCTTGCATCAATCCGGCTACGTCGTGATGATGACGCTGGTCGGCGGCGGGCTCGTCAGCTTCTGGGGTCCCATGATCGGCGTGTTTCTCTTCCTCACGGCCCGCGACGTGATCGGCGCGCTGACCAATGCCTGGATGCTCTATTTCGGTCTTCTGTTCATGGCGATCGTGCTGTTCCGTCCCGAGGGCATCGCAGGCGCGCTCTCGGCCGCCGTGCAACAACATTCCATCAACGCTCTGAGGCGGCGCGGTACGTCCGCGATGCGGTTGCTAGTCGGGGGTGGGCGATGAGCATGATCGAGGCCGCGGGCGTACATGTCCGCTTCGGCGACCGCGTGGTGCTGGAGAGCGTCGATCTCGCGGTCGGCGAGGGCGAGTTCCACGGTGTGATGGGGCCGAACGGTGCCGGCAAGACCACGTTTTTCAACGTCCTCACCGGCCGGGTGAAACCGAGCCGCGGTTCGATCCGGCTCGGTGGCGAGGACGTCACGGGCTTGAGCCCGCATCGCATCGCTGCCAAGGGCATCGCCCGCTCGTTCCAGATCATGACGCTGTTCGACGAATTTTCAGCGCGCGACAACGTCATGATGGGCTTGCCGGCGTTTCGCGCGCGCGGCCTTGACATAGCGCGCGCAGCGGCTGGTGACCGCCGGCTTACCGATCAGGCGACCGAAACGCTCTCCGGGGTGGGGCTTGCGGACAAGGGCGACATTCGCGCCAAGGATCTCTCCTATGGCGATCGACGCGCGCTGGAGATCGCGGTCGCGCTGGCACAGGCGCCGCGGGTGCTGTGCCTGGACGAACCGACCTCCGGCCTCGGCTCGGATGGTGTGCAGCGGCTGGCCGCTCTCGTTGCACGGTTGAAGGGCAAGCTCACCATCGTCGCCATCGAGCACGACATGGAGTTCCTGTTCTCGCTCGCCGACCGCATCTCCGTCATCCACTGGGGCCAGGTGGTGGCGCGTGGCACGCCGCACGAATTGCAGCAGAATGAATGGGTCCGGCGCTCCAATCTCGGGAAATTCGCATGATCCTCGAAGTGGACGGGGTCGATACTTTCTACGGCGAGACCCAGGCGCTGTTCGGCGCCTCGCTCGCCATCGAGCACGCAAAGGTCTTTGCGCTGCTCGGGCCGAATGGCGCTGGCAAGACCACCATGCTGCGCTCGATCCTCGGGCTGACGCGGCCGCGCCGTGGCGCAGTGCGCTTCGACGGCCATGACGTCACGCGCAACCCGACTCACGAGATCGCGCGCGCCGGCATCGGCTGGGTGCCCGACGACCGGCGACTGTGCCCGACCCTGTCAGTGGCGCGCAATCTGTCGATCGCGCAGAAGCGCACGCGCTTCCGCAACTGGTCCGTCAAGGAGGCCGCTGCGATCTTCTCGCCGCTCGAATATCTGATGGAGCGCGACTGCGAGAATCTGTCGGGCGGCGAGATGCAGATGGTGGCGATCGCGCGCGCGCTGGTCGGCTCGCCAGGGCTGGTGCTGTTTGACGAGCCGAGCCAGGGGCTGGCGCCGAAGATCGTTGGCGACGTGCTCGCGACGATTCTGCGGATGAAGGACGAGGGCATTGCCTCGCTGGTGGTCGAGCAGAATGCCGAGATCGCGCTGTCGGTCGCCGACCATGCCGCGGTGATCGACCGCGGCCGGATCGTCTGGACCGGGGAGGCCGCCACGCTCCGCGACGATCGCGGGCTTCGTCAGCGCTTGCTGGGAGTGCAATAGAGTGTCCGCGCCGCTGCTCGTTCTCGATGATATCCGCAAGGTCTACACCAGAGGCCGCGTCATCCGACGCCCCACCTTCACGCTTGAAGCAAATCTGTCGCTGGAGGAACCCGGCATCGTCGGCGTCGTGGGGCCGAACGGAGCCGGCAAGACCACGCTGTTCGAGATGATGACCGGTTCCAATGCGCCCACCTCAGGCCGCGTGCTAGTCGCCGGCACCGATATCCACGGCGTCAAATACCGCGAGCGCGACCGGCTAGCGATCCACTATCACCAGTCCTACCAGGTCCGGCGCTTTCGCAAGCGGATCCCGTCGGCCTTCCTGGCGCCATCGCCGACCCGGACACCGCTGGTGCACCTGTTCGACGAGCCGCAGTTCAACCTGCAGGATGGCTATATCGGCTTCATGCTCGATTTTTTCCGCAAGCTGCGGGACGAGGGCAGGCTGGTCATTCTCTGTATGCATCCGACCGCGAGCTGGCACCTGGACATCTTGGCGGAGATCGCCGGGCAATTCCTGTTCGTAGCCGGCGGCGGGGTGACGCGCATGGCGGATTTCCGCTCCCTGGTCGCCGAGCAGCGCTTCCGCCTTTATCTCGGACCGGAGATGACGCGGGCCGCCGATGCCATTGCCATGGCGGCCCGATCGTCCACACGTTGAAACCAATACAGAAGCGATTACAGGGAGAGACCGTTGGCTTATTCGAACACCCAGCTTTTCATCGGCGGCAAATGGCGTCCGGCCCAGTCGGGCAAGGTCATCGAGGTCCTCAACCCCGCGACCGAAGAGGTGATCGGCACCGTAGCCCATGCCGGCAAGGCCGACCTCGACGAGGCACTCGCCGCGGCCGCGGCAGGCTTCAAGGTCTGGCGCAACGTCGCTCCGTTCGAGCGCTGCCGCATCATGCGCAAGGCCGCGGCGATCATGCGCGAGCGCAATGACGAGATCGCGCCGCTTCTAACGATGGAGCAGGGCAAGACGCTCGGCGAAGCCAGGATGGAAGCGATGGCAGCCGCCGACGTGATCGAATGGTTCGCCGAAGAAGCCAAGCGCTCCTATGGCCGGCTGATCCCGGCGCGCGGACCGGGCATCTACCAGCTCGCGATGAAGGAGCCGGTCGGTCCGGTCGCGGCGTTCACGCCGTGGAATTTCCCGATCAACCAGGTCGTGCGAAAGCTCTCGGCCGCGCTCGGCGCCGGCTGCTCGATCATCGTCAAGGCGCCGGAGGAGACGCCCGCCTCGCCCGCCCAGCTCATCCGTGCGTTCGCTGACGCGGGCGTGCCGGACGGGGTCATCAATCTCGTCTATGGCGTGCCGGCAGAGATTTCCGAATATCTCATCCCGCATCCGGTGATCCGGAAGATCTCCTTCACCGGATCGACCCATGTCGGCAAACAGCTCAATGCGCTTGCCGGCCTGCACATGAAGCGCGCTACCATGGAGCTCGGCGGTCACGCGCCGGCCATCGTGTTTAGGGATGCCGACGTCACCTCAGCTGCGAAGGTTTTGGCGGCGGCGAAGTATCGCAATGCCGGCCAGGTCTGCATCTCGCCGACCCGCATGCTGGTGCAGGACGATGTGTTTAGGGAGTTCGTCGACAAGTTCGTGGACGGCGCCAAGACGTTCAAGGTCGGCAACGGCCTCGATCCCGATTCCAAGATGGGCTCGCTGGCCAATCCGCGCCGTGTCACGGCGATCGAAGGCATGGTGCAGGACGCTGTCGGCAGGGGCGCCAAGCTCGAGACGGGCGGCCAACGCGTCGGCAACAAAGGCTACTTCTTCGAGCCCACGGTGGTGAGCGACGTGCCGAAGGATGCACGGGCGATGAACGAGGAGCCGTTCGGCCCTCTGGCGCTGATCTCGCGCTTCTCGACCTTCGACGAAGTCGTCGAGGAAGCTAATCGCCTGCCGTTCGGTCTTGCCTCCTACGCCTTCACCAGCTCCACCAAGACTGCAACCGCGATCGGCTCGGCGATCGAAGCGGGCATGATGTCCATCAACAGCTTCGGTCTGGCCTTGCCCGAAGTGCCGTTCGGCGGGATCAAGGATTCCGGCTACGGCTCGGAAGGGGGCACCGAGGCGATGGAAGCCTACCTCAACACCAAATTTATAAGCCAGACCGGTCTGTAGATGCGATGGCCCCAGACCCCGTGAATGTCACCGTTCAAGCGAGGCTCATCGTTCGGCGGCAGGTCAAATCACGGGTTCTTCTTGGAAGCCTGAAGTGTGCGCTTATCTTCAGCGCGGTCCACGGATTGGCTTGCCAGTATGACCCGTAGCGTCCGTGTCGCGAGATCACGGGCGGCGTCGCCTGCGCCCTGAACGTCTTGAAGACCTTGGAATTCGCCCCTCTCAGTGGA
Organism: Bradyrhizobium sp. AC87j1; assembly: GCF_002936975.1. Lineage (NCBI taxonomy): Bacteria > Pseudomonadati > Pseudomonadota > Alphaproteobacteria > Hyphomicrobiales > Nitrobacteraceae > Bradyrhizobium > Bradyrhizobium sp. AC87j1. The sequence continues at coordinate 211,806 of NZ_PTFE01000001.1, forward strand.
GCGTGCTCCCGCTTTGACGTTCCTTTGTCTATAGCCTGAGCCCTTCAATCCGCGCATCTAAAGCGGATCGCTGGCCTACTGGCCGGGCGTGTTGCAGCGCAGCCGTCGGTGCTATTTGACGGCTCACCTCCGATCATCTCTTAAGTTCAATAACAGAATGAATTGGTCTGATATTGTGACGCGCGATATCCGGGCCGAGAGGGGCGTCTCCGCGCCTGGACATCGGTATCAGCCTCTAGCTCTGCTGTTGTCGAATCATGCGTACAACTCTTCACAAAATCGCAAGCGCTTCGTCCTTTGTCAGGGGGAGATGCATCTAAGCGCTTGACGAGTTCTAAAAAAGAACTGTAGGTTCGAGGAATGAGGCGGCCAATCCAAGAGCCGCAACGGTTGACGCGTTTGGCCATCGACGCTCGGCGAGCGCGCTCGATTTCGCACGGCATTACGCCTAGCGAGCCGTAGAGACACATAAGAATCGAACGGCGCACCGGAAGAGTGCGCCTCAGGGAGGATGCCGATGTTGCCGAGATGGAAGAGTCTTGCCGTTCTGCTGGTGCTATTGGGCAGCCCGGCATCCGCGGCCGACGAGCCCGGGGTTACCGCGACCGAAATCAAGATTGGCGGGGTGTTTCCGTTCAGCGGACCGGCTTCATCGATCGGTCTCGTGGGCAAGGGGCTGATCGCCTACATTCAGTCCCTGAATGACCGCGGCGGCATCAGCGGGCGCAAGATCAATTACGTCGCCTACGACGATGCCTATAGTCCACCCAAAGCGGTGGAGCAGGTTCGCAAGCTCGTCGAGAGCGATGAAGTTGCATTCATGTTCGGCCAGCTCGGCACTCCCGCCATTTCGGCGACGTCAAAATACCTGAAGTCGAAAGGGGTGCCCAGCATCGCGATCGTCAGCGGATCGTCCAAGTTCACCGACGTCGCCAGTTACCCGCTGATCACGACAGGTCTCGTCAGCTACGATACCGAGGGAAAGATCTACGCTAAATACCTCACGAAGGCTCTGCCGAACGCCAAATATGCGATCCTCTACCAGAATGACGACCTCGGAAAAGACTACGTCAACGCCTTCAAGGCGTTTCTCGGTAAGGACTACGATCGCAGGGTCGTCACCGCGTCCTATGAGGTCACTGAACCGACCGTCGATTCGCAGATCACCAACCTGAAGAGCTCCGGTGCGGATGCCCTGATGATCGCGGGCACGCCGAAATTCGCTGCGCAGGCGATCCGGCAGGCCTCTTTGATTGGCTGGAAGGCGACCGTCATCATCAACTTTCCGTCCGGTTCGGTTGGAGGCACGCTCACGCCGGCCGGCCTCGACAAGTCGACTGGCGTGATCGTCGGCACCATCAACAAGGATGTCGTGGATCCGAAGTGGAAAGATGATCCCGGCATGCAGGCCTATCGGGCGTTTATCGACAAATATCTGCCCGGCGTCGATATCACCAACGGCAGCTATCTCACCGGTTATCAGCAGGGCATCCTGCTCGAGCAGATCCTGAAGCAATGCGGGGACGACCTGTCCCGCAAGAACATCCTGGCGCAGGCCAAGAACCTCCGGGACTTCGTCGTCCCGACCGCACTGCCGGGCATCAAGATCAACACCAGCGAAACCGAGAACATGATCTGGACGCAGATGCGTCTGCAGCGCTGGACCGGCTCGACTTGGGAAGCCTTCGGAGAAGTGTTGGACGCCAGGTCCGAATGAGCGCGTAACAGGCGTGAGGGCGAGCGGCATTGACGACGTGCCGGCGCCGGCGTCCTGCGCGACGAGCGCAAGGGGGCGATCGCCATTCCGGTACTTCAGGAGATCAATTCGATGTCGACGAAGGCACTGACGTTTGCGCCGCGCGAGGTTTCAATCGAGCGCCGACCAGATGGCGCGCTCATATTGAGCTCACCCCTGGAGTGGAAGCCCTGTGACTGGCGCATCACGGACTTCTTGCCGAGTTGGGCAAGCGCCACCCCGGACCGGATATTCCTCGCGCAGCGCAACGCGAGGGGCGGGTGGGACGAGATCACCTACAGCGAGGCTTGGTCTCAGGTCCAGGCGGTGGGCCAGAGTTTGCTTGATCTGGGCGCAAAGCCAGCGGACAAGCTGGCCATCCTCTCCGGAAACTCGATCGAGAACGCGGTGGTTTCGTTTGCTGCGATGTCAATCGGCGTCATCCTGGCGTCGATATCGCCAAACTACACGCTGATGCCCGGTGGACTTGCTCGTCTCAAGGACATCGCCGAAGTGTTGCGCCCGAGCTTCGTGTTCGTCCAAAGCGGACGTGAGTTTTCCGCAGGCCGTACCATTCCGGAATTGGCAGCCGCGACCTGGATCAGTGTCGATGGCGCGCCGGACACGGTGCCCTTCCGCACCCTGACAGCCAAAACCGCGTGCGACGGATTTGCCGGGGCATCTGGTGCGGTCTCGTGCGACGCGGTCGCCAAGATACTCTTCACGTCGGGTTCGACGGGCTTTCCGAAAGGCGTGCTCAACACCCACCGCATGATGGCAAGTTCCCTGCAAATGGGTAGCCAGCTCGTGTCTCCTCCGGCTGCGCCAGTCCAGGTGGAGTGGTTGCCTTGGCACCACACGATGGGCAGCAACGTCATTCTTCACGGCATCCTCAAGAACGGCGGGACGCTCTATATCGACGACGGCCGTCCGCTGCCACAGCTCTTTCACAAGACGGTCGCCAATCTCAAGGAAGTGTCGCCGACCGCCATGTTCAACGTGCCTGCCGGCTATAACCTCCTGTGTGACGCGGTCGAGAAGGATCTCGATCTGGGCGCCAGTGTATTCAAGCGGATGGACCGAATGAGTTATGCCGGCGCTGCAATTTCAAAGGACACGCTGGAGAAGCTCTATCGCTTGACACTCTCGGTGACCGGCCGGCGAATTCCGGTCATGTCGGGCTACGGTACGACCGAAACCGCCCCGACCATCAGTACGACCCATTGGGCGACAGATCGACCCGGCGAGATCGGTCTTCCCGCGCCGGGACTGCGGCTCAAGCTCATTCCGGTCTCGGATACTTACGAGGTCAGGGTCAAGGGACCCAACGTCACGCCGGGTTATCTCGGGCGGCAGGATTTGACGGAAATGGCCTTCGACGAGGAAGGCTTCTATCGCATCGGCGATACTGTCTCGTTTCTGGATCCGCAGAAGCCTGAACTCGGGCTGCGCTTTACCGGACGAATTTCCGAGAACTTCAAGCTTGCGAATGGGACCTGGGTCTCGATCGGCAATATGCGCGCGGCAATCCTGGCCGCAACGCGCGGTGTCTTGCTCGACATGGTGGTCGCGGGCGAAAATCGTGAGGCGTGCGCGCTGCTCTGCTGGTTGAACCCCACGGAGGCCGCACGGATCTCGAAAACTCCGGGTGCGGATCTGACCTCGGATCCCGCCGTGGTCGGGTTCCTGCTGGATCGCTTTCGGGACTACAATGAGACCGTCGGAAGCAGCGAACGGATCTGCTCCTTCGTTCTGCTGAAAGATCCGCCATCAATGGCGGCAGGAGAGATCACCGACAAGGCCTATGTCAACCAACGCGCTGTGCTGAAAGTTCGATCCGAACAGGTTGAGTGTCTCTACACCGACGAAGCTGGCGCCGATGTGATCCGGGTCTGAGAGCGAGCTTGGCGCTGTGCGGACGTTACGGACTCCCTGGCCGCCAGATCGCGTCTGCCGGTACCTTCCGCGCCACTCTCTGCCGCGGGACGGCTTCGATGCGCAGGCCTCAGGCCGCCCGCGAGCGCGCCTTTGTTTTCGAGGTCGTCGGCGCCGCTGCCGCCGGGGCGCTGCGAGCACCCGGGCCGGGATGAGTATGAACCTCCTTGGCCGACAGCGGCTCGCCGCATTCGGAGCACACCATGACCGGATCGAAATCTTTTCCGCACTTGCGATGCTGGTGCAGCAAGGGGCGGCCGCGCTCGTCGACCATGTGAGTATCGCCCCAATGCACGATTGCCATCATGATCGGATACAGATCGAGCCCCTTCTGGGTCAGGATATATTCGTGCCGTTTGGGGGATTCCTGGTAGGGAATGCGGCGCAGAATGCCCTGCCGAACCAACTTCTTCAGACGTTCGGCAAGCAAATGCCGGGTGATTCCGAGTGCCGACTGAAATCCCTCGAAGCGGCGTGTGCGCAGAAAGCACTCGCGCAGGATCAGAAGAGTCCAGCGGTCGCCGATCACGCCGATAGTTCGGGCCATCGAGCACGGCTCTTCCTCGAGTTCCTTCCACTTCATCCACACACTCCAATCGCCGCCGCGGCACGGACCTCGTCTCGAATCGTTGCGGAGGCCGGCGCGAGATTTGCCATTCTAGATAGGTACTAAACTCCAAACAATACCCTTCCAGGCAAGACGAAATCAGCAGATTGCGGGAGGGTTTGACAGTTCTATTTTAGAACTGTATGTTTGAGGAAAGTCAGGCCGGCGACCGGATCGCCAGTGCAAGCACATGTTCCGCGGGAGGAGCCGAGATGACCTTGAAGATTGAATTCCAATTCGATTTCGGCAGCCCGAACGCTTATCTGGCAGAGGTGGCGATTCCGGGCATCGAGCAGCGCACCGGTGCGAAATTCGAGTATGTTCCGGTTCTGCTCGGCGGCATCTACAAGGCGACGGGCAACATGTCACCGTTCGACTCGCTTCGTGGGATCAAGAATAAGCCGGAATATCAGGCGCTCGAGACCCAGCGGTTTATCCGCCGCCACAACGTCACGAAATTCCGCCAGAATCCCTTCTTTCCGGTCAATACGCTGATGCTGATGCGGGGCGCCGTGGCAGCCCAGTTCGAAGGCGTGTTCGAGTCCTATTTTCGCGCGGCCTATCACCATATGTGGGAAGAGCCGAAGAAGATGGACGACCTCGAAATCTTCCGGAATGCGTTCATCGCTTCGGGGCTCGATATCGACAGATTGATCGCTCGCGCCCAGCAGGACGACGTCAAGAAGAGGTTGATTGAACTGACCAGCGACGCCGTCAACCGAGGCGCGTTCGGTTCGCCAACCTTCTTCGTCGGCAAGGAGATGTTCTTCGGCAAGGACCAGCTTCGTGACGTCGAGGAGTCCATCCTCGAGCAAACGAGGCCAGTCGCAAGGACGGCATAGAGCTGCCGAGTTAACGAAGTTCAATCCAACCGGGAGACGATCCATGCAAAAGAGAAACGCTACTGTCGCAGTGATCGGTGCCGGCGACTATATCGGCGGCGAGATCGCCAAGAAGTTCGCCTCTGAGGGCTTCACGGTGTTTGCCGGGCGCCGGAACGGGGCCAAGCTCGAGCCGCTCGTCAAGGAGATCGAGGCCGCCGGAGGCGAAATCCACGCGCGCTCGCTGGATGCCCGCAACGAGGAGGAGGTCATCTCCTTCCTCGCCGATGCCGACAAGCATGCGCCGCTCGAGGTCTGCATCTTCAACATCGGCGCCAACGTCAACTTTCCGATCCTCGATACGACCGAACGCGTCTTCCGCAAGGTCTGGGAGATGGCCTGCTATTCCGGCTTTCTCGCCGGCCGCGAAGCCGCGCGGCTCATGCTGCCTCGCGGCGGCGGCAACATCTTCTTCACCGGCGCGACAGCGTCGCTCCGCGGCGGCAGCGGCTATGCCGCCTTTGCCAGCGCGAAGTTCGGCCTGCGGGCGGTGGCCCAGGCGATGGCGCGCGAGCTCGGCCCCAAAAACATTCACGTCGCGCATCTCATCATCGATTCCGGCGTCGATACGGAATGGGTGCGGCAGCGCCGGCTCGAGGCGCTCGGTCCGAATGCGCTCGACGATCCCGATCTGCTGATGCCGCCGTCGTCCGTCGCTGCGTCCTATTGGCAGCTTTATCAGCAGCCGAAGAGCGCGTGGACATTCGAGCTGGAAATCCGTCCCTTCGGCGAGAAGTGGTAAGGAGACCTTTGCGATGGAGCTTGCGCTGTCTGCCGAGGACGCGGCTTTCCGCGATGAGGTGCGCGCCTTCATCGTGGATAATTATCCGGCGGAGATGCGCGTTCCCAATCCGGAGACCGACCTGACCAAGGAGCAGTCACTGCTCTGGCACCGGATCCTCCACAAGAAGGGCTGGATCGCGCCGCTGTGGCCCAAGGAGTATGGCGGGCCGGGCTGGACGGTCACACAGCGGTTCATCTTTGAGCAGGAAACCTCCCGGGCGGGAACGCTGCCGCCGCTTGCCTTTAGCGTGACCATGGTCGGGCCGGTGATCTACACGTTCGGCAACAAGGCGCAGAAGAAGAAGTTTCTGCCGCGAATTCTCTCCGGCGAGGATTGGTGGTGCCAGGGCTATTCGGAGCCGGGCTCCGGCTCGGACCTTGCGACCGTCAGAACCAAGGCGGTGCGCGAGGGCGACCACTACGTCGTCAACGGGCACAAGACCTGGACCACGCTGGCGCAGCACGCCGACTGGATCTTTTGCCTGGTGCGGACTGATCCGAATGCGAAGCCGCAATCGGGCATTTCCTTCCTGCTGATCGACATGAAGTCGCCCGGCGTCACCGTGCGGCCGATCATCACGATCGACGGTAGCCATGAGGTCAACGACGTCTTTCTCGAGGACGTCCGCGTGCCCGTCGAGAACCTGGTCGGCGAGGAGAACAAGGGCTGGACGTACGCCAAGTTCCTGCTCGGCAACGAACGCACCAGCATGGCGGGCATCGGCCGGTCCACCCGCTATCTCCGCAAGCTGAAGCAGATCGTGAGAGCCGAGATACCGGCCGACGATCCGGCGCATCTGGAATTTCTACGCGACATCGCCCGCGTCGAGCTCGACGTGTTGGCGCTGGAGGCGACCGAACTGCGGGTCGTCGCCCAGATGGCGCGTGGCATCGATCCCGGTCCGGCGGCGTCGCTGTTCAAGATCCGCGGCACCGAGATCTTCCAGGACATCACCGAGCTCACGCACCGCGCGATCGGCAATTATGGTCTTGCGATCCGCGAGCATCCGATCAGTTCCAATCGCTTCATGCCGGGCCTGGACTACGGCCACACCGCGTCCGAGAAATATCTGAACGCGCGCAAGCTCAGCATCTACGGCGGATCCAACGAGATCCAGCGAAACATCATCGCCAAAGCCGTGCTCGGGCTCTAAGCCACGGCGGATCGGGAGGACCGGATGGATATTCAGTTCACGGAAGAGCAGGAATTGCTGCGATCCAGCGTTCAGCGCCTTCTGCGCGACCAGTATGATTTCGAGGCGCGGCGCAAGATCGTGGCGAGCGAGGAGGGGTTCAGCCGGACGCGGTGGAAGGCCTTCACCGAGCTCGGCCTGCTCGCTGCGCCGTTTTCCGAGGACGCCGGCGGCCTCGGCGGCGGTCCTTTGTCGACCATGATCATCATGCAGGAGTTCGGCCGTCACCTCGTCGTCGAGCCTTTCGTCGAGACGGTGGTGCTTGCCGGCGGCCTGATCGAGCAGCTTGGTACGTCCGAGCAGAAGCAGGGAATCATTCCAGGCATCGTCGACGGCTCCAGGATCTGGGCGCTGGCCTGGACCGAGAGAGCCTCCCGGTTCGATTTCGCCAATGTCGCGACCAAGGCGCGGCGTGAGGGAGGCGACTACGTTCTGAGCGGCGAGAAGACCATGGTGATGGCAGCGCCTTGGGCGGATCATCTGATCGTCTCGGCGCGGACCGCCGGCGATAATCGCGACCGCGGCGGCGTCAGCCTGTTCGTGGTCGACCGTCATGCCGCGGGCGTCAATCTCCAGAGCTTCAAGACGATCGACGGACGCCGCGCCGCCGAGATCAGTTTGCGCGAGGTCCGCGGGCAATTGTTGGGAGCAGAAGGCGAGGGCGTTGCCGCGCTGGAAACCTGTCGTGACCGCGCGATCGGCGCGCTCTGCGCCGAGGTCGTCGGCGCGATCGGAGAGCTGAATGCCGCAACGTTGGACTATTCAAAGACCCGCAAGCAGTTCGGCACCACCATCGGCTCCTTCCAGGTGTTGCAGCATCGCATGGTCGACATGTTCATTGCCCATCAAGAGGCACTGTCTCTGATGCAGCATCTCAATCTCAGCCTCGACGCCGGTGATTCTGGCCTGTCGCGGCTCGCCTCCGGGGCCAAGTCGAAGATTGGCTATGCCGGGAAGTTCGTAGCCGACCAGGCGGTGCAGCTTCACGGCGGCATGGGAATGACCGACGAGCTGAATGTCGGACACTATTTCAAGCGAATCTCCTCCATCAACATCCAGTTCGGCGATCCCGCATTCCACGTGCTGCGCTACGCGCAGCTGGATGCGGCCGCGTAAAGAGAAGAGGCCAGCATGACGACTGAAGCAGTCATCGTTTCCACCGCCCGGACGGCCGTCGGCAAGGCCTATCGTGGCGCGCTCAACAACACGGACGGCCCGACCATGGCCGGGCATGTGATGGCCGAAGCCGTGAAGCGCGCCGGCATCGCGCCGGGTGAAGTGGAAGACGTGGTGATGGGCTGCGCGATGCAGCAAGGCACCATGGTGATGAATGTGGCGCGCAAGGGCGCGATCCGCGCTGGGCTGCCCGTGACGGTGGCCGGCACCACGATCGACCGGCAATGCGCGTCCGGCCTGCAGGCCATCGCCGTTGCCGCGCGGTCGGTGATGCTTGATGGGGTCGAAGTCGCCATCGGCGGCGGCATCGAATCGATCAGCCTCGTGCAGAACGAGCACATGAACAAGTTCCACGCCGTCGACGACGAGCTGATGGCGATGAAGCCCGAAATGTACATGTCGATGCTCGATACGGCGGAGGTCGTTGCCGAGCGGTACAAGATCGGCCGCGACAAGCAGGATGAGTACAGCCTCGAATGCCAGCGCCGCGTCGGCGCCGCTCTGCAGGCCGGCCGCTTCAGCGATGAAATCGTGCCTTTCACGACCAGGATGGCGCTCGTCAACAAGGACACCAAGGAGGTCACCTACGAACAGGTGACGCTCACGAATGACGAGGGCCCGCGTCCGGAAACCACGGCCGAGGGCCTCGCCAAGATCAAGCCGGTGTTCGAGGGCAAGACCATCAGCGCGGGCAATGCCAGCCAGCTCTCGGACGGTGCTTCGGCCTGTGTGATCACGAGCGGCAAGTTTGCAGCCAGCAAGGGGTTGAAGCCGCTCGGTATCTTCCGCGGCTTCGTCGCCGCCGGGGTCGAGCCGGACGAGATGGGCGTCGGCCCGGTCGCCGCGATCCCGCGCCTGCTCAAGCACCACGGTTTGAGGATCGACGACATCGATCTCTGGGAGCTCAACGAGGCCTATGCGGTGCAGGTAATCTATTGCCGCGACAAGCTCGGCATCGATCCGGACAAGCTCAACGTCAATGGCGGTTCGATCGCCATTGGTCATCCCTACGGCATGACGGGGGCGCGGCTCACCGGCCACCTCCTGATCGAGGGGCGCCGGCGCAAGGCGAAATACGGCGTGGTGACCATGTGCATCGGTGGTGGCATGGGCGCCGCGGGCTTGTTTGAAATCATCCACTGAGCGGAAACGCGGGGAGATCATTCGTGAAGACAGCGATCACTGAACTGTTCGGTATCGAACATCCGATCATCCAGGGCGGAATGCACTATGTCGGCTTCGCCGAAATGGCAGCCGCGGTATCCAACGCCGGCGGGCTCGGCTTGATCACGGGCCTCACCCAGCGGACGCCTGAGCTGCTCGCCAAGGAGATCGCGCGGTGCCGAGACATGACGGACAGGCCGTTCGGCGTGAACCTGACCTTCCTGCCGACCTTCAGCGCCCCGCCTTATCCGGAGTACATCGCTGCCATCAGGGAAGGCGGCGTCAGGATCGTCGAGACGGCCGGGCGCAGCCCTGAACAATACATGCCGGCCTTGAAGGCGGGCGGCATCAAGGTGATCCACAAATGCACCTCGGTTCGGCATTCGTTGAAGGCCGAACAGATCGGCTGCGATGCCGTCAGCGTCGACGGCTTCGAGTGCGGCGGTCATCCGGGCGAGGATGACATGCCGAACATGATCCTGCTGCCGCGTGCGGCCGAAGAACTGAAGATCCCGTTCGTGGCTTCCGGCGGCATGGCCGACGCGCGCAGCCTGGTTGCGGCGCTGGCGATGGGAGCGGCGGGAATGAACATGGGTACGCGGTTCATCGCCACCAAGGAAGCGCCGGTGCACGAAAACGTCAAGAAGGCGCTGGTCGCGGCGTCCGAGCTCGACACCAGGCTCGTTATGCGCGCGCTCCGGAACACCGAGCGGGTCCTGAACAACCAGGGCGTCGAGCATCTGCTTGAGATCGAGCGCGAGAAGGGCAAGAGCCTCAAGATCGACGACATCCATGATCAGGTGGCAGGCGTCTATCCCAAGGTGATGATCGACGGCGATATGAACGCGGGCGCCTGGAGCTGCGGCATGGTCGTCGGACTCATTCACGATATTCCGACCGTGAAGGAGTTGATCGACCGCATCATGGCGGACGCCGAGCGGTTGATCAGGGGCAGGCTGACGGGATTCCTTGATGCCGACAGTGAGGCCAATCTCAAGGTCGCGTGAAGCCACGGCTTGGCGATCCGCGCTGCAGACGACATTTCGTCGTCTCTGCGCGGGCTGGAAGCTTCGGCCGTGATGGGACCGTCATCAGCGAATATCTTGTGCCATCCCGGAGCAGGCGATGCGTTACCCGAAAGACCATGGGCAGCATACCCGCAGACGCATCGTCGAAAGCGCTTCCCGCGGTCTGCGCCAGGCCGGCGCCGATGGTCTGAGTGTGGCCGACTTGATGAAGCTCGCCAATCTGACGCATGGCAGCTTCTACGCCTACTTCAAATCGCGCGACGCGTTGGTCGTCGAAGGGCTCGCCCTGGCCATGGATCGAACGATCGTGCATTGGCTCAGCCTCACGCAGGGGCTGCCCGCCGGGAAGGGATTCGACGCACTTGTCGAGTCTTACCTGGGTCCTCGCCACCGTGACGATCCGGGGCGCGGTTGCGCGCTGCCGGCCTTGGCCGCCGACATCGGACGTTCAGGTCCGGAGGCGCGGCGCACCCTTGAACGGGGGCTCGGCAAGATGATCGATATCATCGCGCGGCTGATCGCGGCGAGGCCATCATCGGATGTAAGGCAGACAGCCGCCGGCGCGATTGCGACCATGGTCGGCTCGATCGTTCTGGCGCGCGCGGTCGACGACAAGCCCTTGTCTGACCTCCTGCTGGAGGCCGGACGACAGGCTTTGGGCAGTCCGGTCGCGAGCGACTGCGAGAGAACGCATTCGGCCGACAATTGAGACACGGCTTAACCGACGTTGGCTTCTCGACGGGGCGGGCCGATGGCGGAGGCAAACGGCCGTGCCTCTACCATCGGCCGCCGCCATGGCAGCTACGCGGCCATTCGCAGCAGATCGACGATTTCGGCTTGGTCGTTGAAGGGACGCGGATTGGCTTTGACGAAGCGATGGTTGATCGCGATTTCGCTGATCTTGCCGAACTTGTCTTCGCCGATGCCGACCTCAGCGAGGCGGCCTGGTAGTCCAAGTTGCCTGACGAACTCCGCAAAGGCGTCTGCCGCGTCCCCACCGCGAGCACCCAAAGCTGCCGCCAAACGCTTCTGCGCGTCATCGGTGAACGGCTTGTTATAGCGAAGAAGGCTCGGCATGATGACGGGCGTGCAATAGTAGTGAGGAACCCCGAAAGTCCCACCAAGCACGTGGCCGATGCCGTGGCTTGCGCCCATGGGAACGCGTGCCTGCAGTCCAAAGGACGCAAGCCATGAGCCGTATTGAGACAAGCGGCGCGCCTCGAAATCGTCAGGTTGTTGCAGGGTCCGGAGCATTCCATCGCGCAGCGTGCGGATACCCGCCAGAACCACTTCGTCAGCAAGGGGGGTGCCAGCTGGCGAGCACAATGCTTCGATGCCGTGATCCATGGAGCGAGTGCCCGATCCCATCCAGAGGTTCGAAGGCGTATGAAGCGTGAGGGCAGGATCGAGGATGACTGCCACCGGCATCATGTGGGGGTGAAAGAATATTTGCTTCAGCTTGTTGCGCTCATCGGTGACAAGCGCTGCGGCATTGTATTCGCCGCCATTCAGCGTTGACGGCACGGCGATCTGTCGGACTGCGGGCGCGCGGAACGGGGAATGGCTCACGCCCGGGCCCATGGGGAACGGATCGAAGCCGGCTTCATCGCGGATATCGTGCTCCATCGCCATGATGACGATCTTGGCGAGGTCAACGGCAGAACCGCCGCCGACGGCCACGACGAGATCGGCGTGTGCTTCCTTGGCGTGGAGCGCAACTTCGGCGGCTTGCTTGCGCGTGGTGTGCTGTGCAATTCCGTCGAAGGTCGCAGCATGTTTGTCGCCGAGCGTATGCCGGATTTTCTCAATCTCGTCGGTCTTGGTGTTCAAGGTGCGGCTGACGATAAGGAAGACGCGCGTTGCCTTCAGTCGCTCCGCTTCTTCGTTGATGGCCTCAGCCGCCGGTCTGCCATAGATCACGCGATCAATTGCCGGAAAATTGTGTGCACCAGTCCTGCGCATTTTATCCTCCCATCGGAACTGCGGTCGAAGCCGAGATAGTCTTTTATATTATGATTATCATGCAATAGTGGTTCAAAAATATCGCACGAACTCAGGGTTCTGCGGCCTTCGCCAGGTTCCACGCGAAGCACTGGCCTGGCTTGCTTGCCGACTTCGCGGTCACCCATCCTTCGGCGCGCTTGCGCCGTCGGAAAGTCACAGCCGCATCAATGTCTTGCAGCGAACTCGGACGCGCCAGTTTCCTGATGCCAATTGAGTGAAGGCCACTACGCCTGTGCACTCCAGCTTCGTGTGCACCGAAAGGCCAAAACGGGTGGGGCTAGTCGAGAAAAGCTGACGCCGAACGCTGCGATAGTTGACGCCCTCGGCGTGCAGTATACCTTGCACCGCAAACGCCAAGGCCTGTGCACGAATGTTGCTCGATGCTCTCGAACTCCTCGCGTGTCATCTTGCCGGTACAGGATGCCCCGACGGTCTCGAAAGCCGAGACGATCGTGGGGTCTTTCGCACGCGGAAGCGTGGAGAATGGCGCACCGGCCGACGGGGCCTAACGCTCTGCGAGATTTGAGTGTCTCAGAGACGCACCCCAGTCGTAGCAAACGCTTGGGCGACGGGCTCCTGGACCCGATTCAAGACCACCATTCCCACAATCGCGATCACCATGGCCGCGACGCAGCCAAGAAGAAAAGCCTTCATCCGCAGCCTCCTTCGATCGAAACGTCAAAGTGTTTATACGACACGGCTTGCCGTGAGCAAACTCGTTGATCGCACTAAGGCACAAACGATCTTATGGGCTCTTGAAGATGGGATCGACGGAAAATCCATCGCCCATCAAGCCTGCGGACTGAAGCGCCGCGCTATTCAGGTCGACTTCCAATATCGCAAAAAGAAGCGCAAGCACGATGGCAACGAGGATCAGGAAGGGCGAGGCTTCTCGGGAAAAGGGATCTTGCGGCCCATCAAGCGCGCGCAGAGCGCGCAGCCGCGCCATCATCCGCAGAAATGGCCGCGTCGGCCCCTGCATGTCAGTCGTCCCTGACTTGACCAGCCAGAGACTAGTCTCCGGACCCACGGCGTTCAAGCGGAGGATGCGCGAAGTCAGGTTATTGCAATGCACGCTCAGGAACGGAAGGCAGCGTTGCCCGGTTTAGTACACGCACCGGAGGATCCGACGTGAAACTGCCAACAACGATCTTGTGCTTCGCAGCACTCTGCTTCTTCCAGAGCGCCTCCGCCCAACCCGCGCAAACCAACTCATCTGCGCCACCAACCCCTCCCGAGGAAAAGGGCCAACCACAGCCGCAAGGCTGGACGGGCCCAATCAATACAGGTTCGGGTGGCGCGCCCGCCGAAAGTCCCCAGGGTCAGAGCCCGCCCGGAATGCAGGCCGCGCCTCAAGGATCGTCCAAGACCACGACGGCACCAGCCAAATAGATCGGTTCGGATATTCATCTCCGTCGGCTCTTCTGGCAATCTTGAGAGCGTGCAATCTTGAGAGCGTGAACGTGACGCGGCGAGGCGAGGGTCAATGAGACTACCTTTCTGCGCGGGCGGCGCCGCAGCCTTGTGGGCCATCTTTGCCGTATCATCCGTGCAAGCCGACATGGCTGGACACGGCGGCCCCGTACGGGCGCTCGCCGTCTCCCCCGATGGGGACGGTCTTTTGTCGGGCAGCTTCGACACAGCTGCCGTTCGCTGGTCGCTGAAGACTGATACGGCGGAGCAAGTGCTGCGGTACCATGCTGATGCTGTGAACGCTGTCGCCTTTCTGAAGGACGGGGCCGTGGTCACGGCCGGTGCCGATGCACGAATTGCGGTGTGGATGGCAGGCCGGCAGCAGCCCGACCGGGTATTCGAGGGACATGTTGGTCCGATCGCCGCGATCGCGGTCTCTCCGGAGGGGGCGCTTCTCGCGTCGGCTTCATGGGATCGGACGGTGCGGCTCTGGTCGATGTCGGACGGCGCGTCGCGCGTGCTCGAAGGGCATTCGCAGAACGTCAACGGCGTCGCTTTCACGCCGGACGGCGGGTCGATTGTCAGCGTCGGTTATGATCTTTCGTTGCGCATCTGGCGTTTGCCGGATGGTCAGCCCGAAATCGTGATGTTGCCGGCGCCACTCAATGCCGTGGCCGTGGCGCCGGATGGTGAAATCGTCACAGGCGCGGTCGATGGCATGCTGCGGATGCTGACCACTGACGGCAAGGTCAGCGGCGAGGTCGCGGCCAGTCCTACACCGGTGGTGGCCTTGACGATGTCGGCGGACGGTGCGTTGATTGCCGCGGCCAGCATCGGCGGTACGGTGGCGATCATCGATCGCAAGTCGCGCAGCCTGCTACGCACGCTGGTCGGGCTTGGGCCGCCGGTGTGGTCGGTCGCCTTCCTGCCGGATGGCAAGACGCTGATGACGGGAGGCGCGGACGGCAGGATCAGGCGCTGGAACGCGCGCACCGGTGATCCCATTGGTTCGAACCTTGTGGGAACGCCGGCCGATCCGCTCGTCGCCTATGCGGGCGATCATGGCGCGGATGTATTTCGGGCGTGCGTTGCCTGTCACACGCTGTCGGACAAGGAGGCGCAGCGCGCGGGCCCGACGCTTGCGGGACTATACGGCCGCAAGATCGCATCGGTCCCGGGCTATCGCTTCTCCGATGCGCTGAAGACCATGGACATCGTCTGGACGCCGGAGACGGTCGCAAGACTGTTCGAGGTCGGACCGAGCGCCTACACGCCCGGCACCAAGATGCCGGAGCAGCGCATCGGTTCGGCCGAGGACCGCCGCGCGCTGACCGACTTCCTTGGTCGCGCGACGTCGCGATAGCGACCTCAGATCGAGTCCCAATTGTCCATCGGGAGATCCCTCATCTCCGGATGTAGCTTGAGGATCTGAATGACGTCGATGTTGGGATGCTCCTTTAGAGTTTCCGCAACGCAGTGATTGACGTATTTCCGGCGCGACAGCCACGCGACCTTCTTACCCTTGGCTTCGGCCTTGCAGGCGACGATCGCTTGCTTCACGGCGGTCTTCTGCGCCTTGGTGAGGGGAGGAGCGGCGGCTTCGGCCGCTCCGCCGGCGAGAGCGATGGAGATCATGCACGTCGACAGAGCTGCGATCCAACGAGACATGGTGATGCTTCCTTGGTTTCCGACCCTGCGAAGATGTCCGTTAGTTTCGTCTAGTCCTTGCCATCGCGCTCGCGCAGATAGTCATCCGTCGTCCGCGGCGGCGTTCGTTCGGGAATGCCCTTGAACGGATCGAATTGCTGTTCGCTCATGAGGATGACGCGGCAGTCTGCGCACATCCTGAGTGCCGCGAGCCGCTTGTCGCCGGCCGGATACATCCAGTGCCTTCCCTCGAGCTTGGCCGCTATGCGGTCGATCGTGCTCTTGACGCCGAAGGCGGTACCGCAGCGGACACAGAGCGCGGGCTCCTCTTCCTTGATGACCGCGGCGGGAGCGCGGGCGGCGCGGAAATCGATCTGCGGCTTGAGCGTGATGACCTTTTCCGGACAGGTGGTCTGGCACAGTCCGCACTGCACGCAGGCATCCTCGACAAACTTCAGCACGGGCCGCTCGGGATCGTCGCGCAGCGCGCCGGTCGGGCACGCCGAGACGCAGGAGAGGCACAGCGTACAGCCGCTGGTATCAACGCTGATTGCGCCGATCGGCGCACCGGGCGGCAGGGCAATCACGTCGACCGGCTTCGGCGCCAGGCGGTGCAGCTCGCTCAGGGCGAACCGCAAAAGGTCGCGCCGCTTGCCGACGGTCTTGAAGGTCGCGGGCGTTGCGACCGCTGCGAGCGCGCCGATATCTGCCAAATGCTCGCCGAGGGCATCGGGATCATCCGTTTCGATGGTGGCGAGGCGGCGGCCCTCGAAGCCGAGGCCGGCAATGATCGCTTCGGCCATGCCGACCGTCTGCGTCAGTCCGGTTACATCATGGCGTGGTCTTGCGCGCAGCAGGAACCGTACCGCCGATACGCCATAGGCAAAGGCGCCGACGATCGCCTCCAGCCCGAGTTGCGTGAGTTCGTTGACGGCAAAGGGAAGCACATTCGCCGGCAGGCCGTCGCCGTATCGCGCCAGGGCATCGATCAACGGGGTGCCGTGCGGGCTGTCATGAAAGAGCAGTACTGCATTCGTGCCACCGGCCTTGTGGTACGTGAGCAGCATGGCTCGAATTCTCTGTAGCTGCGTATCGGCGGGCGGAAGCGCATAGGATGCCGCGCCGGTCGGGCAGGCGGCAGCGCATTGGCCGCAGCCCGCGCAGATGTTCGGATCAATTTCGACGTGATTGCCGGCGGGCGTGATCGCCCCGGTCGGGCAGAGATCGAGGCAGCGATGGCACCCCGTGCGGTTCGAGCGCGAATGGGCGCAAAGACCGGGCGTAACGTCAACATATCTCGGCTTGTCGAAGCTGCCGACGAGATCACGCGCGGTCAGCACGGCGCGAAGCACCGCGGCGGGATCGTTGGGATCTGCGCGAAGATAGCCGTCGCGCAGCTCGTGGGCAGGAAACAGCGGCATTCCGCCGGAAAGGTCGAGCACGATGTCGCAGCGCGAGGTGACCCCGCTTCGCGGTGCGTCCAGCACGAAGCGATCGCGCGAAGAGGGGCGGGGACGCGCATAATCGTCGATCGCAAGCTCGAAGGCGCCGAAATGTCCCTTCGCGGAGCGGATCGTGCCCTTCACGATCGGGAAGACCGTTGCAGCGGGTGGCACCATCTCATCGAGTTGCTTCAGCATCACCGTGACGTCGAGGTGATCCGCAAGCAGGCGGCCTGCCTCGATCGCAGCCTCATCGCGCCCGTAGACCAGGACCACGCCCTCGCTCGACAAGGTGACGAGCGGATAATCCGGGCCCGGAATGGAGGCGGATGCGAGCAGGGCGGCCATTTTCGCACCGGCCCGTACGCCGTCTCGCGACCATCCGGCCGTTTCGCGAATGTTGACGAAGCTGATCGCATCAGGCCGTTCGCCGGCCTCCTCGGCAAACTGCGCCGCCTGCTGCGTGCAAGCCACCGTCAGCGCGCCGCCAGCGGCGGCCGCGTTACGGAAGTGATCGAGCTCGGCGCCGCAGAGATGGCGAAAGCCTTTGATCTCGCTGTTGGGGCATCCTCGCCGGATCGTGGCCACGTCGAGACGCATCGTGTCTTCGCACGAGCAGATCAGGACGGTCTTCGATGGCTGTTCCAGGTCGACCCCTCCGCCATTCGGACGCCGACGACGGACTCGCGCCGGCCCTTCGCCTCGTATAGACATTATCCACCGGGAAGAAAAGGAAAGCGGAGGACGGCCTGCCGTCGATCCCAGTGAGCCACGTTTCCCTGGCGGAACCGATCGACCTCCCGCCGCCGTTCACATTGGTGCGGTTGCGCGAGAGTGGCGACGCTTTTGCCCACGCATGCCGCATTGCACCGGAGAGTGGCGCCGGCACGCTCGTCTATGTCGGGCGCTTTGACCTGGCGGAGTTCGCCGTGGTGCTCGAGCCGGCCGAGCCGCTGCGGAGCGCGCGGCGCGCGCTCTACGCCGGCATGGTTGCGCTCACCGATGCCCTGCGCGCCTACGCGCCGCCGAGCCAGCCGATCGCGATCGGCTGGCCGGACGCCGTCAGGATCAACGGAGGCCTGGTCGGCGGCGGCCGCATGGGATGGCCTTCCGCGGCCATCGAGGAGGAGCCGCCCCCATGGCTGGTGTTCGGCGCGATGATCCGGACGGTCGCCATGAATGACGACGAGCCGGGCGTTCATCCCCTCGCTTCGGCACTCGACCAGGAAGGTTTTGGGGAGGCCGGCGCGGCGCAGATCACGGAGAGCTTTGCCCGGCACCTGATGCTGGCATTCGATGGCTGGCAGGCGGACGGTTTTGACGGCGTCGCGCGCGAATATCTTTCCCGCATGCCCCGTGAACGGCAGACCGTTCAGCGCATCGACGATCGCGGCGATCTGCTGACGCGCCGGATTGGGGCGGGCGCGATCGAACGTGGCGACCTCGTGCAAGCGCTCGCGGCACCATCCTGGCTCGATCCGGTACGCGGAGGGCCGCGGCTGTGAAGCTCCTGCGTACCATCGCGCTCGATCCCTCCGACACCTTCGTGTTCGACGTGGCGGCGGAGCCGGGTGAATGGGCCGTCTCCGGCGCTTTCCGCTTCTGGGATCGCGGTGGCGGAAAGCTCGAAGGCAAGGAGCGCGCGGCGTTTCGCGGCGGTTTCCTCGGGGTGCAATCCTGGGGCTGGTCGACGCTGGCCCAGATCGTTCCGGCGACCGAGGAGGATTACCGCAGCCTGGTCGACCTCCTCGCCAGGCAACTCGTCGATCGTCTCGGAGCGCCGGACGTGGCGACCGCGAAGACGGCCGCGGAAGAGGAGGTGGCGTTTTCGCAGTCGCTCTGCAGCCATCCGATCAGCTCCCTTGTTGCGGTGCACCGGGCCGTAAGCGACGGCGAGGTTCGCGAGTCCTTCCGCCGACTGCAACTGCGCGAAGGGCAGGGGCACGGCAAGGCGTTCTCGTTCATGGAAATGGAGGACGACATCGAGCCTGACGGCAATCTCAAGCTTGTGGATCTGGGCCGGAGGCCAACCGCCAGATGAACGATTTCTGGATTGCCTGCGGCCATCATCTGCTCGATCGCGACGAGGGCGGTGGGCTCCGCGTTACCGACGAATTCCTCAAGGCCTATTTTGCCCGTCCCGAGCTGATGCCGCCGGAGGATGCGTGTCCGGTCGAACGCCGGCTGCACCGGGAATTGCTCTCCGATCCGCGCCAACCGGTCAGCGCCGGCGAAATCGCCGGTATTGCCGATCCCGACGCCCGGGAGAACTGGCAGTTCGTGCTGGCCTTTCGCGATCTCCTGTTGCGGCATCCGACGCTCGAAGCCGCTTATCTTGCAACGGTGCGCGCAGGCGCGAACGATCTGCCGCCGCTGTTCGTCAATCAGCTCGTGCACGTTATCCTGCGCAATGCGCTCGACGGTTGCGACGATCCGTTCGTGCTGCGCGCGGCCGAACTGTTCTTCCGGGCCCAGCGGATTCTGCCGCATGAGCAGGCCCTGCTGCTCGGCGACGAGGAGATCGTCGGCGGAATTAGCCCAACTCCGGTGCTCTCGCTGATGTCGATGCTGGGCGCCACGACCGATGCGGTGGTCGACGTGTTGAGCGAGGAGAATGTCGGGGCCTATTGGCAGCGCAGCGACCAGTTCGACATGGCCCTTGACCTCACGGCCGGCGGACGCGGACCAGCCGCGCTGGCGCAGGCGATGACGCGCTGGATCTCCCATCTGCTTGGCATCGACGTCGTGATCGAGCCGCTGCGCGCGTTGCAGGATGCGAAGCTTAGCTGGTATGTCGGGCTTGATGCCGACGCCACCAGGCTCGGCGACGGCCTCTGGCATGGCGAGAAACTCGATCAGCCCAGCGCCGATCGATTACTCGCATTGTTCCGGCTGACCTTTGCGGATTCAAGCCGCGCGCTCGACGATGTCAGGGACGAGCCGGTCTACCTGATTTTGTCGATGACGGCGGATCAGAAGCTGCGGTTGAAGCCGCAGAATCTGCTGACCGGGTTACCGGTGAAACGCCTGGAGATGGTGACATGAGCCCGGCAGCGCTGCCATTGTTGTCCATTACCATCGGCGTCGTGGTCGAGCGGCGCAAGGCTGACTCGCCCTGGGTCGATTTCGTCTGGCGTGGGATCGCCGTCCTGCCGGACGAGCCGGCCACAAGACCCTGGAGCGTGCTTCGCGAGCAGGACGGCACGACGCTGTTCTATGCCGGAAGCGCGACCATCGATCTCTATCCGTCCGAGACGGCGCGCTATCGCGACAATCTCGCCTCCGGCAGTCCGAGCATCTGGATTGTGCTG
Organism: Bradyrhizobium sp. AC87j1; assembly: GCF_002936975.1. Taxonomy (NCBI): domain Bacteria; kingdom Pseudomonadati; phylum Pseudomonadota; class Alphaproteobacteria; order Hyphomicrobiales; family Nitrobacteraceae; genus Bradyrhizobium; species Bradyrhizobium sp. AC87j1. The sequence continues at coordinate 232,125 of NZ_PTFE01000001.1, forward strand.
TCGCCCACGGAAGGCGCCTGGCCCTATGCCATCACCGCGATTACCGCCGATCCCGCGGAGGGCGAGGGGTTTACCGAAGCCGCCGACAATCTCGTCGAGGCCGTGCCGATGCCGGAGGTGCTGCGCGAAGTCATTGAAAGGTTCGTGGCCGAGCACCATGTGGAGCGGGAATTCGTCAAACGCGAGCGGCGTCGCGCCGACCCGGAGGCGCTGGCGCGCCGCGAACATGAAGGCGGACAGGAATGAGCGACGAGGAGTTCCTTGCACGCTGGTCACGCCGCAAGCGTGAGTCGCAGGCGGAACCGGCGAAGCCTGTCGGGGCGCAGCCCACGCTAGGGTCCGAGGCCAAGGACGACGAGAGCGAGGTCGATCTCTCGAGCCTGCCGTCGATCGACGAGATCAACGCTGCGACCGACGTCACCGCCTTCCTGAGCAAGGGTATTCCGCAGGAGTTGAGCCGTGCGGCCCTTCGCCGCGCCTGGGCGGCCGATCCCGCCATTCGCGACTTCATCGGGCTCGCGGAGAATGCGTGGGACTTCAACGATCCGACCGCGATGCCGGGTTTTGGGCCGCTCGATTGCTCCTCGGAGGAACTGGCCGCACTCGTCGATCGCATCGTCGGCGGGGTGCGCGAGGCAGTCCGGTCTCTCCCCGAGGCGTCGATTGAAACCGCGGATTCTTCAGCGCAATTGCATCAAGCCGATACGACAGCCGTATCCGACGTCGTCGAGCCGCCGGTCGAGACGGAATGCCCGGTGATCCCTGTTGCAACGCAAGCGACGGTGGCGGAGAGATCTGCGGAGTTTGCCGAGCCCGTCAGGCCGCGTACGCACGGTGGTGCACTGCCGCACTGAGTAGCGCGACCAAAGACTATAGGCTTGGGCTATGGCGGGCGATTGACGGTTCGTGGAACCGGGATTACGCTTCTCCTTAGTGCTTTGTTAGAAAAGCGAAAATCAAGCAGACGGGACTCTTGGATGGGAGGTCCACGTGCGTGATGACGGGCTTGATCGCGCGATCGATGCCGCAGGCGGCATCGCCCAGCTTGCGCGCAAAATCGGCATCAGTCAGCCGTCCGTCTCGAACTGGACTCGCGTGCCCGCACAACGGGTGATTGCGGTCGAAACCGCCACCGGCGTTCCTCGCAACGATCTGCGGCCCGATCTCTACAGCGAACAAGCCGTTTCCTCAGAGCTCGTCGATCCCGTCGATGCTGCGCGTGCGCGGGAGTACGCGCTGCTGGCAATGCTGCTGTCCGCGCCGCCGTCGAAACCTTTGCTCGACCAGCTCGCCGCATTGACCGGTGACGCGACGCCGCTCGGGCGCGCGCACGCGATGCTGGCCGACGCCGCCTCGAGCGCCGTCGCAGCGAAGGTCGAGCGCGAATATTTCGATCTGTTCGTGGGGCTCGGTCGCGGCGAATTGCTGCCTTACGCCTCCTATTATCTCACCGGTTTCCTCAATGAACGGCCATTGTCGCGCCTGCGTGCGGACCTGGCGGGGCTCGGCATCGAGCGGGTTGCCAACAATTCCGAACCCGAGGATTCCGCCGCCATCCTGTGCGAGATCATGTCGGGCCTTGCCGACGGACAGTTCGGCGTCTCGCCCGATGCCCAGCGCGCCTTCTTCGAAAAACATGTGTCGCCCTGGATGGGGCGGCTGTTCGCCGACATCGAGAGCGCCGGGAACGCCCGTTTCTATCGGACGGTCGGCGCGCTCGGTCGCACCTTCATCGGGATCGAGACGGAAGCATTCACATTCGCCAACTGATCGACGCGCGTCGGTCCGGGAGAAACGCGATGAGTGAGGAAACCAAAGCCAGGGTCGGACGCCGCGATTTCTTGCGCAAGGTCGGCATCGGCACGGTCGGCGCCGGCGCGACGCTCGCGACGCCGCTGGTCGGCTCCGCGCAAGCGGACAGCGAGAACGACGATGAGAAGCGCAAGGCGCGCTACAAGGAATCCGACCACGTGAAGGCCTATTACCGCGTCAATCGCTACCCGGCTTGAGAGGGAGGCCGCCCGTGCTTATCAAGCGAACTCACCAGCGTTCCGATCGCCGCGGCTCCGTCGCGAACACCCTGGCAAGCCAGACTATCGGTCTCGATCGCCGCGCCTTCCTCCGCCGGTCCGGTCTTGCGGGTGGCGCGCTCGCAGCACTTGGCACCCTGCCGGTTTCAGGCGTGCGCAAGGCGGAAGCGGCCGTGGCGGGTCCGCTGACCGCCGGCGCCGCCGTCAAGAAGAGCATCTGCACGCATTGCTCGGTCGGATGCACCGTGACCGCGGAGGTATTGAACGGGGTCTGGATCGGCCAGGAGCCGACCTGGGAGTCCCCCATCAATCGCGGATCTCATTGCGCGAAGGGCGCTTCCGTGCGCGAGCTGGTGCACAGCGAGCGGCGTCTGCGCTATCCGATGAAGCTCGTGAACGGGCAATGGACGCGCGTCTCCTGGGACACCGCGATCAACGAGATCGGCGACAAGATCCTCGAGGTTCGCGAAAAATCCGGACCGGATTCCGTCTATTGGCTCGGCTCGGCCAAGATGACCAATGAAGGCTCGTATCTGTTCCGCAAGCTCGGGGCGTTCTGGGGCACCAATAACACCGACCATCAGGCACGAATCTGCCATTCCACCACCGTCACCGGCGTCGCCAACACCTGGGGCTACGGCGCGATGACCAATAGCTACAACGATATTCGCAATGCCAAGACCCAGATGATCATGGGTGGCAATCCGGCCGAGGCGCATCCGGTTTCGTTGCAGCACCTGCTCGAGGGCAAGGAGCTGCAAAAGGCCAACTTCATCGTCATCGATCCGCGCATGACGCGCACCGCCGCGCACGCGACGGAATTCGTGCGGATGCGTCCGGGCACCGACATTCCGGTGCTCTATGGCATCATGTGGCACATCCTCCAGAACGGCTGGGAGGACAAGGAATTCATCAAGCAGCGCGTCTACGGCTTCGACGATCTCCGCAAGGAGGTGGAGAAATGGAATCCGCAAGAGGTCGAGCGCGTCACCGGCATTCCCGGCGAACAGCTCAAGCGGGTGGCCAAGATGTTCGCCACCGAGAAGCCGTCGACGCTGATCTGGGCCATGGGCCAGACCCAGAAGACCGTCGGCACCGCCAATGTGCGGGCGAGCTGCATCCTGCTGCTCATGACCGGCAATGTCGGCGGGCAGGGCATGGGCGCCAACATCTTCCGCGGCCACGACAATGTGCAGGGCGCGACCGACGTCGGGCTCGATATTGTGACGTTGCCGTTCTACTACGGCCTTGCCGAGGGCGCCTGGAAGCACTGGTCGCGGGTCTGGGAGGTCGACTACGAGTTCCTGAAGTCGCGCTTTGATTCCAAGCAGATCATGGAAACTCCCGGCATTCCGCTGACTCGCTGGTTCGAGGCGGTCACGCTGCCGAAAGATCAAATCGCTCAGAAGGACAACGTGCGGGCCGTGTTCGTTCAGGGACACGCCAGCAACAGCATCACGCGCATTCCGGAGTCTCTCAAGGGCCTGAAGGCGCTGGATCTGCTTGTCATTGCCGACCCGCATCCCACGACCTGGGCGTCGCTGGCGGTGGAGGCTGGCCGCAAGGATGGCATCTACATTCTTCCGGTGGCCACGCAATTCGAGTGCAAGGGATCGCGCGTCGCCTCGAACCGCTCGCTGCAATGGGGCGAGCAGATCGTGAAGCCGATCTTCGAATCCAAGGACGACCTCGAGGTCATCTATCTGGTGGCCAGGAAGCTCGGCTTCGCCGACCAGATGTTCAAGAAGATCAAGGTCGAGAACAACCTGCCTGAAGCAGAAGATGTGCTGCGCGAGATGAACCGCGGCAGCTGGTCGACCGGCTATTGCGGCCAGTCGCCGGAGCGGCTCAAGGCGCACATGAAGAACCAGGCGAAGTTCGACATGCTGACGATGCGCGCGCCCAAGGACGATCCCGAGGTCGGCGGCGATTATTACGGCCTGCCGTGGCCGTGCTGGGGCTCGCCGGAAGTCAGGCATCCCGGCACGCCGCTGCTCTACAACACCAATCTCGCGGTGATGGACGGCGGCGGCACGTTCCGACCACGCTTCGGTATCGAGCGCGAGGAGAAGCTGCCGGACGGAACCACGCGCAAGGTCAGCATGCTGGCCGAAAAATCCTATTCCAAGGATTCCGAGATCCAGGACGGCTATCCCGAATTTACGCTGGCGAGCTTGAAGAAGCTCGGCTGGGACAGCGATCTCACCGAAGCGGAGATGGCCACGATCATGAAGGTCAATCCGACCACTCCGGATTCGGTGTCGTGGTCGCTCGATCTTTCGGGCGGCATCCAGCGGGTTGCGCTCAAGCATGGCTGCGTGCCTTATGGCAACGGCAAGGCTCGCATGAACGCCTTCGGCCTGCCTGATCCGATTCCGGTCCATCGCGAGCCGATCTACACGCCACGCGTCGACCTTGTCGAGAAATATCCGACGCTGCCCGATGCCAAGCAGTTCCGCATGCCCAATATCGGCTTCTCGGTGCAGAAGGCTGCCGTGGAGAAGGGGATTGCCAAGCAGTTCCCGCTCATCCTCTCCTCGGGCCGTCTGGTCGAGTATGAGGGCGGTGGCGAGGAGACGCGTACCAATCCGTGGCTTGCCGAACTGCAGCAGGACATGTTCATCGAGATCAATCCGGCCGATGCTGCCGATCGCGGCGTCAAGGACGGCGGCTGGGTCTGGGTCACGGGCGCGGAGAACAATTCCAGGGCGAGGATGAAGGCGCTCGTCACCGAGCGCGTCGGCAAGGGCGTCGCCTGGATGCCTTTCCATTTCGGCGGCTGGCTGGGAGGCAAGGATCTTCGCAGCGCCTACCCGAAGGGGACCGATCCGATCGTTCTTGGCGAAAGCGCGAACACCATCACCACCTACGGATACGATCCCGCGACCGGTATGCAGGAGCCCAAGGTCACGCTTTGCCAGATCGCGGCGGCATAAGGAGCAACGACGATGGCACGTATGAAATTCCTCTGCGACGCCGACCGTTGCATCGAATGCAACGCCTGCGTCACTGCTTGCAAGAACGAGCATGAGGTGCCCTGGGGCATCAACCGGCGCCGCGTGGTCACCATCAATGACGGCAAGCCGGGCGAGCGCTCGATCTCGATGGCCTGCATGCATTGCACCGACGCGCCCTGCGCGGCGGTGTGCCCGGTGAACTGCTTCTACACCACCGCCGATGGCGTGGTGCTGCATTCCAAGGATCTGTGCATCGGCTGCGGGTATTGCTTCTACGCCTGTCCGTTCGGCGCGCCGCAATATCCGAAGGTCGGAAACTTCGGCTCGCGCGGCAAGATGGACAAATGCACCTACTGCGCCGGCGGCCCGGAGGCCGACGGAAGCAAGGAGGAATACGAGAAGTACGGCGCCAATCGCCTCGCCGAGGGCAAGCTGCCGCTGTGTGCCGAAATGTGCTCGACCAAGTCGTTACTTGCGGGCGACGGCGAGATCATTGCCCAGATCTACAAGGAGCGCGTCATGAAGCGCGGCTACGGCTCGGGCGCGTGGGGCTGGAAGACCGCGTATCGCGAGACAATCGAGTCCTGAAATGGACAGCCGAAGGGCGCACAACACCGGGAGGACGTGATGGCGTCATTTGAAAGGATCATTCGCCTGGCTTTCAGCGCGTGCGCGCTGCTCCTCTTGGTCATGGCGGCGCCCGCAAGTGCTCAGCAGGTCAATCCGACCGCGAGTGCGGTCAAGGAGCAGCAGCTTTTGCAGGAGCTCAACCGGATCCAGGGTCGCGTCAGCATTCCCGATCAGCGGTCGGGCGTTCTCGAGCAACCGCAGGGGCGGGAATGGCGTGAGTTCCGCAACGTGACATTGCGCTGGGTCGGGGGCATTGCCATCCTTGGCATGATCGCGATCATTGTGATCTTCTATCTCACCGTCGGGATGGTACGTCTCCAAGCCGGACGGTCGGGCCGCACCATCGTGCGCTTCAACATGTTTGAACGCTTCGTGCACTGGATGACTGCGAGTTGCTTCATTGTCCTGGCTATTTCCGGGCTGAACATCACGTTCGGCCGGCCATTGCTGCTGCCGCTGATCGGCTTCGAAGCTTTCTCCGAATGGTCGCAATGGGCAAAGTACGCCCACAACTATCTGAGCTTCCCGTTCACCATCGGCGTCGTCCTGATCTTCCTGATGTGGATCGGCGGCAATATCCCGAACAAGGTGGATGTCGATTGGGCCAGGCGCGGCGGCGGCCTGATCGGTCACGATCATCCGCCGGCCTATCGCTTCAATGCCGGCCAGAAGATGATCTACTGGATCGTCGTGATCGGCGGCGGTCTGGTTGCAATCACGGGGTACGCGCTGATGTTCCCGTTCTATATGACCGGGATTGAGGCCATGCAGATGGCCCAGATCGTCCACTCCATCGTGGCCGTATTGTTTGTCGCGGCGATGATCGGGCACATCTATATTGGCACCATCGGAATGGAAGGTGCGTTCGAGGCGATGGGCTCAGGCGAGGTCGACGTCAACTGGGCGCGCGAACACCACAGCCTCTGGCTCGACGAGGAGAAGGCGCGAACCGGACCGAACGACGGACGGCCGCAACCCGCAACCGCGGCGGCCGAGTAAAACGGGACAGCTGAGAGCGGACGGTGCGCTCTACTGAGCCGGTTCTTTCGCAAACAGGACAGAGCGGTCCTGCATCTCCTGTTCGGGGAGCTTGCCCGCCTGAGCCGTCTGCATTTCCTGGATGGATGGCATGCCTCTCTGACCGAAATGGAACAGTGCGTGCGATCTGAGCACGCCAGTGGCCGTACCGGCGAGAACCAAGGCTGCAATGAGCGAGAGCATGAGGCGTTTCATGCGCATCTCCGTCTGCCATGTCCACCCAGCACGACGGATACACGTATATTGCCCTGCGCAATGTGAGCCACTTCACAGCCAGCGGTTCCAAAGTCGTCGATGTGTTCCGTCCAACGAAGCCGGAAGTATGAAGCGAGGAAACTGGAAAGCTCGATCGGACTCGCGCTAACGCGCTCTGCGCCGACTGTTGTGATGCGGCTTTAGTCGTGATGAAAGCCGGAATCAGGGTTCAAGCCTGCGATGTATGCCGCTGTGCAAGTGGCGCGTATGGCCTCCGCTCTCGTGGGCGCGATGTGTGCGCCGGTAGATCAAAGAAAGTCCATCGAAGGCAAGTGGAGCCGGCGCCTGTCGAAAGCGGGCTAGAGAGGACACGGCACGCTTGCGGTGAATAGGCCTTGCGCATCCATGCTGGGCTTTGATTCAGCCAGCATGGCGATCAGAATTGCACTGACTTGGGAATCGTTCGCGTGCGATATCTCGTTGCTCGGGGCCTTCGTGCACGCGACGCCGATTGCCGTCTGTCTCCCGAGCGCCGTGCTTCCGCCCCTCGTACTCTCTCCCGGAGCCGCCTCAATTGAGCGAGCAGGTTAACGAGCTCGATCGCTGTATGATGCAGAACAGCCAGGCTGCAAACCCCACTACTCACTATAACACCCCAACAGGCCTTGCCGAATCCGTGACGGGAAGATCGAATTTGTGACGACGTGCCAATAACTTTTAAGCAATGGATCCCGGAGCCGTCCGTTCGCTTTACGACGATACGCAGAAATATTTTCGAGCACTCTAGTGCATTGCACCAAAATGCTCGCATCGGAAAAGGGAATTTGGACGCGCTCTATGAAACGGCCTTGGCATTTGCATCAGCGCGAAGGAGCCGCACGAAGGATATCCACCGTCCGGACGATTGACTCTTCGACCCAGGCCTCGCGGGCGAACCAGTTATGATTGGCCTCACAGATTGGGCAACGGGTATTGCCGAAAAACACAATGCTCCGCAGGAAAGTCTCGCGATCGGATTTGATGCCGGTAGGAATCGCGCGACCCGTTTGCGGACACTCGACCATGACCATACCCATGTGAGCCTCCCAGAAACATACTGCTGAAAAAGGGGCCGGTCGGCTGGAGTGCGCTCTCGTCGGTGCGGGTTTACTTGGGGGGCATCGCACCCGGGGTCGTTGTCGAGCAAAGGGCGGCTTGCTCGTGACGACGCTTCTCCAACCGACCGGATTCCTGCTTGGCGAATTCTCGAGATACCGCCGGCTTTGATTCCGGCAGGCCTATGAAATGAGGCTTCGGCTTCAACCGAAGGCTTCTGGGAGGCCCCTCACAATTAGCATGTCCAAATCCCTGCGGCTTCGTGCCAAATATTCTGCTCGCAACGAAGCCAATATCTTCCTCTTGACGGACAGATCAGCCAACCGGATCACTGGTCTCACTCCCCCCTCACGCAATTCGTTAACATTATCTTTTTACATTTATTGCGCAATTAAATTCGTGTTGTCGGTCCGGTTTGCGACTCTAGACCGATTTATTTTGCGGGCTGTCGCGGCGGGATGTCGTCATCGAAAAGGTCGGGCCCTTCGCACGATCAGCCCATCCCTCGCCACCTGCCATCAGTTCGGTGCGCGCCGCCATTTAGCTTTCGTAACGGGTGGCTAGGTTCGGTTCAAATATGAAATAAATTTTGATTATATGGTACTGCTGTAAATATCGTTGTTAATTGCCGCCGATCACGTAAGCTAAGCTCGTCCAGGTTTCGTTCGGCTGGAGGAGACAATGTGGGATTTAACTCTTAGCGAGTACGATTTCGCCCCCGATGCGCCGCAGTTGGCCCAGATGCGTGCCGAATTGGTAGGTATTGGCGAGAAGGAGCGCATTCTGCGAGAACGCAGTGCCGATCGCGAAGCCTATCGGTACCTCCTGGATGCTCATCGGTCGAGCGCGAGCGCGCTTTCTTTGAGAGCAGGTGTTGAACATTTCTCCGGAGGGAGGGGGTAGGGGCGGCCAGCTGTGGCATGCCGGACCGGATTGTCTTTCGAAACGAGACCGATTGGGTCACTTGCGCCCGGCAGACGGGAATTGCCGCGCCGCGGACGGTTCAGATTGAACTTCGTGGCTCCGCGACGCTAGCATCCCGGGCGCTGTCGTCGCCTCGTCGCAACGAGGCAGATTTCTTCACATTGGTTGGAGCCGTGCTGGAAAGATCGTCGGCAGAGATGGTGTTGAGACCAGCTTCGGATGCAGTGTTCGCGCTGCTGGACGGTCGATCAATGCTCTTCAGCGAAGCAGGGCAGAAGATCTTTGAACTGGACCGAGTAGGGGCATTCATCTGGTGTAAGCTGGCGCAAGGCGCCTCTCTTGAAGACACTTGTAAGGGGCTTGAGACGCTAGGTATTGACGAGCAGACCGCGCGCCAGTTCACCCGACAGGTCGTAGATGTCTGGATCGATCGAGCGTTGCTCGAGGTCGACTGGCGAATGCCGACCGATTTTGCCTTCTCAGCGATACTAGGCCGGCACCGAATAGGGGTCCGGGCTGCAAATCGGGATCTCTTGAGGCGGCTGTGTTCGCTGTTTTGTGTTTCGGACCAGAACGCCGGCGGCGACGACGACATTGCGATCGAGGCAATGATGCTGGACGAGCAAGTGCTCTTGCGCGGAGAGGATTCCAGCATCTCCAGATGTCAAGTCGAAGCGCTTGCCCCAACGATCAAAGCTCACATCACCGAGCGGCTTATTCGAAGCGATCGCTGGACCTTCTCCCTTCATGCCGCTTCTCTTGTGAAGGACGGTATGGGCCTATTGTTGTGCGGCCAACCGGGAGCTGGAAAGTCTACCCTCACATTGCAGCTGGTGGATGCCGGACTTCGGTACGCCGGCGATGACGTTGCGCTGGTGGGCGCTGACGGAGCGATCTGCGGCATCCCGTTTGCTCTCACCCTCAAGGAGGGATCGTGGGACTTGCTCTCGCGACTACATGGCGGCCGGTACGACGCGACGCATTGCCGCTCCGACGGTGTTCTGGTGCGATACGTACCCATTGCGGATGCGTACCACCAAAGCTTTTCCGCAAGCTGGATCATCTTCTTGAACCGTGTCGCGAGTGGTCCGGCCGAACTAACCGCGATAGATCAACTGGATTCGATGAAGCGGCTCATCGACAACGGATTTGCTGCTGACGGGAGACTTTCGCAGGCCGGCTTTTTCGCTTTGAAGCGGATCGTCGCGGGCGCGCCATCGCTTCAACTCACCTATTGCGAGGCCGTGGACGCTCGCCGCGTGCTTATGGATCTATGCAATGGCAAGGCATAGCGCGGCGCTGACGAGCCTTTGCAATTGCCTGCAAGGCATGCCACCTGTCGATGTCGAATGGACGTCCGTAATCGGGCTCGCAAATCAGACTCTGACGACACCGGCGCTCATCGATTTTGTCGACAAATTTGCACCGATCCTGTCGGAGGACGTCTGCGGGTATATTCGCCAGATCCACGGCCGAAACGTGCTGCGCAACAATCGGCTCGTCGCTCAACTCGAAGAAGCCGTCGTTGCGATGAACGACCTGGGAATTACGCCAATCATGCTCAAGGGGGCATCGACGCTGGTGACCGCACCTGAAGAGCGACGAGGCGTTCGGCTAATGTCCGACCTGGACATTATGGTTATGCCGGACGAAGCCAGAATGGCAGTCTCCGCTCTATGCGCAATTGGCTACGATGTTGACTATGAGACCCCTCCCGAAAGCCACAGATGGCATGTCGAGCTGAATCGCTCGCAGGATGTCGGGACCATCGACCTGCAGCGGGCAGCTCCAGGTCCTGCGTACCTCTACCGGAGCTTCGGGCACCCGCTGAACCATTGTGTGCCCGCGCCGCTGGGGCGCGGACGCGTGTATATCCCCGCGCCTACCTACCGGGCGCTCATGTTGATCATCCATGATCAATTTCAAGACTACGGTTATTGGCTGGGCGACCTCGACCTGCGGCACCTTGTTGAATTGCGCGATATGAGCAATTCTGCCGAGGGCCTGGATTGGAAAGAGCTTGCCTCTCTTGTTTCGGGCGAATTGATGAAGAACGCGGTTGAAACCCAGCTGTTTGCTCTTGCTGAGTTGCTTGGCGTCGAGATTCCGCAAGAGTTGCGCTCTCGGCTGATTCCCCGTCTGCAGTTCATGCGACAGTTGATGCAAGCACGATTTCCGGCCACACGCGTGCCCTTCCTCGCAATGATGATGCTGGATCTCGGAAACTACCGGAAGGTGGCGAATGACCCCATCCAACCCACTGCGCGCCGGCGTGGATTGTGGTCCCTGCCGAGGATGGGAACCCTGCAGTTTCTGTTGAAGGCGGCCGTCGCGGTGCGCACAGGGAAGGCCTAAAATCACAAGCTCCTCCGTTAGGGAGGCGGCTCCGAAGCGAACGCTTTCAATTGGCCGCGTTCCGAGCGAGTGCCAGCTTCCGGATCCGTGAATCTAACGATTTCGCGCATGCGGGGATTTGCAGTGGCAAGGCTATCAATGCCCCTGACCACCAGCATTCTGGTTGGAGGCTTCACCGTTCTCGTGAATCCTGAACTCCTCCAATGTGTGTCCTGATTGTAGCGCGGCGACCAGCCAGCGCGGCTGTTTGCCACGCCCAGACCAAGTCTCTGTCGGTTTGAGCGGGTTGAAGTATTTCGGAACGACCTTTGGATATTTGCGGCGGGGAGGCTGGCCTAGGCCCATCTCTGCCGCCCCGCTTTCGGGCCCACCGACCTGTTCCGGTTGATTGAGTTGCGCCAGGCGCTTCTCCAGCTCCCGCTTTTCGGCCGTGATCTTTTCAGCAAGAATCTTTGTTAGCTCCTCGTGGAGGAGCCATAGTTCTTCAAAATCCATGGCTTCGAGATCTTGCCTGCGCATAGCATTCTCGTCACCGTTCAACCCACGCTCCCGACTACCTTGTCACTCCAGGCCGAGTATCGTTTTCGAGCGGCAAATACGGATAGGTCCAAGGCTGGTCTTTCAAATTGGCGTGACAATAAATAATAATATATTATTTAATTATTTATTGCGAGGATTATTTTTATTAGTTTTTAATGCGGTCCGGCGAGAAACATTTAGATGTTATCGATTGCCCTCTGGGGCGCCTTCAGGAAGCGATCAGCCGGTTCATCGCTCCCGCGGCAAGATCGATTGATATCCAGGCTTTAAAGCCGCAAATCCGGCTGCGATGGCTCGCGCTGAGGGTATCGCAGTCGTAAGCTCCAGGTTGCCGAGGGTTCATGGTCGTATTTTACTAAGAACGAAGCAGTGCGGCCTCGCGTGCCGTTCATATTTGTCGAAAGTGCGGCATGGCAGATTGATCCCAGGCCCGGCTTAGCGTGTCGTTCTTCACTTGAGTCGGGGCATCGGTGCACGTAAGGCGCGTAATGTTACTTTGGTCGCTATTAAATTGAGCGGATAAGTTCATTTTTTTGTCTTGATTAGAACCGGCGGCGCAGTTATGTGGAGCACGAACTTGCCGTTCGGTTCCACATATTTTTGTTTAAGCTGACTACTTGGTTCTTGATTAGCCGACCGGGACAATATTAAATGGGCGCAACTACAGGATGCTAGCATGTCGACCAAGAAGCTCGAACTAGAAGCGATGTCTCTGGACGATCTATGGTCGCTTCATGAGGAAATTAGCGGCATTTTGTCGGATCGGATTAAGGCGGAAAAGCAGGAACTGGAGAAGCGCCTGGCGGTTCTCGGAGGGGGAATGGCCGTGTTCGAAACAGGCGGGCCGGCCGTCTCCCCGACCGGCAAGCAGAGGCGCAAATATCCGCGCGTGCTGCCTAAATATCGCAACCCCCAGACTTCTGAAACCTGGTCAGGACGTGGCAAGCGGCCGCGGTGGTTGGTTGCTGCCATGAAATCCGGCCGACGGATCGAGGAGTTTCGCATAGGGGCAGCGACTCCGAAGCTTCGGCAGCGGGCGTGAAGCGTCGCCGCGCCAGCGGGCTGGCGCACCTTGGCGCTTTGAGCGGGGATCGCGCCTAGTAGGCGTTGCGGCCCCGCAAGACCTCCATCGGAGTCTGCAACACGATTGCGAGATCCAGCCGAAGACTCCAATTGTCGATGTACCAGAGATCGTATTGTACACGTGCTTCGATCATGGACGCTGTGGGTGTTGCACCGCGGCAGCCGTGGATCTGGGCCCATCCGGTCAGTCCTGGCCTGACCCTGCGGCGAAACGCGTAGTTTCGCACGAGCTTGTCAAATTCCCCGTCGTGGGCCAAGGCATGGGGACGCGGACCCACCAGCGACATGCTGCCGTCAAGAACATTTAGCAACTGTGGCAGTTCATCGAAGCTTGACCGCCGCAACCATTTGCCGACGCGGGTGACACGTCGATCGGCGTGGTGAGCCTGAAGGATCACGGGCCCGTCCTCGAGCACATGCATGGTCCGGAACTTGCGGATCAAGAAGGTCCGGCCGTTGAAGCCACAGCGTTTCTGCCGAAAGAATATGGGGCCTGGAGAATCCAGTTTGATCGCGACCGCGGCCAACGCAAGCAGCGGCGCAAGTATCGCCAACCCGAGTCCCGCGCCAATAATATCAATCATCCGCTTCGTCGCGCATTCCAGCCGTGTGAGGGGGCCGGGCTGAAGTTCTACACAAACGGCGCTTCCAAGACTTCGCGTATGATGTCGAAGCAATTCGGATGGTGTGCCGACCGGCACAAACATGATCGGGAACGGCAATACCCGTAAATCGGCAATGAGGGCCCGAAGTTCGTGCCATCGTTCCGGCTTAGCTTCCACCACCACCTGCTCAAGCTGGCAACTGCGAATGTAATCGATCACGCGGGCGGTGAGCCGCCTTCGACAGACAGGACCAAAGCCCATTGGAGGCAAGCTGAACCGTCCCTTGACGCAATAACCGTGCATGGCGAGCGCTTCAGATAACCCCGCGTTCTTCGATAGTGGTTGATCGCTGATCAGAACAATATTTGTCTCGGCGAACTTTCTGCCGCTGAGTCCCCTTCCGAGAAGCGCCTTGACTCCCCACCGCTCGGCCATAAGCAAGCCGAGGCCCAAGACGGCGAAAAGCGGGGCTGCTTGCTGAGAAGACTCCGGGCGAACCGCAAAGCCGGACACGGCCCAAATGAAGAGCAGCAACGACGTCCAAGCCATACAGACGGCGCGTATTTGGTTTCGGAGGGCGAGGAGCTCAACTGGCTGATAAAGGCCCTGGGCCTTCAGCACGCAAACGAGATAAGCCGCGCTGACCAGCGCCAAGCCAGTTGCAGCGCTCAAGTCGCCTGCGGCTTGTCCATTTTTAGCCTGATGCAGCAATGTAGAAGCGACGCTCGCAAACAAAATGGTCGCAATATCCGCGCAGAGCGCCACGTATTCAACCGAGTCATAACGGAGAGGCCATTTCTGATGGCGGGACACTGCCGGCCCGGGACTGACCCGATCCGTAACCCCCCGATCGGGGAAATGTCGGTTCACGAAGTTCATTCTCGGACACCAGTGAGTTAATATTTAATATATTATTAATTAACTGAATTTATCAAGAAAAAAATCCCGGCCTTGGCTATCTAACGTTCCGTGACGCTCAGAGGAATTTACCGAGATCCCTGTCGGGAGTTCCGCGCGTGTATCTTGTCGAGGTACGAGGGATCCAGCTCTGAAATCAGGCTCTCGAGATAGACCTTCCCGTCGGCCGAAGCCGACCGGTATGCGGCCGCAAGCACTGGGCTCACGATAGGCTGATGCGTAACGACGAGGAGGACGTCTCGTTTGATCAAGTCACGGAACTCGAAGTCCCGTAGCACTGCATCTGTAGCAAGCGCGACGGACAGCCTCAACGGAAGCAGATCCAACTCATTGGGCGCGGTGTACCACGACATCTTGAGCATCGCTGCCGTGCTAGACTGAGCCAAATTGTGCTTCGATGCGGCTGCGAGCAAGAGCCAAATGTCGCCGCGGAGCGGCGAAGAGCGCAATGCACGAGCAAACGCTTTTGAAGCCGCTGGAGAATCCGTCTTTTGTTCGTCCGCAGCTGGTGCCGAATCCAAGCTGGATCTCACTTCTCCCCGGAGAGATAAATCTTCACGTGCTGCCGCAACTGAAACCGGTTTCGAGATCCCGTACGGCCGTGGTGCTATTGTCGATAGGGCTGTCGACAAAGACGATTGACCACCGAGATACCACTCGGGAGGGACCATCCATACTGCCTGCATGATCAGCGCGATTCCAAGCAGCATCAGGGCAGCGCGGGGCCAAATGGCGGTTAATGATGACGCGAACTTTGGAGGCGACGCCGGAGCCGGACCTGCCATCCGCTCCGAAGGCGCCTTCCATTCCGCGGACATGGCGTCTCGGCCCGCGCCGGGGAGGCTTTGAGCGAACGCCAGTCCAAAAAGCGCAGCGACCAAAAGCGACGCGCCCAAACCCAGAATTCCGTGGTCGGCAAACGCTAGCATCGTCAGCGCCATCGTAGCGCCGGCGCCCAGGGCCGGGTACACGTAATCGTGAGCTCGAGAAAGGGAACGCCTGACCAGAATGCAGGCGCCGAGCATTGCTATAATTACGAGACCGCAAAGGAAGGCCCAGCCCATATCTATAACGATGGCTGCGGCGGCGGTTGGCCGTTCTCGCGTGGCGCCGGTTCCAACGTCGCGATAAATCGGCAAGAGGACCGCCGAAGCGCCCGCACCGGATCCTGCCGGCGCGACGTCCTGCAGCATCCGTTCTGTCGCGATCTGGCTGCTCGTTGACAAGGCGATTGTCAGATCGGTGTTCGTTCTGAACGGAATGACCGTGACGCTGGCAATAGAGAATATTGCGGCTGTTGCGAAAATGCCGGCGGTACCCCACAAGCCCAAGAACCACCTGCGAATAGCGAATACCGATAGCAAGATTCCTGATCCGAGGAGGGCAGAAACGACGGCGGTGGAGTTGGCCCGGCTGAGCAGCGCGGCCAGGCAGACGATCATTGCGATGATGGCCGCGAACAGAGCAGGGAGCGGGGCTGGCGCGATTGTTCCGGGCCGACTGTGCCGTCGTAGCTGATCGACCGCTCGTATTGCCGTCGCCCAGGAGAGCAAAACGCCGAGCACAGCGACGGTTGAGCCATCGGGCCCGGCGATACCAGTTGTTTCCTTACCGAACCACATAGCAGTGGCTATCGTGGCTATCGACAGGAGAATATGAAGGACTTGCGCCGCGCGGTATCGATCAAGCGCGATGACCGCGGTGAGGAGGGCCGCGGCGAGCACTGCACAATACTGCGAGAGCGAGACCATAGTAGCCCTGGTATCGACTGTGACTATTTCGGCGAGCGACTCGTTCAGGGCGGCCGATGCAGTGGCCCAAATGGGATTGCCGAATGTGCCCATGGGCATCGGCACTGCCTGTAATGCCATCCAGAGCGCCGGAGCCACGAGTACAACGACGAGACCGGGCCGGAGCAGCTTGGAGAGCCCGAGGGAGGTGGACGATGGAAAGATCGCTACAACTAGTGCGGCCGTTGCAAGTACGAAGGATGCCAACACCCAGCTTTGCAGGCTTTCCGGCATCGCGAGCGCCGCGGTAATCGCCACTAACTCGGCCAACATGACAAGGCGGATAATCATGTGAACCTCATCGTGTAGTGCGGCCACTCCGCCGATCCACTGGCCGGAGAACGCGGAGGCCGCTACGAGACGCCCTCAAGAGCCGGAAAGTCCATAACGGATGTAGTGGCTGTCATGATAATAGTAGCTCCGATGACCGTCATATCGAGCCATTGCCTTGGTATCGGTTTTGCTGAGTACTGCCCCAATCAGCGACTCGTGAATGTTGGGTGCTGTGTGCAGTGCGTGCTGCACGACATCTATTTTGGTACGGCCCCATTCAACAACCAGAATGTAGCAGTCAATGAGAGATGAAGTGGCTCGGACATCAACCAACGGGGTCAGGGGAGGAAGGTCGACGATGACGTAGTCATAGTCAGCTCGCAAACGGTCGAACAGCTTGCTTATCGCGTCCGCGCAGAGAATTTCGCTGGTGTGAAGCAGGGGTCCCCGCCGCACAGCGGGCAGAAATGCAAGGTTGGTTGTCGGATCCCGCCAAATGGCGTCCGCGAGGGACCGGGTTCCGTTTGCAACTTCGATGATTCCGCTGACAGCCTTGGGCGCAAAGGTAGCTGTTAGTGAGGGATTCCTAAGGTCGCAGTCGACGATGATGGCTCTCTTGCCGGTGTGCCCGATCAATTGCGCGAGCGAGGCCGCAATCGTAGTCTTCCCCTCATTCGGGAGGGCCGAGGTAATGCCGATGACCTGGGAGCAGATTTTCGCTGGATTGTGGTCGATGGCCAGCTTGATAGAACGAATTGCCTCCGTATATCGAGATAGCGGCATCCCGACTACGGTCCGGTGAATTGCGGTTGGAGACGAAACTATCCGCTGCTGGTTATCATCATCGGTTTTCAGGAGTCGAACTGACGGCTTCGGAGACTTGCGGGCCGGTAACAACGGGACCAAAGATAGGCAAGGCAATTCCAACACAGTTTCCAGCTGGGAGGAGGTACGAAAGACGCGGTCCATGAGGTCTCTGAGGAGCGCCAAGCCGATGCCCACTCCAAGACCGCCAAGGATGCCCAGCGCCAGTACCAGCCTTGTCTTTGGCTTGCTTTTGCTTGGCGGCGGCGAAGCGGGAAAAAGGAGCCGCGTTTCTGAGACAGGAAATGTCTCCTGCTGTGCGGAGCCCATGTAACGCTGCAAGAAGGTCTCGTACAGGCTACGCAAGCCCTTCGCCCGGCTATCTAGATCCTTGATAGTCAACTCGGCAGAATTGACTGAACGAGACTGCGAAACGGCCTTGGACAGCTGCTTTTCGACTTCTTCCTGGCGCTGTTTGGCGAGTTCGAATTCGCTTCGGCTGACTTCGGCAAGTCTCCTGACTTCGTCGAAAATGGAGACACGAAATTCTCGCGCGCGGTTCCGGACATTGACGACTGCCAGGTGGTCGCGACCGACCCTGGCGGACAACTCGGCCTCGCGTCTCATGAGTTCTAGATACTGCTGGCGCAGCCCCGTGATGATCTGACTGTTCAGCGCATCGGCCCCGACGGCATCCAGATTGGCCATCGAGGCCGGATTTTTCGGATCGGACGAAGTAAGGAGAGTTTGATAGCGAGCCAATTTGGCCGTGGCCTCAGAGGTCTGGGCGCGTGCGGCAGCCAATCGATTGTTGATCTCCGTGATCTGTTGCTCGTCGATGGGCTTTCCATCCAGAGAAACAATATTGTTCTGGGCCTTGTAGACGTCGACGGCCCGTTGTGCAGTGAGGGCCTGGTCACCAAGGTCGCGCAGCCTCTCCTGCAGCCAGCTTGTTGCCCTGCGATTTGCGTCGAACTTTGCGTTGAGCTGGTCCGCAACATAGGCCTTGGCTACGGCGTTGACGATCTCCGCGGCCCGAACCGCGTTGCTCGAATTGAAACTGATCTCAATTATGTTGCTGTACCCGATACGTCCCGCTGAAAGCCGGCTGAGAAATGCGTCTACTATAGAGTCCGATGGTTCGCCCTGCGTATCCGAGGGCCCTTCCTTCTTCGGTCCATTCGAGGCGAATGATCGGATTCGCTGCCAGAGCGACTGTAGAGATGGCCCCGACGCCTTAAAGTCCGGATCGTCCGTCAGTTTCAACTGGTCGATTACCGCAACCGCAATTGCCCTTGATCTCAGGAGCTGAAGCTGGGTCTCGATCTGACTGAGATCGAATGCCGGCTCGGCGACGAGCGATTGCTGCTGGACAAACTGGGGCCTTGGATTGGCTAACAGGATCTGAACCTGCGCCGTATAGGTTGGAGATACCAGCCGGAGATAGAGCACGCTGGCCGCAGTGATGAGCCCAGCAGTGACAAGGATCACGAGATATTGGCGTCGCAGAAGCCCGATAGCGAAATTGATGACGTCGTTGATCCCTCCGCTGTCTGCCTGGACGGGTTGAGCAAGCCCGTTCACCGCCAGCCGCAGTTTATCCGTGTGTTGAAGATTGTTCTGGAGCATCACGTACCTATCCGACTGAGCCACGTTGAGGCCGCCCGCCCGCAGACCAGCGTTTAAAGGACGTACGGGCGGCGAGGGATTATATACCTTATAAAAATCTTCTTGCCAAATTAAATGAATCATATATTAATTGAAAGGAGAGTGAAAATAAATTAGCGCGTCAGTTTTGGTCGAATGCGGGAAAACAGTAAGGTATTTCAATTGCTTGCGGTCTATCCAGTGTTTTATCAAAAATAATGCGATGGTTAGAGGCGGGCCGGCCTGGCAAAGAATTAATTCCATCGGGGATTATGCGCCCCGCATGGAAAATCCGATTCTGAAGTGAGGGCCGGCAGGAGTACCTAATGCTGGAACTGCGATCCTTGGCGATCCCTGATGTCAAAGTAGTTCGAACAGATCGGTTTGCCGACGGCCGCGGCTACTTCTGTGAGACATTCCAGCGATCAGCTTTTGCCGAAAAGGGTATCCTCCACGACTTCCTGCAGGACAATCAGTCCAGCTCAGACCGGATCGGCACGGTGCGTGGCCTGCACTTCCAGCGACCGCCCTTCGCCCAGGCGAAACTCATACGGGTGTTGAACGGGGCCATTCTCGATATTGCCGTCGATCTCCGGCGGTCATCGCCCAACTTCGGCAAGCATATCGCCATCCAGTTGGATAGTGAAAGCGGTGAGCAGGTGTTCATTCCGAAGGGGTTCGCGCATGGCTTCTGTACGCTGCAACCCAAGACCGTCGTCTTGTACAAGGTCGACCAGGTCTACGCCCCGAGCTACGACGGCGGCGTCTATTGGGCTGATCCGACGCTAGCGATCAAGTGGCCCGTGACAATCTCTCAGGCTCAGGTGTCGCCAAAGGACCAAACCCTTCCTGCGTTTAATCAGCTTGGTTTCGCTTTTGAGTAGTGGAGACGAGTAGAATGCGTATCCTGGTGACCGGCGGAGCGGGCTTTATCGGTTCTGCGGTGTGTCGCCGTCTGGTGTTGCAGACTGGTGCCGCAGTCATCAACGTCGACAAGTTGACATACGCAGCCAACCCAGCCGCGCTGGCGAGCATCGAGACGCGGGAATCTTATGCGTTCCTGCAGTCCGACATCTGCGATCGCGAGGTTATGGATCTCGCATTCGCCGATTACGAGCCGGATGCGGTTATACATCTGGCCGCAGAAAGCCACGTCGACCGTTCGATCACCCGGCCCGACGCCTTCGTCAACACCAATATAGTTGGCACCTACACGCTGTTGGAGGCCGCCAGGACCTATTACGAGCACCTGCCGCTTCTGAGACGCAAGAAATTCCGCTTCATCCATGTATCGACGGACGAAGTCTACGGTTCACTAGGGCCCGACGACTTGTTTCGCGAGGACACGCCCTACAGGCCCAGTTCGCCGTATTCGGCCAGCAAGGCCGCCTCGGACCACCTCGCGCTCGCGTGGTTTCGAACCTACGGTCTGCCGGTCATCGTATCGAATTGCTCGAACAACTACGGGCCGTACCAGTTCCCGGAAAAGCTCATTCCGCTGACAATCCTCAATGCGATCGACCGGAAGCCTCTACCAGTCTATGGCGACGGCAGAAATATTCGCGACTGGCTTCACGTCGATGATCATGCCACCGGCTTGATAAGACTGCTGTACGATGGGAAACCGGGCGAGAAGTACAATCTTGGAGGAGATAGCCAGCGATCCAACTTGGAGGTCGTCACCCAGATTTGCGACGTGCTGGATCGATTGTCGCCGGGCGCGGGAGCGAGACGATCTCTTGTTACGTTCGTGCCGGATCGTCCGGGACACGATGCGCGCTATGCGATCGACGCGTCGAAGGCACATCGCGAACTTGGCTGGGAACCGACGAGAACCTTTGAAGAGGGGCTGGCCGAAACCGTCGGATGGTATCTCAAGAATCGCGCATGGTGGGAGCGTGCGCGCTGCGGTGTCTATGACGGCGCGCGTCTGGGTCTCCTGGCTGCCCAACACTGAGGTGAAGATGACAGATCGACCCATCCTCATCGCCGGACGGAATGGTCAGTTGGCAAGGTGTCTTCTTGATCTCGGTGCAATGCGCGGTCTGCCTGTGGTGGCCCTCGGGCGTCGAGAGCTCGATCTGGAGGACCGCGAGGGGATCGACAAGCTCATCGCGTCGGTCGGGCCGACTGCGATCATCAATACGGCAGCCTACACCGCGGTAGATCAGGCCGAATCCGAAGCAGCGAAAGCGTTCAGCATCAACCGCGACGGCGCGGCGGCGCTGGCAGATGTCGCGTGGCAGATGAACATTCCACTCATCCATCTCTCGACCGACTATGTGTTCGACGGTGCGAAACCGGATGCCTACGACGAAAGTGACATTCCCGCGCCGTTGAATGTCTACGGCGCGTCGAAGCTCGCCGGCGAGGCTGCTGTTTTGGCCGCGCACCCGCTCGCAACCGTGATCAGGAGCTCGTGGATTTACTCTCCCCATGGCAGCAACTTCGTTCGAACGATGCTGCGGCTATGTGAGAGCCAGCCCATTGTGAGGGTTGTTCGGGACCAACATGGAAATCCGACCTATGCATTCGACCTCGCGGAGGCCGTGCTTCGGATCGCAGAACGGTCAGTAACGGACGATCGCAGGGCGACGGCCGGCATCTTCCACCTTGCTGGCGGAGGCGAGACGAACTGGTATGACTTTGCGCAGGCGATCTTCGACGCGCGCTCCCGTCGCGGAGAGCGGATTCCGGCGCTCGAGGCGATCTCGACGGAAGAGTTTCCGACCGCTGCGCGTCGGCCTCGAAACTCGCGCCTCGACTCATCCAAGGCCGAACGCGTGTTCGGGATTCGATTGGCGCCCTGGCGCCATTCGCTCGAAGCCTGTCTCGATCAGCTAGCCGGAGAAGGAGAAACCAATGCTGAAGGGAATCGTGCTTGCTGGCGGCAGCGGAACGCGCCTCTATCCGATCACGCGCGTCGTCAGCAAGCAGTTGCTCCCGATCTATGACAAGCCCATGATCTATTATCCCCTGTCGACTCTGATGTTGGCAGGGATCCGCGAAATTCTGATTATCACCACGCCGTCCGACCGGTGTCAGTTCGAGCGGTTGCTGGGCGACGGGAGCCAATGGGGCATTCGGCTCAGCTACGCCGAACAAGCCCGTCCCGCCGGTCTCGCGGACGCCTTCATCGTTGGTGCCGATTTCATCGGAAGCGATCGTGTGGCGATGGTGCTTGGGGACAATATCTTCTTCGGCGATGGCCTGAGTGAACTGCTTGCCAAGGCGGCGGGACGTGAAGAAGGAGCCACGGTTTTCGCTTATCACGTGCGAGACCCAGAACGATATGGCGTGGTCGCGTTTGATGAGGCGGACCGCCCTGTCTCGATCGAGGAGAAACCCAAACGACCGGCTTCGAACTGGGCAATTACGGGGCTCTATTTTTTCGACAACCGGGTTGTCCGCTACGCTCGTCGCGTCGAGCCATCGCCCCGCGGAGAGCTCGAGATTACCGATCTTCAGATGCGCTACCTTTCGGCCAGCGCGCTGCACGTCGAGCGCATGGGGCGGGGGTTTGCCTGGCTGGATACCGGCACGTTCGAGTCTCTCGTCGACGCAGGGATGTTCGTGCAAACCCTAGAAAAGCGGCAGGGAATGAAGATTGCTTGCCTCGAGGAGGTCGCCTTCAGACTCGGCTTCATCAATCGTGATCAGGTGCTAGCGCTCGCGCAGCCGCTGGAGAAGAGCGGTTATGGCAAATATCTGAACGAAATCACTCGGCTGCCGCATTACGCTTCGCAATAATAGCGGTACCAAGCCGATAATTATAAATCACCTGAATGATGTGCACATTGAATTGACGGACGGTTTAAAATAGAATTAAATCGATAAGGTTCGTTTAATTAATCGGTTTAGCCATGCTTGTGCAAAAGGCGAACGTCTTTGGTCGGGGAGCCCGGGCCGTTTTCCCAGGGGAACTTACCCCCGCCTTTTGGCCAGAATCGGCGTTCTGGAATGCGTTCGATGGCCCCGATCCATCCGTCCTCTGGAGCCAACCGTTTGCTGATCCCTCGGCGAGCGAGGATTCGCGTCTGCCGCTTCCAGTTGGGGACGCCGGTTTCGCCCGCGCGTCGTCTGGGGCCCGCTCGGGCGATCTGCCAGACTTGCGCGGCGCCTTGCCCCGTCTCTTCCCATCTTTCCAGTCGCGATTGTCTGCTCTGCTGTCTTCGACGTCTTTGACGAGCCGCCATCAGGGCTTGGTCCCGACGATCTCAACTGTGGAAAATGAGCGGACGCCGCCGACATCATCATCGGTTTCGACGCCGAGCTCCACCCACTGGACCAATTCGAGCGACGGGGTCTGGAATGCCGCTACGAACTGGAGCGCCGGCGTCCCAGGGGTCATTGACTCCGCGGTGCTCGATGCGGCGGGAGCGTATGTCGTCACCAGCACTGCCCGTGTTGATATTGGGAGCCTGGTCGTTGATGCAGGCGCGACGCTTTCGATCGGTGCCGGGTCGCCCTTTGTCGTCGAAGGCGATGTACTGAACAACGGGACTGTCGAAGTTGGGGCGTTCCTTGGCAATCGCATTGCTACAGGGGACTTTAAGGGCGACGTCAAAGGCACGGGATCTTTCGAAATTGCAGACAAGGCGATCCTGGAGATCGGAGCTTCGGTTTCGGGGCAGTTCTTGAATGGATCGTTCTCCGGCATAACCGTGTCGTTCGACACGGAAGCTGGCACGCTGGTCCTCGATCAGTCGGCCAGGTTCCACGGGTTGATCGCAGGTTCGTCCCCGGGGGCGCCGCTTTCGCCGGGGAACCTCATCGACCTGAAGGATCTACCCTTCACATCCTCGATGTCGGCAACCGTCCACTACGACAACAGTTCGAATATCAGCGTGGTCGATTTCAGCAACGGTGCCGCAAGTGCCACCTTGCTGTTTTCGGGGATGGACCTGAATTGGAATTTCAAGAGCGATGGGCAGGGAGGCACTATTGTCTCCGATCCACCCACGAATCCCACCGTACTGGAAAACCAGAAGCCAGGCACGCCGAGAAGTGTCTGGGAGATCCAGCCAGGCGATAATTCGACCCTGACCCAGGGATTTGCGACAGCAATCAGCACCAATGTCGGCGGGACGGTCCAATTCAAGATCAACAATCTGACGGGCAACCCGAACTATCACGTCGATGTTTACCGGCTAGGCTATTACGGCGGCGATGGTGCCAGGCTGGTTACGAGCCTGCAGCATCAGGCCGGAGCCGCGGTCGTCCAACCCGCTGCACTACGTGATCCGTCGACCGGTCTCGTCGATGCCGGCAACTGGAGCGTAACCGATTCCTGGAGCGTGCCAACCGATGCGGCCTCGGGCGTCTACATCGCCAACGTCATCAACGGCACCGAGATATTCCAGATCCCGTTCATCATACGGAACGACGCGTCGCACAGCGATATCGTTCTGCAGACGAGTGATGAGGACTGGCAAGCCTACAACGGTTGGGGAGGGGCCAACCTTTATTTCGGAAACGGACCGGGCGTCAACGGATCGGCCTACGCGGTCAGTTACAATCGCCCGCTGGTGACGCGTGACGGCACTGGAACCTTCTCCGAGGGGGGAGACTCTCCGTTCACGGCTGAGATTGCGGCCATCTATTGGCTCGAGCAGAACGGTTACGATGTTTCTTACATTTCCGGAATCGATGCTGCGACAAACGGCTCGTTGTTGCTCAATCACAAAGTCTTCATGGACGCGGGGCATGACGAGTACTGGACCGAAGCTCAGCGCGCCAACGTAGAGGCCGCAGCGCACGCTGGTGTGAACCTTGCGTTTCTCACAGCCAACGAAATTTTCTGGAAAACAAGATTGGCACCCAGCATCGATGGCAGTGGAACAGCCAACCGCACGCTCATCAGCTACAAGGATACGCACGCAAATGCGCTGATTGATCCATCAGGACAGGCGACCGGCAACTACTCTGACCCGCGGTTCGGTGCTCCTCTTCCCTCGAATGAATTGACCGGTACATTGTTTGCGGTCAACGCATTCCGGTACGATACGATCACGATACCGTACTCGATGACCCAGTTGCGCTTCTGGCGCAATACGGCCGTCGCGCAAACCTCACCCGGACAGACCGCCTCGCTCGTACCCGGCCTATTGGGCGTTGAATGGGACGTCGCGCCGGACAACGGATTCCGTCCGGCGGGGTTGGTCAGTGTCTCGTCTTCGACAGTCAATGTGGACGGAAAGTATCTGCTTGATTACGGCAACACGTTCGGAGCAGGCACGGCGACCCACAATCTCGTGCTGCATCGGGATCCCGTTAGTGGCGCACTGATATTCTCAGCCGGTTCAATCAACTGGCCGTGGGCGCTTGCCAGCGACCACGACGGACCTGCGACTCCAGTGGACCCAAATGTCCAGCAGGCGATGGTCAACCTCTTCGCCGACATGGGGGTTCAGCCGGCGACGCTGCAGGCGAACCTGGTGGCCGCGATCCGGTCCACAGACACTACGGCGCCGACCTCTGCGATCAGCAATCTCTCGGCTACCAGCGTTGTCGAAGGGCAATCGATCACGGTGACGGGTACGGCTGCTGACGCGGCTGGAAAGATTGCCGGCGTCGAAATCTCCACGGATGGTGGAACAACCTGGCATCCAACCAACAGCAACGTCGGCGCGGCGAACGTGACGTGGTCATATACGTTCATCACAGGCGCCCAGGGGACATATAGTCTCAAGACCAGGGCGATCGACGACAGCCTGAACCTGCAAACACCTGGTACGGGCACGACCTACACGGTCACGCCGTCTTCCAGCCTGTCGCTCTTCAGTCCGACCGACACGCCTGCGGTGATTTCAAACGGCGATTCCGGCGCAGTTGAAGTCGGCCTCAAATTCGTTCCTACCGCGTCGGGCAAGATCACCGGCATTCGGTTCTACAAGGCGCCTGATAATACCGGCACCCACATCGGCGATCTCTGGACCACCAACGGCACGCTACTCGCGAGCGCCACCTTTAGCAACGAAACAGCGAGCGGCTGGCAGCAGGTTGATTTCGCGACGCCTGTCAATGTTCAAGCGGGCGTCACGTATGTCGCCTCCTATCACACCAACACCGGCCACTATTCCTCGACGGACTTCTATTTCATCGACTATGACGGCATTACGAAAGGTGCGCTCACCGCGCCCGGTAGCAGCCTCAACGGCGTCTATGCCTACGGCAGTAGCCCGACTTTCCCCAGCAACGTCTCCTCTATCGACGCCGCGAATTACTGGGTGGACGTCGTCTTCAGCGATTCAGGCCAGACGTCGCCGCAAGCTCGTGACGACGGTGGTTTCACGGTCAGCCAAAATGGTGTGCTGAACATTGCGGCATCAACGCTGCTCGCGAACGACACCAACCCGTCCGGGCTGACTTTCTCGATTTCCAGCGTCGGTAACGCGGCCAACGGAAGCGTAAGCTACAATTCGCAGAACCAGACCGTGACCTTCACGCCCACCGCTGGCTATGCCGGGGCGGGGAGTTTCACCTACACGATCACGGACACGAGCGGCCAAACCGGCACCGGCCAGGTGTCGCTCAAGGTTAATTATCCGGCCTCGGCGCAGAGCCTGTTTGGCACCAATGATGCGCCGAGCGTCCCCAATGGCGGCGATACCAGTCCCATCGAAGTCGGCGTCAAGTTTACCGCATCCGTGAACGGGACGATCACCGGCCTGCGCTTCTACAAGGGATCGTCGAATACGGGTCCCCATATTGCTGATCTCTGGAGCTCGACCGGAACCCTGCTTGCAACCGCCACGTTCACGGGCGAGACCGCCAGCGGCTGGCAGCAGGTCAACTTCTCCACCCCCGTCGCGATCACAGCAGGCACCACCTACGTCGCGTCCTATCACACCAACGGCAATTATTCCGGTACCCAGAACTATTTCACGACATCGCTTGCCAACGGCCAGTTGACGGCTCCGGCCGGCAGCAACGGGGTCTATGCCTACGGATCCGGAAGCGCGTTCCCGACAAATACCTTCAAATCCTCGAACTATTGGGTCGATGTCGTCTTCAACGGCTCCGCCGCAACCAGCGCGCCGCAAGCGAATGCCGACAGCGGCTTCACGGTTAGCCAAAATGGCGTGCTGAATATTGCGGCATCGACGCTGCTCGCGAACGATACCAACGCGTCCGGATTGGCTTTCTCGCTCACCAGCGTCAGCAACGCGGCCAATGGAAGCGTAAGCTACAATTCCCAGAACCAGACCGTGACCTTCACGCCCACCGCCGGCTATGCCGGGGCGGCGAGTTTCAGCTACACGATCACGGACACGAGCGGCCAAAGCGGGTCCGGCCAGGTGTCGCTCAAGGTCAATTATCCGGCCTCCGCGCAGAGCCTGTTCGGCACGAGCGATGCGCCGAGCGTTCCCAATTCCGGTGATAGCAGCCCGGTCGAAGTCGGCGTCAAGTTTACCGCATCGGTGAACGGGACGATCACGGGCCTGCGCTTCTACAAGGGATCGCTCAATACCGGTTCCCATATTGCGGATCTCTGGAGCTCGACCGGAACGCTGCTTGCAACCGCCACGTTTACGGGCGAGACCGCCAGCGGCTGGCAACAGGTCAACTTCTCCTCCCCTGTGGCGATCACGGCAGGCACCACCTACGTCGCGTCCTACCACACCAACGGCAACTATTCCGGTACCCAGAACTATTTCGCGACGTCGCTTACCAACGGCCAGTTGACGGCACCGGCCGGCAGCAACGGAGTCTATATTTACGGAGCCGGAAGCGCGTTCCCGACGAACAGCTTCAAATCTTCCAACTATTGGGTCGATGTTGTCTTCAACGGTTCCACCGCCGCCAATAATACGCCGCCAACCGCGGTTGCTGACGGCGCGGATGCGACCGAGAAGGGCGGCGCGAACAACAGCACTGGCGGTTCGCCCGCCATCGGCAACGTGCTGACCAACGATATCGATCCCGATTCCGGCGACACCAAGACCGTCACTGCATTCAGCTTCGGCTCGACCAACGGGATATTCAATACGCCTCTCGCGGGCGCACACGGCACGCTCTTGCTCAGTGCCTCAGGTGCCTTCACCTATACGGTGAACGAGAACGATGCGGCCGTGCAGGCCCTGCGGCAGTCGAGCAATACGCTGAGCGATGTCTTCAACTATACGATGCGGGACGCCGCCGGCGTCGCATCGTCGACCACCCTTAGTGTCACCATTCACGGCGCCAACGACGCGCCGGTGCTGGCGATCCAGACCGGAAGCCAGGCTGCGACCGTGGGCTCCGTGTTCTCTCTGACGCTGCCCGCCGGCACTTTCACCGATGTCGATGCCGGCGACACGCTCACCTACGCCGCAACTTCGGCCCTTCCCGCCTGGCTCACGTTCAATGCTCAGACCCGTACCTTTAGCGGCACGCCGACGTCTGCGAACGTTGGCACGCTCAGCGTTACGGTCTCTGCTGCCGATCTGGGCAATCTCACGAGCAGTGAGACATTTAATATCGCAGTGTCGGCAGTTCCGTCAACGGTGAGCCTGTTCTCGAGTTCGGACACCCCCGCACTGCGATCCAATGGGGACACATCTCAGGTCAATCTCGGCGTGCAATTCACATCCTCCGTGGCAGGCACGATTACCGGCATCAAGTACTTCAAGAGTGCAAATGACCTCGGCACTCATACGGGATCGTTGTGGAGCAGCACCGGCGCGCTGCTGGCGACCGCGACTTTCACGAACGAGGGCAGCAGCGGCTGGCAGACCGTCACGTTCAGCAGTCCCGTAACCATCACGGCCGGCGCCACCTATGTCGCGAGCTATCACAGCAACGGCCACTATGCCTCCACCACCAGCTACTTCACCACCGCCCGCACCAACGGTCCGCTCACGGCTCCTGCGAGCGTCAATGGCCTCTACACTTACGGAACAAGTAATCTGATGCCGACCAGCAGCTATAGCGCAAGCAACTACTGGGTCGATGTGGTGTTCAACAGCTCGAGCGGCGGCGCCAACCAGTCGCCCGTCGCTGCGAACGACAGCGGTTTGGACGCCACGCAGAACGTCCCCTTTGCGATTCCGGCCTCGGTACTGCTTGCCAACGACACCGATCCGGACGGCAATACGCTCACGATCACGGGTGCGAGCGGCGGTACGAACGGGGTCGCCAGCTTCAACGCCCAAAGCAACAGCGTGATCTTCACTCCTACGGCCGGCTACACGGGATCGGCGTCCTTCAACTACAGCATCTCCGACGGCCATAGTGGTACCGCCAGCGCACTCGTCTCTCTCGATGTGAACGCTGCGTCTTCGACGACTGTGCGCCTGTTCAGCGCAAGTGATGAGCCCAGCATTGTGGCGGCCAATGATCCACAGTCGGTGGAACTTGGCGTCAAGTTTCAGGCGTCCACCCCGGGCGATATTGTCGGCATTCGCTTTTACAAGGGTCCATCCAACACGGGCAGCCACGTCGCGGATCTCTGGAGCAGCACCGGGACTTTGCTGGCAACGGCGACCTTTACCAGCGAAACGGCCGACGGCTGGCAACAGGTCAATTTTGCCACGCCCGTGACGATCATGCCGGGAACGACTTACGTCGCGTCCTATCACACCTCCGGGAATTACGCGGCCGATCCGGGCCTGCTCGCAAACGCGATTACCAACGGACCGCTGACGGCCCCATCGTCGTCATCGATCGGCGGCAACGGTGTGTTTGCGTACGGGACGGACAGCCTATTCCCGACCAACACCTACAACTCAACGAGCTATGGCGTTGACGTAGTTTTCAGGCCGCAGCTGGCAGCATAGGAGACGTAAAGATGCACGCCGAACTTTATACCGATGGAATCGAAGAAATTACCGTCAGCGGCACCATCGTTCGTGTCGATCTGGTCAGTCTTTCTCCGACGGAGCGCGACGCAAACAATGCCCCCAAGCGAGTGTTTTCGCAGCGATTGATTTTTTCGGTCGAATCCTTCGCCAATTCGGTCGATGTGATGCAGAAGGCGCTTCAGGGCCTAGTTGACGCGGGCGTGGTCCGGAAGAATCCGTCAGTTCAGTCGCACAACGGTGCGTCGGGAATACATGATGCGCTGGCGCCCAACACACGGTCTCTGAATGTCTCTTCGAATTTCCGCTGAAATGGACGTCGCTGGCGGCGCGAAGGACCAGGTCGCGGATACGCCCGCGCCTGGATTGTCAATGCAGACGGCATTGGAATGCCTGTCCAAGGTCTCCGGTCACCATGGCATAGATCTGCCAGTCGAGCGCTTAAAGCGTGCCTACGCGGTAGCCGCCCCGATCTCGTTGAATCTTCTGTTGCGCATGGCGAAGGATGCGGGCTTGCGCGCGAGAAGCACGGAACTGGATTGGGGCGCGCTGATTCGTCTCGGAGAAGCCTATCCGGCGCTGGCGAGGCTCGCCAATGGCAACTGGATCGTTGTCCTTGGCGCGGGACGGCGAGCTGACGGCGCCGAGGTCGTCAGCATCTTCGACCCCCTAGCCGACCGCAAGCACGAGGTCTTGGTTGTTGATCGCGACCGCTTCTGTGCCCAGTGGGCTGGCGACACGATCCTGATCAAGCGCGAGCCGTTGACACAAGATGGTCGGAGGAGTTTCGGCCTCCGGTGGTTCGTACCGGAATTGCTTCTTCAATGGCGACTGTTCAGGGACGTCGCCATTGCCGCCATCCTGCTCTACGCGTTGGGCCTCGTCGTCCCGATCTTTTTCCAGCTCGTCATCGACAAGGTTCTGGTTCACGAGAGCTTCACCACTCTTTATGTACTCGCGGCAGGAGCAGGCGTAGCGCTCGTCTTCGACGCCATATTCGGCTTTCTGCGGCGCTACTTGCTGCTGTATGCGACCAACAGGGTCGACATTCGCGTTGCGACGAAGACGTTCGGTCATCTCCTCGGGCTGCCAGTCACCTTCTTCGAGCACATGGCCGCGGGGGTACTGGTCAAGCACATGCAACAAGCGGCGCGGATCCGCGAGTTTCTGACCGGGCGACTATTCTTGACGACCCTCGACGCGCTCTCGTTGTTCGTCTTCCTGCCGGTCCTTGCGCTCTACAGTGTCAAATTGACTTTGATGGTCCTGGCCTTCACCGCCGCGAGCGGCGCTGTTGTCGGCCTGCTCATGGGCCCTTTCCGGCGACGTCTTTACGATCTCTACCAGGCGGAAGGTGCGCGGCAGGCTCTCCTCGTCGAAACAGTCCATGGTATGCGCACGGTGAAGACGCTGGGCATGGAGCCAGCGCAGAGCAGGGTTTGGGATAGCCGATGTGCGCAGTCCGTGACCATGCGATTCGGTGTCGAGAAGATTTCCGCAGGCGCCCAGGCGCTCACCGGATTTCTCGAGAAGATCATGACGCTTGGAATCATCTCTGTCGGAGCACTCGATGTCTTCGCCGGAGAAATGACAATCGGCGCGCTGGTCGCTTTCAACATGTTGGCCGGCAGGGTCTCCGGACCACTGGTCCAGCTCGTGACCATGGTGCACGAATACCAGGAAGTGGCGCTTGCCGTGAAAATGCTCGGCGAGGTCATGAATCAGAAGCCTGAACGTGACGGTCGGAAAGATGGGCTGCGGCCCGACCTCGCCGGCAAAATCGAGTTCGACAGTGTCTCTTTCCGCTACGGAGCCGAGGGAGCGCCGGCGCTTGACGATGTCTCCTTCACCATCGAGCCAGGCTCGATCTTCGGGATCGTGGGCCGAAGCGGCTCCGGCAAGACGACGCTCACAAGGCTGATTTCGGGCATGTATCCGGTGCAGCAGGGGCTGCTGCGTATCGACGGATATGATTCGAGAGAGTTAGACCTCGCACATCTGCGCCGAAACCTCGGAATCGTCCTACAGGACAACTTCCTGTTTCGCGGGACGGTTCGCGACAATATCGCCTGCGTGAAACGTGACGCGACCTTTGCCGAGGTCGTCGCTGCCGCGCAGCTCGCTGGCGCCGACGAATTCATCGAGAGGTTGCCCCGTGGCTTCGACACCATGCTCGAGGAAGACGCCTCGAACCTGTCCGGCGGGCAGAAGCAGCGACTCGCGATCGCGAGGGCTCTGATTGTCAATCCACGAATCTTGATTTTCGATGAAGCGACGAGTGCCCTCGACTCCGAAAGCGAAATGATCATCCGGCGCAATCTCCGCCGTTTGGCAGCAGGGCGTACCGTCATCATCGTCTCGCATCGGCTGTCGATGCTGACCGAGGCAAGTCAGATCCTGGTGATGGACCGCGGCCGAATCGTCGACGTGGATCGCCACGACCATCTCCTGTCGAAATGCACCATCTACAGACACTTGTGGAACCAACAGATGAAGCAGATTGCATGAAGGAGACGAGGCCATCACGCGCAGATGCGAAGCCGATCGGCCTGGTCCCGGCCAGGCCGGTCGAGCGACGGCGAAAGCTATTCAGGTCATCGCCGAGGCGAGCGCCAGTCATCGCCGAATTCCAGTCCGATGCCACCGAGGTCGAGCAGCAAGCGCCGCCGCGGCTCGCGCGTCTCACCCTCTACGGCATACTTGCGCTGATCGTCTTCGCGATTACCTGGGCATCCGTTTCGCAAGTGGAGATGATCGTCACGGCGCAGGGAAAATTGACCACGACACGTCCCAATATCGTCGTGCAGCCCTTGGAAACGTCGGTCATACGCGCGATCCACGTCAAGGCCGGTGATCGCGTCAACCGCGGCGACGTTCTCGCTACGCTCGATCCGACCTTCTCGCAGGCGGATTTCGACCAATTGCGTGGCAGAGTGGCTGGTTTCGATGCGTCGATCGATCGCCTTGGCGCCGAATTGAATGGAACCGAGTATGCGGTCAAGGAGCTGATAAATGCGGACCAGGTCCTGCAGGGTAAGTTGTTCTTGCAGAGGAAGGCCGCCTACGAGGCGCAGATCCAGAACTACGACGCGCAGATCGCGTCCGCTCGAGCCAATCTCAAGACAGCGCAGGATGAAGAGGCGGTTCTGCTTCAGCGGCTCGACACGATGCGTTCGATTGAAGCGATGCGCACCACGCTGATGGACAAGGAGGTCGGTTCGAGGCTGAACTTCCTGCTGTCTCGCGATGCACGGCTCGAGGTCGAGAGCAATCTGGCGCGTGTCCGTGGCAGTATCGCCGATACCACCCATCGGCTGGAAAAGGCCCGAGCCGATCAGAAGGTATTCGCCGAGGAGTTTCGTCGCACGACTTATCAGGAACTTGTGGAGACGTTGCCAAAGCGCAATGGCGCAGTAGAGGAATTGAAGAAGGCCGAACTTCGCCGGCAGCTGATCGTCCTGCAGGCGCCGGCAGATGCCGTGGTGCTGGATATCGCAAACCGGACAGTTGGCTCGGTGGTTCGCGAAGCGGAAACGCTGTTCGTCCTTGTTCCGCGTGACGTCCCCCTTCAGGCGGAGGTTAACGTCGAGGGTCGGGACATCGGCCAGATCGCGCTTGGACAAGCGGTCCGGATCAAGTTCGAAGCATTTCCGTTCCAGAAGTATGGAACTGCATCTGGCGAAGTCCGCGTCATCAGTCAGGACACGTTCTCGCCTGATACGAAGGCCGAAGGTGCGCGCCGCGCGCCAGCTCCCTATTACCGCGTACTGGTCGATTTGTCGGACACGCACCTTCGGCTGCCGGCTGAGCGCATTCAACTGATTCCGGGTATGGCGGTGACGGCCGAATTGAAAGTCGGCAAGCGCACCGTGATCTCCTATTTCCTCTATCCGTTGCTACGCGGATTGGATGAAAGCATCCGTGAATATTAACCCGGCTTGGGATGGCGATTGACCATGATCATTAGTCCGAATTTTGGGATGAAGCTCGTAGTGCCCACGGCGGCGAGTAAGCTCTCGCGGAATTCGCCGCTGGTGAACTATGCGCTCAACGGGCTGGAACGCTGTTGGGTGCCTGAACATCGCCGGTGGTCGCACATCTATCATCTCGATGGACGTTCTTCGCCAAACGAGTCGGTACCGAACAGCGACGTATTCTATACGCTCAATGTCTTACTCGGAATGTCGCGCGTCGCTGGAATTCCAAGTGGTCTTGATCTGCCTGAAATATTCAGCCGTAACACTTCGCTACTCACGAGGCTTCCGGTGCGCAAGTACGCCTTCGGTATGGCGCTGTGGAGCGCCGCCGAACTCGGCTTCGAAATGCCCGAGCCGGTCAAATGCGAGCTGACAGCCATTCTCGCCGATGAGTCCAGGTGGAAGAGCTTTCGCGCGCAGGATATTGGCATGCTGCTCACAGGAGTCGTGGCTCAGGCGAGGGCAGGCGAGAGCGAGTGGTGGCGCTACGCCAGGCCGCTTTTTCGTTTCCTGAAGGAACGCTTCCACAGCGAATCGGGATTGTTCTTCGATGCACCGTTCGGGTTTCGCCGCCGCTTCTCGTCATTTGCGACGCAAACTTATCTCTCGATCGCCTGCTATCAATATGGCGAATTTGCCGGAGACGCGTCCGCGCTTGTCATGGCCGATACTTGCGTGCGCAATCTGATAGCGCTTCAAGGCCCACAAGGTGAATGGCCCTGGTTTTTCGACGCGATGAGCGGCCGCGTCCTTGATTTCTATGAGGTCTATTCGGTTCATCAGTATGGAATGGCCCCGGCGCTGCTGGAATGGGCGGAGCGCTTTGGGCAGAAGGGATCGCGGGACGCCCTGGTGAAGGGATTCAACTGGGTACTTGGCCAGAACCAGCTGGGCCGGGCCATGCTCGTGCCTGAACTGAGCCTGACCCTCCGCTCGCAGGTTCGCAAAGGCGAATTGACAACGAAGGCGCCGCGCGTATTGCGCGCAGTCAAGAACGCCTGGCTCGGAAACGGGCAGCGACTGATCGACGGCACTGACGTGGAAGTTCGGCTCGAGTGCCGTAGCTACGAGCTCGGCTGGATTCTGTGGTCATTCGGCCGGCGCACCGACTTGCCGGGGCTGACCAACAACTGTGCCTTCGGCGGCGCCTGACAGAATTGCCTTCGCACTAACGATTCCAAGCGACTGCTCGCCGGCCCCGCAGGTGCGAGATCATCGTCATGGCGCGGTGCGCCCGGACGGCACACAATACGGCAATAGCTTTGAGGCGGACGCCGCTACCATGGAGGCGGTCGCTGGTCAGCACAGTCACAGCGTTTGGCGCGAGAGATGCGAAGACCAGCAACGCCTGCGCGAGCCAGCGCAATTGCCAAACAGGCTTGCCTTCCGCCATGTTGCGATAGTGCGCGATGTGTCGATCCCATTTGGCGTAGAGCTCCCGAAGGGAGCTCCGGGCGGGATGGAAGACGATCATCTCGGGAGTGTATCGAAATCGAAGTCCCGCGCGCAGCGCACGCTCTCCCCACTCCATGTCTTCGGCGATCTCAATGCCGGCAAAAGGGCCGACGCGATCGAAATCGCGGCGAAACACCGCCATATTGCCGGTGCCGGAATATCCGTGGCGCTCGATATAGAGCTTGAAGCGATAAGCGAAGACGCTCTCGTATGCCGCAATGGCGTCGAGCTCCGCATTTTCCGGGTGCCAAATGCGTACGTCGCCCCCGAGAACTGTGCCAGCCGGCGACAAGTTGAACCATTTCATCACGCTGCTCAGCCAATCCGGATGGGCCCTGCAATCGGCATCGATGAAAGCGAGGATCTCGCCGTTGGCCGCAGCGACGCCCGCATTTCGCGCCGGACCGGGACCCGGATGCGGTTCGTGCTGCAGCCGTACACGAGGATGGCCGCCAACGATGTCTGTTGGGGGCGTTGCCGAGCCGTTGTCCACCACGATGACCTCGAACGCGTGCCGAGGCAGGGTCTGCGCGTCCAGGCTTCGCAAGCAGGATTCCAGCGCGTCAGGCTGGTTGAGATGCGGAATAACGACCGAAATCATCAGTTAAATCCTCTATTTAATTGACGTTGGATCTGCTGCCCGCCTCTTGCGTGTAGGGCCTGATATTCCGCTGTCTGGCGCCAAATTCTATCCTATTTAAACCTTGCTATTAAATATCCGGTGCGTATTATCTAGATAATAATCTTAAATGCAAACTTAAACAGACCGTATTTTTTCTGGGAGGTAGGTTCCAATGCGCGCCTCATTTCTGGGATGTCCCGTTGACCTGCTGACAATGGCAGAAACCGTCGATCTGGCGCGCGGGGCTATGCACAACCGGCGAAGGCTGCAACATGTGGCGCTGAACGTCGCCAAATTCGTCAATATGAGGTCTGATGCCGTGCTCGCGGCCGATGTCGCCAACAGCGATGTCGTCGGCCTCGACGGCATGGGGATCGTTTGGGGCGCTCGAGCGCTGGGACTTCCGGCCACGTCGCGCGTCGCGGGCGTGGATCTCCTCGCCGAGTTGCTCGCGGTATGCGCGCATGAAGGCTTCAAGCCTTATTTCCTGGGAGCGACCCCCGGCGTGCTGCACCAGGCGATGCAGAGCGCGCGCGAGAGGCATCCCTCGCTTGTCTTTGCGGGCTGGCACGACGGCTACTTCAAGC
The DNA here is from genome assembly GCF_002936975.1 of Bradyrhizobium sp. AC87j1. Classification (NCBI taxonomy): domain Bacteria; kingdom Pseudomonadati; phylum Pseudomonadota; class Alphaproteobacteria; order Hyphomicrobiales; family Nitrobacteraceae; genus Bradyrhizobium; species Bradyrhizobium sp. AC87j1. Next base: position 268,431 of record NZ_PTFE01000001.1, read on the forward strand.
GCGAGCAGGAGAAGGACGTCGTACGGGACATCCAGTCCAGCGGGGCCGATTGCCTCTTCATCGGCATGCCGACGCCCCGGAAGGAGCGCTTTCTCGCCGCTCACCGCGATGATCTCGGCGTGCCTTTTATCATGGGTGTGGGTGGTTCATTCGATGTTCTGGCAGGTACCGTTCGGCGCGCGCCAGTACGGCTTCAGAAGCTCGGCCTCGAGTGGCTGTACCGCATCTATCAGGAGCCCGGGCGGATGTGGTGGCGATACGCCAGGACGAACGCGCTGTTTGCGGGCGTGCTGGCGCAAGCGCTCTTCAGGCAGGCGCTTCGGCACCCGCTCGGTGCGCCCGGCGCCGTTCCCCCTGGTCCGAGCCGGATCGGGGGTTGAAGCGTGCGCAAGCATTTTTTCATCCTTCTGGGAACCCGGCCGGAAGCAATCAAGCTGTTTCCGGTCATCAACCGACTCAAGGCTGAGAATCGCAAGGACATCGCCGTAACGATATGTGCGACCGCACAGCACCGGCAGCTGCTTGATCAGGTCCTCAAATTGGCCAACGTGGTCCCGGATTTTGATCTCAACGTCATGACGACAAACCAGACGCTGGATCATCTGACCGCCCGGCTGCTCGGACAAATCGGCGAACTCCTCGAAAAGGTGAAGCCCACCAGGGTGATTGTCCAGGGCGATACGGCGACTGCCATGACGGGTGCACTGGCATCCTATTATCACCGTATACCGGTCTCGCACATCGAGGCCGGACTGCGCAGCGGCGACATCTTCGCTCCGTGGCCCGAGGAGGTGAACCGCAAGATCGTCGGCTCGATCGCCGATCAACATTTTGCCCCGACGGAGCGCGCGGCCCGCGCCTTGCGTTCTGAAAACGTGGCTGATGACCGCATTCACGTGACCGGAAACACGGTGGTGGACGCTCTCATCCTCGCGAAAGCCATGGTCGAGTCCGATCCGGGACTGGCGTGTCGCTGGGACGGCATCAAGAAGCGTCACGGCAATCGGCGCATCATCCTGGTGACTTGCCACCGCAGGGAGAATTTCGGTGGCGGCGTCACCAATATCGTTAACGCGCTTGAGACCATCCTGCAGCGGGAAGATGTCGCCGTGGTGCTCCCTGTGCACCCGAATCCGAATGTCCGCGACCTGTTTGCGTCTCGGTTGTCGGATCACCCGCGGGTCGTCCTCATTTCTCCTCAGGAATACACTGATTTCGTCAGCCTGCTCTCGATGTCGTATCTGGTCCTGACAGATTCAGGCGGTGTCCAGGAGGAGGCCCCCACTTTCGGGAAGCCGGTCCTGGTAATGCGCGATACGACCGAGCGTCCCGAAGGCGTGGAAGCCGGAACGGCGCGCCTGGTCGGCGCCAACTACGACAGGATCGTTGGCGAGACGTTTCGCCTGCTCGACGATGACGAGACTTATGCTGCCATGGCGCGTTCGCACAATCCGTTCGGTGACGGGCACGCGAGCGAGCGTATCGTGAAGGTGCTTCTCGATGCCTGAATTCCAAAAGATAAATGTCATTGGGCTTGGCTATATCGGGCTGCCGACCGCGGCGTTGATTGCGAGCCGTGGGCTGCAGGTGGTCGGCATCGATACAAACGAACGCATCGTCGACACCGTTGCATCCGGCAAAATTCACATCGCCGAGCCCGATCTGGACGGTCTCGTCTCCAAGGTCGTGTCGAGCGGTGCGCTCACGACGTCGAGGAAGCCGCAGCCGGCGGACGTGTTCATCATCGCGGTGCCGACCCCGATCGACCACGATAACCGTCCAGACCTGGCAAGCGTTCACGCCGCGGTCGACAACATCGTGGACCTTCTCGCGCCAGGCAATCTTGTCATTCTTGAATCGACATCGCCGATCGGGACAACCGAAGCCATCGCAAAGCGCATCGTTGAACGCAGGCCGGAGCTGCACATTGGCGTCAACGGCCGGGAGGATGGAGCGATCTACGTCGCATACTGTCCCGAACGCGTGTTGCCAGGGCGGATCTTGACCGAGCTTATCAACAATGACAGGTGTATCGGCGGGATTACGCCAACCTGCACGCGGCGTGCCCAACGCTTCTACAAGATGTTTGTTCGCGGCGCCTGCGTCGGCACTACGGCGCGCGCGGCCGAGTTGGTCAAGCTGACGGAAAACGCCTTCCGCGACACCAACATAGCGTTTGCCAACGAACTCTCGCTGATCTGCGACAGGTTCGATATCAACGTCTGGGAGGTGATCGATATCGCCAACCGTCACCCTCGCGTAAACGTACTGCGGCCGGGCCCGGGCGTGGGCGGGCACTGCATTGCGGTCGACCCCTGGTTCATCATCGACTCTGCGCCCGATCTCGCGCGAGTGATGCGAACAAGCCGCGAGGTGAATAACGCCAAGACCCGGAAGATCATCGAGAACGCAGAGGCACTGATCGACGATCATCCCTATGCGAACGTTGCCTGTTGCGGATTGACGTTCAAGGCGAATGTCGACGACGTGCGTGAAAGCCCCGCCTTGGAGATTGCCACGCATCTCGCGGCCAAATACGGCGAACGGATCAAGGTCGTCGAACCGAATCTGCGCCGTCTGCCGTCTCAGTTGGCCGATTATCGCGTCGCGTTCGTGACCATCGATGAGGCCCTCCGGAGCTGCGAAATTGCGGTTCTTCTCGTCGATCATGACGAATTCAAAATGGTGCCGTTGGCGGAGCGCCGGCACCTCGACGTCATCGATACGCGAGGCATATGGCAGGATATGCCCGCGCGAACCTAACGTGCAGAATCGTAGTTTCCCCGAATGGATCGAGGTCAGTATGCGAGATAGTCAGCTGGGAATCGGGGTCGTGGGATACGGCTATTGGGGGCCCAATCTCGTTCGCAATTTCTCGATCAATCCCGCCGCCCGCGTCGTCAGCGTGAGCGACCTTGATCCAGGCAGGCTTGCCGCCATCAGGCAGCAGTACCCGGGGGTCGCGACCACCGCGCGATATGACGACCTGCTGAAGGACGCCTCGATCGATGCAATCGCCATCGCCACGCCGGTGCACACGCATTACGAGCTGGCAATGGCGGCGTTGAGAGCTGGCAAGCACGTGTTGGTCGAAAAGCCCCTTGCGCCGAGTTCAGAGCAGGTGATGCGCCTGATCGACGAGGCGGATCGGCGCGGACTGATTTTGATGGTCGATCACACCTTTCTCTATACCCCGGCGGTTCAGAAGATTCGTGAGCTGTTGCTGAAGAGCGAGCTCGGAGACGTCTACTACTACGATAGCACACGCTCGAGCCTCGGATTGTTCCAGAAAGACGTAAATGTGATCTGGGATCTGGCAGTGCATGACATCTCGATCATTCATCACATCTTCGATGAGGAGCCGATTGCGGTATCGGCAACGGGATCGTGCCATGTCGTCGGTTCGCCGGAAAACATGGCGCATATCACATTGTTCTTTGCCAACGCATGTGTGGCCCATGTCAGCGTCAACTGGCTCTCGCCTGTCAAAGTCCGCCAGACTTTCATTGGCGGCAGCAAGAAGATGATCGTCTATGACGATCTCGAACCGACCGAAAAGATCAAGGTCTATGACAAGGGAATTACGCTCGACAGGCCTCCCGAGAGTGCCCATCAATTCCGGATTGGATATCGCGCTGGTGACATGTGGGCTCCGCATATCTCGCCTAAGGAGGCACTGCAAACGGAGGTCGAGCACTTTATCGACTGTGTGCGCACCGGGACGCGGCCGATCTCCAGCGGCATGTCCGGGCTGAGGGTGATCGAGGTGCTCGAGGCAGCTTCTCGATCAATCGCGAAGCAGGGCAAACCAATCCCGATAAGGCAACTGCCGCGGATGCTACCGGAGCGGGCCCGGGCGACGGCTTGATGGGCGGCTTGGCCGTGGCTGTTGGCCAGATGAGCCCCGGGACGGAGTCTCGATGAATTCAGTGCATCGTTCAGTCCTGTTTTCCGGGGTGGACCGCTATGCCGCCCTTGTGCTGTTCCTTGTCTCGACCGCAGTTCTGTCGCGTCTGCTGACGCCGGGCGAGTTCGGGGTCTTTGCGGTCGTCAATGCACTTACCGCCGTGATCGCCGCCGCCTTTCAGGAGTTTGGAGGGGCAAACTATCTGATTCAGAAGCATGAGTTGTCGCGCGGGACCATTCGCACGGCGTTTACTATCACCTGTATCATCTCGCTGGCAGTTGCGCTAATCCTGTCAGCTGGGGCCGACGTCGTATCGCAACTCTTTGGGCAGGACAGCCTAAGGCAAGGTATCCAGGTTTCTGCGCTGAACCTTCTCCTTCTACCGGTCTCAGGAACGTTGGCTGCCCTGTTTCGTCGTGACATGCAGTTTGGGACGCTCGCGATCTGCAATCTTGCAAGCAACATGACGGTCGCGCTGGTTTCGATCGGGCTGGCGCTCCTGAACTTCAGCTACATGGCTCCGATCTGGGGTGGTGTGGCAGGGAGCATGGTTCTTACGGCCTTGCTGCTGAGTTCGTACCGGGATTTCGGCGTGTTGCGCCCTTCGCTGTCCGAATACCGCGAGGTCCTCAGATTCGGTCTCTATTCCAGCGGTGTCAGCGTCATCAATATCTTCTACAACCTCGCACCCCAGCTCTTTCTCGCGAAGATTCTCGATTTTACGGCTGTGGGTCTCTATAGCCGGGCGATCAACCTGACTCAGGTATTCGACAGGCTCGTCACGCAGGTGCTGAACCCCATCATCATGCCGGCGATCGTGTCGAGGCGTGCAGCCGGGGCAGATCTAAAGGGCGTGTATCTGGACGCGGTCCAACTGCTTTCCGCGGTGCAGTGGCCATTTCTCACCTTCGTAGCGATCATGGCAAAGCCGATCGTGTTGATCTGGCTTGGCGGAGCCTGGTTGGAGGTCGTGCCGTTGGTGCGGATTCTCTGCCTTGCAAATCTGGCGCTATTCGCTGCGTGCCTGACATATCCCGTGTTCCTGGCGGTTGGACGCGTGCGCGACGCGCTTGTCTCGTCCTTCATCTCGTTGCCACCGTCGCTCCTTGCCCTTTTGGGCGCATCCTTTTTGGGCGTGGAGGCGGTCGCAGCGTGCGCATTGCTGACGTTGCCGTTCCAGGCGGTAGTGGCGATATACTATCTCAGTCGGCATCTTGCGCTGCGGCCAAGCGAGTTTGGCCGTGCCGTTCTCAAGAGCGGTGTCGTCACGATGGCGACCGCCGCCGGCGTAGGCGCCTGCGCGCTGTTGATCGAGGCAGGAATTCTCAATTTCGTTGTAGGCCTTATATCAGCGTTTGTGGTCGCCGCCTTCTGCTGGTGGTGGGGATTGATCGTAACAGGGCATCCTCTGCTGCAGCACCTTCGTCAAGCTGCGACGGGTCTCGTCGAGATGGCGCCCAAGCTGCGCCCGTCACGCTCGGTACTGTAGTGGTTTTGCTGGATTTTAGAGACAGGGAAACTAACATGCCAATAAAGGATACCCAGCTTGGTCGCGATGTTCGCATCCTGCATCCGGACCTGGTCAACCTGTATGGCTGCACCGTCGGCGACGAGAGCAGAATCGGAACTTTCGTCGAGATCCAGGCGGGAGCGGAGATAGGTGCGCGTTGCAAGATATCGTCGCACAGCTTCATTTGCGAGGGCGTCACGATCGAGGATGAGGTGTTCGTCGGTCATGGCGTGATGTTCACGAACGACAAATATCCGAAGGCAACAACCGCGGACGGTCGTCCTCAGCAGGCTTCGGACTGGACGCTGCAGCGCACCCGGGTCGGTCGGGGAGCTTCGATCGGCTCGAACGCCACCATCCTGTGCGGTGTGACGATCGGAGAGGGCGCCTCCGTAGGTGCCGGTGCGGTGGTCACTAAGGATGTTCCGCCCGGCGCCATCGTCGCAGGAGTGCCCGCTCGGGTCCTGCCCGCAGCTGAAAACACGCTCCTGCGCGATCGTCGCTCTGCAGAGCTACTCCATAAACCATTTTAAAGCGCGATATATATGCGTTACAATTTAATGCTTGATTTAATGCGATTATGAGAGTTAATATTTTATTATAATGTTTGGTCCAACCAAGGTCTTGAATCTTGATACCCTTCCTGGATCTGAAAGCCCAATATTACCAGATCAAGCCGGAAATCGACGCCGCGGTGGCTAGGGTCATCGGGAGCGGGCACTTTGTGCTCGGGCCGGAGGTGACCGCCTTCGAGGGACGCTTTGCGGGTTATTGCCGGACTGCCCATTGCCGCGCGGTGAACACCGGCACTTCGGCGCTTCACCTTGCCTTGCTTACGGCAGGTGTCGGACCCGGTGACGAGGTCATCACCGTGTCCATGACGTTCGTCGCGACGACCGCGGCCATTATCTACAGCGGTGCCAAGCCGGTGTTTGTCGACGTTGACCCTGTAACGTGGACGATGGATCCCGGCTTGATTGAAGCTGCGATAACACCACGAACCAAGGCGATCTTGCCGGTTCACCTCCACGGGCTGATGGCCGACATGGATCCGATAATGGCCATCGCGCGTCGTCACGGCCTGGTCGTCATCGAGGACGCCGCGCAGGCGCATGGCGCCGAATACCGGGGACGTCGAGCAGGCTCGATTGGCGATCTAGGATGCTTCAGCTTTTATCCTGGCAAGAATCTGGGGGCGTTCGGCGAGGGTGGAGCCGTCGTAACTCATAGGCCTGAATTCGCGCACCGCGTGTCACTGCTGCGAGATTGGGGGCAGGAGGCGAAGTACGACCACGCCATCCCCGGATATAACTATCGTATGGACGAAATTCAGAGCGCGATATTGAACGTCAAGCTGGACTACATTGAGACTTGGACGGAAGCGCGCCGGTCGGCGGCTGAGCAATACAATGCACTGCTGTCTGAGCTCCCATTCGCGCGTCCCCAGCCGCCAGGGCACGCCCGTCACGTGTATCACGTCTATGCGGTCAGATTGGAGGAGCGCGATCACGCACTGTCGCTGTTGCGTGATGCCGGAATAGGCGCCGGGATTCACTATCCCGTTCCGGTGCATCTGCAAAGAGCCTACGCAGAACTCGGCTACCGCGCCGGTGACCTCCCCGTCACCGAGATGCTGGCGAACGACTTCCTCTCTCTTCCCATTTATCCGGAGCTGCTGCCGGAACAGGCGGCCGAAGTTGTCGCCACATTGAGGAACGCAGCGATGCTGCGGCCCAGTGAAGCGGTTGGCGCCCGAGCGGAGCATCCACAAAGCGTCATGACATGGTCCCACAACAGGAGAGCGTCTTGATTGATCTCAAGGGAAAGCGCGTTCTGGTCACCGGCGGCGCAGGCTTCATCGGGTCCCACATCGTTGATCTGCTCTGCGACGAGGGCTGCATTGAAATTGTTGCTCTCGACAACATGGTCAGAGGCCGACCGGAAAATCTTCGGCGCGCGCTCGGGCGCGGACCGGTGAGATTGGTTCACGGCGACATACGCGATCGCAAGCTGATGGAAGCATTGGTCAAGGCGGCCGATATCGTCTTCCACCAGGCCGCACTTCGCATCACTCATTGTGCGGCCGAACCACGCCTCGCCAAGGAGGTTATGGTCGACGCCACCTACGACCTGCTGGAGCTGTGCATCAAGCACGACATTCAGAAGATCATCGCGGCGTCTTCGGCATCGGTATATGGCATGGCCGAGGAATTTCCGACGACGGAGCGGCAGAATCCGTACAACAACCGAACTCTCTATGGAGCCGCCAAGGCGTTTAACGAAGGCCTTCTGCGGGCCTTCAACGATGTATGCGGCCTCGACTATGTGGCATTCCGGTACTTCAACGTCTACGGCAGCCGGATGGACATCCACGGACGGTACACCGAGGTCTTGATCCGCTGGATGGAGCGGCTGGAGGCCGGATTGCCTCCCGTCATCTTTGGTGACGGCCGTCAGTCTATGGATTTCGTTCACGTCCGCGACATCGCGCGCGCCAACATCCTTGCGGCCAGGTCAAAGATCACCGATGAGGTCTTTAACGTTGGAAGCGGCACCGAAACCAGCCTGACGGAGCTGGCTACGGCGCTTGCGTCCGTGATGGGACGCCGGGGCCTGACGCCTGAATTCGCGCCGGAGCGCTCGGTCAATCCGGTGCCGCGCCGACTGGCATCGACGGGCAAGGCGGAGCGTCTGCTGGGTTTCCGCACCACGGTTTCGTTGGAGCAGGGGCTCGCCGACCTCGTGAAATGGTGGCGATCCGAACGCGAGCTTGCTTCGGACCACCAGCGGCAGGCGGCAGCATCGTGATTCCGATCGCTTTGCCGCTGCTAGCGGACGAAGAGGCTGACGCGGCGCGCGCAGTCGTGCTGTCGGGCTGGGTATCGCAAGGTCCGCAGGTGGCCGCATTCGAGCGCGAGTTCGCTGCACTTGTCGGCGCACCGCACGCCTGTGCCGTCTCGAATTGCACGACCGCGCTCCAGCTCGCCTTGGCGGGGCTGGACATCGGCATCGGCGACGAGGTGATCACGGTCAGCCATTCCTTCATCGCGACCGCAAACGTCATCCGACATCAGGGAGCCACTCCGGTTTTCGTCGATATCGAGCCGGAGACATATAATCTTGATTGCGCCCGGTTGGCCGAAGCCATCACCGAGCGCACGCGTGCGATCATCGTCGTCCATCAGATGGGCATGCCGTGCGATATGGCCGCTCTTCTGGCCATAGCGCGCCGCCACGGGATCGCCTTGATCGAGGACGCGGCCTGTGCTGCCGGATCGCAGATCCGGATGAACGGGGAATGGGAGTCGATCGGCAAGCCACATGGCGACATTGCCTGCTTCTCCTTCCATCCGCGAAAGGTGATCACGACGGGTGAGGGGGGAATGCTCACCACCGCGAATGCCGAGCTTGATCGCAAATTCAAGCTCCTGCGCCAGCACGGCATGAGCGTTCCGGACACGGTGCGGCACAATTCGTCGTCCGTGATCTTCGAGGAATACGTCGTTGTGGGCTACAACTACCGAATGACGGACATGCAGGCCGCCATTGGGCGCAAACAGCTCGAGCGGCTCCCGGAACTGATTGCGCGCCGGCGAGCCGTCGCCGCAAATTATGCCGAACAGCTCGGCAATTTGGAAGGGTTGCGGTTACCGACTGAACCAGCGTGGGCCAGATCCAACTGGCAGAGCTATTGCGTACGTCTTCCAGACCGCCTCGACCAGCGCATCGTGATGCAACATCTCCTCGATAAGGGCATCGCGACCCGCCGCGGTATCATGTGCGCCCATCGTGAGCAGCCTTATTCGGCCCTTGTCCAGACACAGGATCTGCGTCAATCCGAGCTCGCCCAGGATCGGTCGATCTTGCTCCCCATCTATGCACAGATGAGCGCCGAGGAGACCTCGAGGGTGAGTGCTGCGGTGCGGGCAGAGTTGGAACGATGATCCCGGGAATCGCCGACCAAAAGGCATTGCGACTTTTGGTCGTGATCGCGAGCTATGGGACTGCCAATAATGCCCACCTGGATCGAGTGATCAAGGAATACCGGTCCATGTCGTTCGACGTGGATATCGTCATCATCTCCAACATCGACAAGAAGCCGGCTGCAGACATCGAGTGTGTCGTTGGCCTTCCCAACAAGAATCCCTGGTCGCTTCCCTTCGCGCACAAAGAGTTGTTTGCAGCGCGGGCTGATCAGTATGATATGTTCATTTATTCCGAAGACGATATCCTGATCACTGAAAGAAATATTCGAGCGCTTCTCGACGTGACCTCAGTGTTGAATGAGGGCGAGGTTGCCGGATGGATGCTCGTCGAGAGAGCGTCGAACAGCGAATTGAATTATCCGCAGGCCCACGGTTCCTTCCACTGGGATTGTACGTCGGTCAAGACCAGGGGAAATTACCATCTTGCTCATTTTACCAACGAGCATGCTGCCAGCTATATGCTCACCCGGCAGCAGCTTGCCAGAGCAATTGCGTCCGGCGGCTTTTTGGTCGGGCCTCACGAAGGCAAGTACGACCTGCCTTGCACCGCTGCAACCGATCCATTCACCCAGTGTGGCTTCCGGAAGCTGATACCAATTTCCCATATCGACGATTTCTCGGCGCACCATTTACCGAACAAATATATCAACCGGCTCGGCGTCGATCGCCGGCAATTGGACGCACAACTATCCGTCCTGATGCAGATCGCGCGTGAGGGAAACGATGCCGTTCCGCTGTTCAGCGCCGAGACCAGGCTCTGGCACGGCATGTATTCGAAAGACTACTACGAGCCGGCCAGGGACGAGGTGTTGTCCGCTGTACCGCAAAGCGCGGCCGTATTGTCGATCGGGTCCTGCTCGGCTGCAAACGAACGCCGATTGCTGGAGAGAGGAAACCGAGTGGTGACTATTCCCCTCGACCCCGTTGTGGGTAGCGGCTTGGCCCAGCTTGGGGCTGAGGTGGTGTTAGGGGACGTCATAACGGCGAGATCAAAAATTGCAGCGGAGCGGTTTGACCGACTGCTGTTCGTTGATGTCTTGCAATTCATTCGTGATCCGGCGCATCTCCTCAAGCTGTTTGCCGATCTCCTGGCTCCGGACGGGCGAGTGATCATTTGCGCGCCAAACCGCCCCTCTCTTCGGTATGCCTGGGAATGCGCGAAATCCAGCAGCGTCTTTCGACGCTGGGGGAGCTTCGATGCTGTGGGGATCCACGACACGACGAGCGGAAAAATTCAGAGGTGGTGTGCGCAAGCCGGTCTGGCGATCGAGAAGATTGAGAGGCGCGCTCCGCATCGCGCCGGTCTGAGGTTGAAATTCCTGTCTTCTGTGCTTGCACCCGACCTTGTTGCGACCGCCACCAGGCGTGAATCGCTAAGGCCGTTCCTTCGCAAGGATCACGGCATTGAGCAGATGGAGGTTTCCAGAAGGAGCGTCGTTCAATGAGCTTGGAGGCTGCCAGAAGAATCCAGATCGACGACATGCAGGGACGCGCCGGTGCTGCGCAGGACACGGCTGCGCAAAACTACTACATCCGCTCTCGCCGCGAGATACGGTCGTTACTGCCAAGCCGCGCCTCCCGGATCCTCGAAGTGGGACCTGGCGCAGGCTTCACTCTTGCCTGGCTCAAGTCGATCTACTCTGCCGCCACGACATTCGGAGTCGAGCTCAATCAAGAACTTGAAGCCGACCTGAAACTGAACGCCGATGTCGCGATGATCGGAGACATCGACGATTTGATATTACGAGTCGGTAGCAAGTTTGACCTGATCTTGTTGCTTGATGTCCTTGAACATGTTCCGGATCCAACGCGAACTCTTCAGGCCATCACCAGAAACCTTCTCATGGATGGTGGGCGCGTAATCGTTTCTGTTCCGAACATCGCGCATCTGAGCGTGACGCTTCCGCTGCTCTTCCAGCGTCGATTTGAATACACAGATTCGGGGATTCTTGACCGCACCCATTTGAAGTTCTTTGTCGAAGGCACCGCCGTCAGGCTTCTGAACGATTCGGGCCTGGTCGTTAAGGATGGTCTGGTCACGGGCATTGAAGGTCCAAGATCGAAGATGTTGGACAGACTTACCTTCGGCGGCCTGACCCATCACCTGGCAAAGCAATATATTATGGCGGGTGAGCTCACCACTGCATCGACCGCGCAGCCGAAAATCAACTGGAAGAAGAACCGGCTGATCAGCTAGCAGCGATAGCCGTCAGGCGGACCGCTCCAATTCCCGAAGAGGCGCACTCGGGCGCGTCAACTACGAGCGGGACAATCCCCAAATTCACCTTCGAGCATAGATCGTGAAATCGCCCCAAGCAGGACCTCGGCATGCCGTTTGGAGCATATGACGGGATCAAAGCGGCCTTTTGAATCTGCCGACAGTTGTTCGCGCACCCTGGACCAATAGTCGCGATGAGCGACGACTGACCTCATGGCGGAGACGAGTTCATCCATATTCTTCTGCGGCTGAAATCGCATAAGGCTCGAACTATGCCAATTTGCGCTTTCGGGATCGCCAACCGGGTTCGCCACAACGAAGCCTCGGCTACCGTCCAGACCGATCTGCTCACGCGCGCCGCCGACATCACTCACGATTGTAGGTAATCCCGCGCTTAGCGCTTCCATGGAGGCCAATGACCATCCCTCAAAAAATGAGTTCAGAACAAAGCAATCGGCGGCGGCCAGCAGGATGGATGGATCTGGAAACGAATGCCGCAGGTGGATCCGGTCCTTGCAAGGCATCTTGTCGCGAAGCGTACGGACTTGACGCGTGTACACAGCATCGTCCAGGCGGCCGGCGATCAGCAGATGGACCTTGTGATCATCTTCTGCGACGTCTGAGAATGCCCGCACCAGGCCGTATGCATTCTTCTGGACCGTGTGACGACCGAGCGAGAGAAAGAGAAACTCGTCATTGAGGCCCAGCCAGGCCCGGGCCTTCGACCGGTTCACCGACGGGCGATGTGTCTGGTTGAATGCATTGGGGATGGTGATGACCGCACGATCGGAATAGGCCGGATTGCCCGACAGGTACTGACGCCGCACGAGCTCGCTTACCGCGACAAAGCAGGTGACGAGTTCCGATCTCTGACGCTCCTCCATCCAATTGGTGCTTATGGGGGTCGGAATGCCGTGGAGCGTCTCCACGACCGGAACGCGGGCATCTTTGGCCGCCTGCAAGAGCCAACCCGGCGGATCGTGCGCGCTGATAACGTCAGGACGGTTCGTTTTCATCCAGAGACAAGCGTCGCCTGGCGAGGCGGCAACAACCGCCGTGCCTTCCCTCTGCAAGATCGTGAACAATTGTCCGACGGGCGCCGACGATGAATGTGCGCACATAACCGTCACACGAAGCCCGAAATGGGGGAGGCGTCGCGCAAGAAAGGCGACAAATTCATCTAGCCCGCCGGCGTCGAGCACCGGAGTGACGATGAGGCAATGGACACTTCCCGGCGACACGAGAAAATCGTCCGGATTCGACACGCTGCTGGTCGGAATAGAGGCGGGCGCCGCCGGGGCATGCGGCGCGACCATGGCATCATATGGCATGAGCGGCTTCGACCAGTCGTCAACGAGACTGTCGTCTCCGGACGCCAACCGGCTGCCAATGAACAGTTTCTTCCCGATACGTCGCACGCTTCGCGGCAGGCGCCAAGAGTTTCGTTGTGCCCAAAGCGTCGCACGCCCTCGCAAGGAAAGGTCGTTCTGCCTGAAACCCGTCATGAGTTCAAATGCCGTCGGCCTCGATTTCCGGATACCGATATACAGCGTGCAAATTAAATATTAAACATATATTGCGGCGTGATAAAAATCCAATTAAACAGGTGGCATTATTCTTGCGGCCGTACTCAGGATGTACGATCTCATATGTCGCCTGGTGATTTGATGAACAGCCGGTCTGGATTGTGGGCAACCAATATTGGGATGCGGGCTCAAAAATCATGGAAGGCGCGTTCCGGAGGCCTTTGGCAGGAATGGATGCGCCGTGAGTTCCATTGATGCGATCATACCCTGTTATCAGTATGGGCATTTCCTTAGAGAATGCGCCGACAGCATATTGAGGCAGTGCGGACCCGAGTTGCGGCTGCTGATTATTGATGATGCCTCGGCGGACAATACAGCCCAGGTTGCGCAGGAACTGGTTCGTGCAGATCCTCGGGTCGAGTTTCGCAGGCATTCTGTCAATCACGGCCACATCGCCACCTTCAACGAGGGGATCGACTGGGCCGCTGCGGACTACATGATTCTGCTCTCCGCAGACGATTACCTGATGCCCGGTGCGATCGAGAGGGCTGCGAGGTTGATGGATGAGAATCCCTCCGTCGGCCTCACGTTTGGAGGCGCAGTCGCGCTTTGCCAGGAGCGCGAGGAGGTTGTGCCGCTGCCGCCGGAACTTGGACCTGGTACGAAGATACTGGCCGGCCGCGATTTCATCAAAATGGGGGGGTGCAGAAACATAGTCCTGGCGCCAAGCGTGATGGTGCGAACCAGCCTGCAGAAGAAGGTGGGGGGATATTTACCGGATTTGACGCACAGCGGCGATATGGAGATGTGGCTGCGGTTCGCCGCGCATGGACCCGTCGGCTTCATCGATGCGATCCAGGCCGTGTACCGGCGACATTCAACCAACATGTCAGGCGGATATTCGGCCGAGCAGGATTTCGTTCAACGCAAGCTGGCGTTGGAGCATTTCCTGGATAGCTGCGCTGGCGTGCTTCCGGACGTCGACGATCTCAGGTCCTGGTTGACGAGCCATCTGGCGCTCGACACGATCAGTTGTGCGAGCCGAGCTTTCAATGACGGAGACGTTGGGTTATCGGAGCGCCTTTCGGCGATAGCGGCAAAGCTGGACCCGGCGGTCACGAGATCGCGTCGTTGGTGGCTTCTCGCCAGCAAACGGCAGTTGGGGTCGCGCGGGTGGCAATTGCTGCGACCTGCTATCGAGCGGCTGAAGATGTTGTAATCGGCTCCGAGGCTCACGGGCTGCCACGCTGCAAGCCGCGTTTCGGCCCGACGGCGTGTTCCACCGCTGGATCGGGCTAGACCGGATACATCGCGGACTCCCGCAGCGATGCCCTGATGCCGATGCATACTCCCCAGAAGATCCAGAGGTAGTTCCAGTAGTGGACCGTCAGCCCGGTAAACATGAGCATGACGACTGCGACGGTGAATGCGATGCGCAGGCCCGACGCGCTGGGATCCTCCATGACGCCCTTGAAGCGTTTTTTTACCGGTAGAATGCTCGCAATGTTCGTCAGGATGAGCAGGAAAATCATAGGAAGTCCGAACCGTAGCGCGAACACCAGCCACACCGAGTCGATCGTGGTATCGAGAATGTCGTGATTGAGCAGGGCGAATGCGTATCCGGTGAAGGGAGAATACATGATCTTCTGTGTCGCTGCGTCCCAGATCAGCATCCGAAAGTAACCCGAAACCGGATCGAAGGTGAGGTGGGAGATGATCCAGCCTAGCGGGTGATTGGCCACGGCCAGGATCACGAGAACGATCGTAGCCAGACACACTTGCAGCGCGCGCCATCGTCCAGAAGTTTGCTTCAGTGCCGTATCATAGAGGTAAAGCATCAGGACGAGGAGACACGACAACAACGGCGCGGAGGACAACGACAGCAGGCAACCGAAAACGCACAGACCTGCCCAAAGCATCCTCGACAATGGCCGTTGCTCCGAAAACAGCAGGATGGCGCAAGCGACGGTGCAATAGGTGCCCAACAGAATTGGGTGGTCGAACGTCGAGGCGGCTCTTACCCAATACAGCCTGTAGTCGGGCGAGAGCGGCGCATAGCTGCCGAAGGCGGCAGAAAACATCTGCTGAACAATGAGCCGGCCAGAAAGATTATCGAAAAGGGCCAGCAGGACGATGTAGGCAGTCACGATCTTAAAGGGTTGAATGAAGCTTTGAATTGCCGCCGGCCCGAAGAAAAATCCGCGGGCGACGATGTAGCCGCCCAGAAACTCGAGGCTCTCGGCGGCGGTCGATGAGATCGCACTCGACCCGCTGGTGTAGGTGGCGGCTGCGAACATCCAGGCTGCGACGGCACATGCAAGATAGTCCGAGGCGAGGATGTGACGACCGGTCCTGAGCAGTCTTGCCGCTGCAGGTATTATGAGCAGCAGGATGCCGATCCGCCCGACCGTGAGTTTCGCATCGGCGAGATAAAGCTGGACTTGCGCCGCCGGCAGAATGAGCCCCATCAGCAGCAGCCAGGCCGGCAGCTTGCTGCACCGCTCAGCGGCTTGCGGCAAAGCCGTACTTGTCAGGCCGAATTCGCCGCCCGCAACCGTGACGCTCATGAGAGAACCGCCTTGCCCGGTGATCCCGCTTCGATTTGAACGCGGCGGCTGTTGTCGTCAGTCAAGTACCAAGTGAACGTGACCGAACGCGGCGCCAGTCCGCTCAGGAAATGTCCATTCTGAAAGACGTACGGCCGATAGCCGATGTCGGAAACGAATTCCGAGATCTCGTCCGATGCGAAGGCGCACATCAGGGCCGGCTTGTGCCGTCTCAGCGTGTGCTCCGACCCTCGCAGGATCTCCAGCTCGGCGCCCTGAGCGTGCACCTTGATCAGGGAGGGCGACATTGCAAAGGAATCGAGCGTGTGGCACTCGATCCTGTGTTCCTCCACGGTCAACTTGGACTGATCGAAACGGTACATGCGGCCGCCATCGTTCAGCCACTCGGTCGCCGCCTCCCGGGAGGTCGCGGCCATGCCATCGCAAGCCCACCGACCGTAAGAGGGGACGAAGAACGTAATGGTGCCCGGCTTGGCTCCGAGAGCGCAGGGGAAGATCGAGACGGACCGATCTCCGGAGAAACGGAGTTTGAGTCGCTCGGCCGAGAGCGGTTCGGGCTCGAAGGCCGCGATGCTCGATTGCGGCCTGAACCTCTTGAACGCCTGGATGCTTTGTCCGCGATTGGCCCCGATGTCGACGATCAGGCCATTGGCGCTGGAGGTCCAAGTCGCGCCCCTGTACTCGGGTTTTGCGAGGTAGGAGGCAGCCGCGTCCTTGAATGCGAATCGCGCCGCGGCAACGCCGGGGATGTTCGCATATGCGAAACGGGCAAAGGGCTTCAAGTTCATGACGATACGACCTTGCCCAAGCGCATGGATCGGCTATTAATCGCTCAGATTAAACAAAATAAATGCGATTGCAATATCGGTCATTTAAATATAGGGAATGTAGATAATTTATTAAATCGTGCAGCGAAAGTTCCCCATGGCGACCGCGTTGAAGGTTGGCGAAACCGATGCTTCGTATGGGCTGGCGGAGAGCCTCGTTTCCGAGGTCGCGGTGCTCATCGTCGGTTACCGGAACTCGGAGGACGTCGTTGATTGCCTGTTGGCATTGTCGCGTGCGACCACGTCGCCCACTTTCGACATCTTCATTTGCGAGAATGGCGGTCGTGATGCCTATCACCACCTTGTAAGCGCCCTGATCAGCGAAGGAGGGCCCTGCCGGCGGGGCCAATCGTTTGGAATCGCCCTAGATGACAACACCAGC
The DNA here is from genome assembly GCF_002936975.1 of Bradyrhizobium sp. AC87j1. Taxonomy (NCBI): domain Bacteria; kingdom Pseudomonadati; phylum Pseudomonadota; class Alphaproteobacteria; order Hyphomicrobiales; family Nitrobacteraceae; genus Bradyrhizobium; species Bradyrhizobium sp. AC87j1. Next base: position 285,354 of record NZ_PTFE01000001.1, read on the forward strand.
CGGTTTACGAACGTTCAGCGCCTGTCTCTGCGCGGAAGATCGTCAAATGTCTGGGTGGGGTGCGCCTACGACAATTTGGGCTATGCCGGCGGGATTAACGCCTGGTTGCGTCCCCTCTCTGCGATACCCACCTGGTGCGCCATCTGGATCCTGAATCCCGATACTCAGCCGACCGAATCTGCCCTGGCGGCGCTGCACGAACGGGCACAATCCGGCCGAAAGGCGATGGTGGGCAGCACCATTCTGGACAGCCTCGACGCAGATCACGTGAGATTTCGCGGCGGGCTTTCCTGGCAGAGGCTGGCGGCGAGAGACGTTGCCATAGGCCTGGGAGAGCTTATCGACATGTCCTGCAACATCGCCGCCGTTGAAGACGCGATGGATAGCCCTTCGGGGGCATCGATGTACGTGACCCGTTGGTGCATCGAGCGGATCGGCCTCATGGATGAAAACTATTTTCTGTTTTACGAGGACATGGATTGGGGGCTTCGCGCAAGGCACTTGGGGCTCGGTTATGCGGCCGATTCGATCGTCATTCACAAGCGAGGTACGACGACGGGATCGGGCAGAGCTTCGGTGCTCTCCGTCTATCTCCAGCACCGCAATTGCGTTCGCTTCGTGCGACGGCATTTTCCGTGGTCGCTGCCTCTGAGAGTTGCGGTTTCGCTCATGTACGCATTCAGGTTCTTGCTGCAGGGCGCGCCAAGCAACAGTCGCGCAGCGGTCGAAGGACTTGTCGCGGGACTGAAGGGTGAGATGGGCCGGCCGAAGGAGCGGATGGCCCAATAGCGAAGCCGGGGGCGCCTCCAGATGCGGCAGCCGATCCTTGTTCAGGCGCTTCTATTGCTTGCGGTAGCGAGCCTCGAAGCCGGTGGAGTTGCTGCACGCGCGGCCGAGCGCGACAGGTCCGAGTGGCCCAACGAAACGAATACGGGAGTGCGGCCGGACGCGAAGCTGACGCCGTCTGGCGACGTCGTGGCGGATCAGGCCGGCGCGACCTTCTCAGGCCTCGACATTGCAGGCCGCGTCTACATCAAGGCGCCGAACGTGACGTTGACGGACTCCCGAGTGACTTCCGCGTCGTTTTACATCGTGAGAATCGAGCCGGGTGTAACGGGCACGGTGATCCGGAATTGCGAGATCAACGGCGTCGGCTCCGGCAACGATGGTTCGTACGGCATCGTTGGCCAGGGTACGTTTGTCGGAAACAACATCTATAATGTCGAGAACGGAATTGGCGTGTCCGGGTCCGATACGCTCATCAAGGATAACTACATTCACGATCTCCTTGCGTCCGGTTCTCCGCATTACGATGGCATCTCGATCGATGGCGGCAATTCCAACGTGGTCATCAGGCACAACACGGTCATCAATGCGCACACGCAGACCTCGGCGGTCATGATCGACAATTATTTCGGACCGATCTCGAATATTGAAGTCGACGGCAACCTGCTGATAGGCGGCGGTTACACCGTCTACAGCTCGGCGCAATTCAATGGCGGGACGGTCGACGGGGTTTCTTTTACGAACAACCGGATGGGCAGAGGCAAGTGGGGCTATAGCTCGATTGTGAAGAACGTCCCGGTCTGGCGAGAAAATGTCGATGACGCGACAGGCCGCCGTGCCGGCCCGAGGTAATCAGTGCCTGGCTTCGGGCCTCCTGCCTATGCCACCCGCCGGAACCAGAACGAACCGGGCTGGCGCGAGGGTTCGCGCATCAGAACCGGACATGCGTCGTTCAGCCTGTCTCTGTGGGAACGGGCGAGCCAATTAACCGCGCCAATGATCTCGAAATGCGGGTTGAAGCTCAGGAACGCCTCGAGTAGATACTGTTCATTCCACAGCCAGCGGTCGCGAAGTATCCATTGAGCGGGATAGTCGTGCGGCGTGAAGACGTCGTGGACATGGATGATCACATTGGGGCGGAGCAGGCCGAGCACGTGTAGGTATTCGTGCAGCACGTCACCCTGCGGCCGGATCATGTGAGATGAGTCGATAAAGAGAATGTCATTCTCGTCCAGCGTCTCGAACAGGCTGTCGGGACAGCACTCGACCTTTTTTCTCAAAACCGTCACGCCAGTCGATTCGAGCCAGGGCTGCTCAAACGGCTCAATGCAGATCTGCTCACAATGATATCGTGGATCGTCCTTCCTGTTCGCCGCTATTGCGAGGCGGGCCATGAGGGTCGAATTTCCACTGCCGACCTCGATGATGCGTTTGGGTCGGAAGTAACGGATCATATTATAAAGAAATTCGGCATCTCCAGGCTCGAAGGAGCCGTTGTGGTAGCCAAATTCGCCCGGGCCTTTTTGATGGACCGGAATTGCGAGTAGTTCGTCCCGGTAGTTGAATTGCGCGATCAGAGCGAGCTGTGCCGCTTCGTTCAGGTTCAGTCCGGCTATTTGCCTCGGCAGATCGAGATCGCGCTTCAGGTCTGCCGGAAAAACGATGGGCTCGTAGTAGTGATGCCGCACGATGGCGAACTGAAATCTGTCGCAGACAGACCTCGACAAGGGGGCTCGATCACGAAGGCGACTCACGAGGATTGCAAGCGGAGCAAAAAGCAGGATGAACGGCGCCAAAACCAGATCAAGTATTCTGTAAACAGACTTCCGGAAATAGTGCATGGATCACTTCCGATCTGAACGAAGAAAACGAGGGCAATCAGCGGTCCGATAACGCTCCATCTCGATGCACGAGAATATTGTGGCCCATTGGCATTCCACCGTCCAGACCACGGCCATCCCTCCAGTTCGTCCGGGCCGTAAAAACACGGGGCCGCGTGGGCTCTTTGCCTGCCGGAAAGGGCATCTTCAGCGTAGCTTTGGCGACAACGCAGCGAGCCTGGCGTGAGCGGCGGTCGATTGCGGGATAACTCCGCGCGCGATTCAACATCAGGCCCTCCAAGCGGCTCCTTCGAGCGCCACATCTCTCGTGAGGTGTGGCCAAGAGCGTCTTGCCAGTAATCCTTTGCTGAAGGCAGGGATTATATATCGCCAATTAAATTGGAAAATGCCGAGCGCCCCGTGCTGATGGATGAGCATGACCCTCTCTGCCGGCGCTGACGAAGATTGAAGTGAAAAAGTTCGCAGTGTGCTCTTGTGGCAACGCGCGAACACTCGCAATCTGGTGCAGCTTATATGGCGGAGTTGCTTCGGTTTTTTTTAATCTCGCTGAATTAAGTCGAGCGTTGGACCCAAAAAATGACCCTAGTCGCGCCGCCGTCTTGTCCCAAAAAAGCCCCCGCCGATGGAGCATGACACGGCCCGTGGCGCGCCTTTGGGGATGATGCGCCCACGTTCGATTTAACTGCGAAGGAGAAATATATCTTGGCAACGACGACTGCGTGGCCTGATGCTACGAACACTGGAGTGTCGGCGGGCGTGACCCTCACTCCTTACTACGGGGATCTCGTAATCAACACAGCGGGCGCCGTGATCAGCGGCCTCGACATCCATGGATCGGTCTTCATCAACGCTCCGAACGTCACGTTGGAGAACTGCAAGGTTACGACCGACGCGTTCTACGCCGTGAGGGTTGCGACGGGTGTGACCGGGGCGGTGATCCAGCACAATGAGATCAATGGCGTCGGCTCGGGCAACGACGGCGACTATGGAATCATGGGTCAAGGGACGTTCATCGCCAACAACATCTACAACGTCGAGAACGGGATCGGAGTGGATGGAGGGAATACCCTCATCAAGGACAACTATATCCACGATATGATCGCGTCGGGATCTCCGCACTACGACGGTATCTCGATCGACGGGAAGAACTCCAACATCACGATCAGCCATAACACGGTCATCAATGACCATACCCAAACGGCTGCGATCATGATCGACAACTACTTCGGGCCCGTCTCGGACGTCACTGTCGATAACAACCTGCTGTACGGTGGTGGCTACAACATCTACAGCTCGGCCCAGTTCAACGGCGGATCGGTCACGGGAGTGGTCGTCACGAACAATCATATGGGCGGGGGTTATTGGGGCCCGACGGCATTCACCGGCAACTCCCCGGTTTACACCGGCAACGTCGATGACAGCGGGACCCTGGTCGCAACGCTCAACACGTCTGCGAACAGCGGCTCGGGCTCAACAGCCCCGTCTGCCCCGACTGCACCATCCGCTCCCGTCATCGCGTCGTTCTCGACCGATAGCGGCACCGCTGGCGACAAGATCACCAACGACAACACCATCGAGCTCAAGGGGTCCGCTGCTGCCGGCAGCACGGTCAAGTTCTACGATGGTACGACCCAGATTGGTTCGACGACCGCGGATTCGAGCGGCAATTGGGACTACATCACGAAGGTCCTGACTGACGCCAAGCACACGCTGACCGCAACGGCGACTACCACATCGGGTCAGACCAGCGCGGCGTCGTCTGCGTTGGCAATCACCGTCGATACCAAAGCGCCGACCGCGCCGACCATGGCCAGCCATACGGTGAACAGTGCCAATCAGGTGGTGTTGTCGGGCACGGCGGAAGCGAGCAGCGTCGTCAAGGTATTGGACGGCACGACCCAGATCGGGACCGTCACGGCCGACAGCAGTGGCGCTTGGGGCTACACCAGTGCTGCCCTAGCAGCCGGTTCGCACAGCCTCACCGCCAAGGCAACGGACGCGGCAGGCAACACCGGCACGGCGTCCACCGCGTTCGCGGCGAGCATCAGCAACTCGGCCCCGACGTCACCGTCGTCGCCGACCGCGCCCACGTCGCCGACTGCCGGTACGGTCGTCGAGTCGGCTGGTTCGACAACTCTCGTTGAGAGCAGCGGCAAATTTTACCTCAACGGCAGCACCGGATCGGGCCCCACGCTGAAGGATGACGGTGTGGCGTTTGTGAAGGGGTCGGATGGCACCTGGGCACCGATTGGTGCGGAAAAGACTGCGACGGGCTATGAGGTTGTCTGGAAGGAGGCCAGCACCGGTCAGTACACGGCGTGGAACACCGACAACAACGGCAACTACGTTTCCCATGTCGACAGCCTGACCGGGTCAACGTGGGGGGGCTCCGTGTCGGGTACGGACTCCAGCCTGAAATCGCTGGAGGCCACCTTCCATCAGGATCTGAACGGTGACGGTCAGATCGGTACTTCCACAGCAACCGCACCGACGTCGCCAGCGCAGACAACTGGCAAGGTCGTCGAGTCGGCTGGTGTGACAAGTCTCGTTGAGAGTGGCGGCAAATTCTACCTCAACGGCAGCAGCGGAACGGGCCCTTCGCTGAAGGATGGCGGTGCCGATTTCGTGAGCGGGTCAGATGGCACCTGGACTCCCATTGGTGCGGAGAAGACGGCGACGGGCTATCAGGTTGCCTGGAAGGAGGCGAGCACCGGTCAATACACGGCGTGGAACACCGACAACAACGGCAACTACGTCTCCCATGTCAGCACCCTGACCGGCTCCACGTCCGGCGGCTCGGTGTCGGGTACGGACTCTGGACTTAAGTCGCTTGAGACAAGCTTCCATCAGGATCTCAACGGTGATGGGCAGGTCGGTACTTCGAGCCTGGCTACGTCGTCCACGAGCACCACGCAGACCATTGCTACTTCGAGCTCAACAACCAGCAACACACAGACGAGCACTTCAGGCAATGACGTGTTCGTTGGGACCAGCAAGGCTGACTCTTTCTCGTTTGCCGCGAATTTCGGCAACGATGTTGTCAAGGGCTTCGTTGCCAGCGGACCTGCTCACGACACGATCGAGTTCAGTAAGAGCGTGTTCGACAGTTTTGCCAGTGTTCTCTCCCACGCGACCCAATCAGGCGGCGACGTCGTCATCGCGACGGGGGACGACACGCTCACGCTGAAGAACATGAAGGTCGGTTCGTTGACCAGTCAGGACTTCCACTTCGCGTAAGGTATGGGCATCCACACCGAGTAGTACTCAACAACTGCCTTGGGGATCTCTTGGGGGATCTTCCGACAAAGGCATGGTTCAAGGGCGGCTACCATGATTGACTTTGGACGGCGGGGGGGATTCCCCCCGCCCGCGAATCTCATTCGGATTCCACTTCTTCACATATCAGAGCTCTGGGCGGCCGGACGACAGTGGGCGGATGACGCCGAACTGCGGACCACGCGACTGGTCGGCTTGGCGAGGCGCCCGGTCGAGGCCCTGCGGCAACGGATGTTCGCTGGTCGATCCGAACCGGCGGAGCACTATGAGGAGCCACAGTCGGAGATGTCGGCGTTCCTGCGGTCTTGCCGCAGGATATTCTGGGCGCTCGCGGCCTTCAGCGGGATGAGCAATCTCCTCATGCTCACTGGTTCGTTTTTCATGCTGCAAGTCTACGATCGGGTGCTGCCCGGGCGCAGCATACCGACGCTGATCGCCTTGATGGTTCTGGCCACGGTACTCTACGTGTTTCAGGGTGGGCTCGACTTCGTCAGAAGCAGGATCAGCGCGCGGGTCGGCCGGTATTTGGATGAAAGGCTGGGCGTTCGCATATTCGACGCGCTTGTTCGTCTGCCTTTGAAGACCAGGGCCGATGGCGATGGCCTGCAGCCGGTGCGGGATCTGGATCAGGTCCGCAGCTTTTTGTCGAGCGGAGGGCCGACCGCGCTCTTCGATCTACCCTGGATGCCGATCTATCTCGGCGTTTGCTTCCTCTTCCACTTCTGGATTGGCGTCACTGCGCTGGCTGGCGCGCTGGTGCTGGTCGGCATTACCATGCTCGCGGAAACGCGCACGCGAGGGCCGGCAAAGGCGTCCTCGCGTCTCGCAGTCTCGCGCGCGGCACTGGCGCTCGAGGGACGCCGAAATGCCGAGGTTCTGCAGGCTATGGGCATGCGGCAGCAGGCGGCGTTGCGTTGGCGGGATGTCAACGCGAAGTACCTCGCGGCCCATGAGCGGGCCAGCGACGTCGCAAACGGGCTCGGAGGCGTCTCCAAGCTCTTTCGAGCGATCCTGCAATCGCTGGTTCTCGCCGTCGGCGCAGTCCTCGTCATCAACCAGGAATCGACGGCCGGCATCATCATTGCCGGATCGATCCTCACCGCACGGGCCTTGGCGCCTGTCGAAATGGCCATTGCGAACTGGAAAGGGTTCGTTGCTGCCCGGCAATCGGGGCGACGGCTCGATGCTTTGCTGAAACTTCTGCCCGGCGAGGAGGAGCGGCTGGCATTGCCTCCTCCTGTTGAAACTCTCACCGTCGAGCATCTCTATATCGGCGCCCCGAACTCGGAGCAGCCCACCGTCAATGACGTGTCGTTCCAGTTGCGGCGCGGGCAGGCGGTTGGAATCATTGGGCCGAGCGGATCCGGCAAATCGACGCTGGCACGTGCGCTGGTTGGGGTATGGCCGGGCATTCGAGGCCGGATACGGCTGGACAACGCCGCACTCGATCACTGGTCTTCTGACGCCCTCGGCAAGCACATCGGGTACCTGCCTCAGGACGTGGAATTGTTCGACGGCAGCATCGCCATGAACATTGCGCGTTTCGATCCGCAGGCGACCGCCGCCGCTGTTCTGGAGGCCGCGCATGCCGCGGGCGCGCACGATCTCATCCTTTCGTTTCCGGATGGCTACGGCACGAAGATCGGCGAGGGGGGGGTGGCACTGTCGGCGGGGCAGCGGCAGCGCATCGGGCTCGCGCGCGCCTTCTACGGCAAACCGTTCCTGGTGGTGCTCGATGAGCCCTCGTCCAATCTCGACGCCGAGGGCGAGGAGGCGCTGACCGAGGCGATCCTGAACGTGCGCCGTCGCGGCGGGATCGTCGTCGTGGTCGCCCATCGTCCGAAGGCGCTTGAAGGCGTCGATCATGTCTTGTGCCTCGGGGAAGGCAGGGTTCAGTCCTTCGGCAAGAGGGAGGAGGTCCTCAAGAAGGTCTTGCGAAATCCCGTGCCGCTCAAGGTGGTCGCGGAAGCTCAAGGAGGCAACCGATGAACGGCCAGGTGGTGGCGCCGGCATTGCAATCCATCCAGCGTTATATGATCGTTGGTATGATCATGTTCGGTCTTGTGACATTTGGGATCGGCGGTTGGGCGACAACGAGCCAATTGTCGGGCGCGGTGATCGCCCAGGGCGTGGTCGTGGTGGATTCGAGCGTCAAGAAGGTTCAGCACTCCACGGGTGGGATCGTGGGTGAGTTGCGCGTGCGCCAGGGCGATCGGGTCAATGCAGGCGACGTTTTGATCCGCCTCGACGAGACTCAGACGCTCGCCAATGCGACGATCGTCACCAACAGCATCGATGAGCTGCTCGCGCGCCAGTCTCGTCTCGAGGCCGAGCGCGATGGTGCCGAGCAGGTCGTGTTTCCCAAGGTGCTGCTCGACCGAGCCAAGGAAAGCAACTCTGAGGCGAGCCGAGCAATCGCTGCGGAGCGGAAGCTGTTCGACCTCCGCCGTCAGGCAAGGAGCGGCCAAAAAGCGCAGTTGCAGGAGAAAAGTGCGCAGCTGGAGAACGAGATCAAGGGCTATACGGGGCAGACCGAGGCCAAGCAGAAGGAAGTCGAATTCATCCGCCAGGAGCTGGAGGGCGTGCGTAGCCTCTGGCAAAAGAATCTGGTGCCGATCACGCGGCTCAATTCCCTCGAGCGCGACTCCGCACGCATCGAAGGCGAGCGCAGTCAGTTGGCCGGCATGATTGCGCAATCGAAAGGCAAGATCTCCGAAATCGGCCTCCAGAGCATTCAGATCGACCAGGACCTGCGGACGGAAGTCGGCAAGGACCTGATCGAAACGCGCTCAAAACTCTCCGAATTGGGCGAGCGCAAGACTGCGGCGGTCGATCAATTGCATCGGATCGATATCAGGGCGCCACAGTCCGGTCGCGTCCACGAGCTTAGCGTCCACACGGTCGGCGGCATCATCTCACCCGGCGAGCAAATCATGCTGATCGTGCCTGATGCGGATTCGCTTGCGGTCGAGGTCAAGATCGCACCGCGCGACATCGACCAGGTCTATGTGGGACAGACCGCGACAATGCGGTTCGCGGCGTTTAACCAGAAGACCACTCCGGAGATCGATGGAGAGGTCAGCATGGTCTCGGCAGATATCACGCAGGACCAGCGCGCCGGCACGAGTTACTACACGGGCCGGATCCTGTTGAAGCCGGAGGAGCTGGCGAAGCTCGGCTCGGCCAAGCTGCTGCCAGGAATGCCGGTCGAGGTCTTCATCAAGACGGCTGGTCGGACCGCGCTGTCCTATCTGCTCAAGCCGCTGCACGATCAGGCGGAGCGTGCATTCAAGGAGCGCTGAGTCGTCGCGGAAGCAAGCGGCGCTCGACCGCATGCATTCGGCGCCGGCGCCCTATCCCTGGGCGTCGGCGTTGCGAACAGCCTCTGAAAGCAGGGCTGGGCGGCCGGACGCATCGGCAGCGGGCGTGCCCGACCGACGAAAGCGCATCGCGCGCCGAGATAGAGTCTGGGGTCTGGTTTGAACGCTCCATTGCAGCGTTCTGGCGATGTCAGGTCGCCGCAGCAGATTTAGCGGGGCGAACGCGAACGTAGTGAGGCCGCCCCACCTCCTGATCAGCCGCAGCAGATCGCGCTGCTTTCGGCGGATCGACCGTAACGGATGCCCGTTGCCCGTAGGCGAGACCACCGATCGCTCGAACGAGCGTCCGCTCAGAATATCCATTCGCCTGGCGTACAGGGTCATCGCGGCGACGAAGACAAGTATCGTAGCTTCAGCCCCCAGAATGACGAGCAACTCATCCTGCATGTGAAATCCGTCCTGTCCCGGGAAATGCGGTTTGAGAATTGGACCTCGATGAATAATTAAATCAACAATCAAAATTATATGTGGCGTTAAGATGTTGAATGGTGCGCGGATGCGCGCGCATGTCCAGCGCCGTGCTTGAGGGCCGTTCATCGGAACCCCGAGCCGATCGGAACTTCTCGCTCCCATTTCCATTCATTCGGCAGACCGCGAGCATCCGGCGGCTGCCTGCGTGCGACATCTGCGCCGACTTAATTCTTAACTTATTATTGCCATTTAAATTTAACTGATATTAAATAATATAATATGGGCGGTTGATCGTTCCCACGACCGGGGCGGCCGCGCTGAGCAGTGAATCCGGGCCTGGTTTGGCGTTCGCTGGGGGGATCCGCAGATGCAACCAACCTCGGGACCGGTCGTTGCGGCAGCCTTGGCAGTCATGATCGGAAGCGTTCAGTGGGCGCGCGCGGCATTGTTGAGCGCGCCAGGGGCTTCGCAAGCGGCCCTTGCGCATATCGAGCAGGGACGCCCGACCCTTCCGCCCCTCACTTATACGGTGTTTTGTCTGCGCTATCAGGCCGAGTGTCGCCCGCGGCGCTCATTCCGCGGCGGGCCGACCCGGCTGACGAAGGAACGGTGGGCGGAGCTGAAAGCAGTCAATCGCACCGTGAACCGCGCCATTGCTCCGCAGCCTAATGAACTCGGCCTTGCAGGTGAGGAGTGGATCGTTAACCCCGATCGTGGTGATTGCAACGACTACGCAGTGAGCAAGCGTCACGAACTGCTGCAACGCGGCTGGCCTGCGCGGGTCCTGCTATTGAGCGAAGTAGTCACCAGCTCTGGGGACCATCACCTTGTGCTGGTGGTGCGCGCCAGGAGCGGCGACCTGATCCTGGATAACCTCGTGCCCGAGATTAAGCTCTGGTCGCGGGTGCCGTATCGTTGGGTCCGCATGCAGATGCCGAGCGACAGCCGACTGTGGACGACGATTGGCCGCCCGGGAGCATGATTCCTGTCATGTGGCCGGAATTATGCGGAACTGCGCCGGCCGGGACGACTGTCTCAAGCATGCAAGTGCGGTGAGGGCATCGGCTCTGTCGTGCCCCACTGACCCATACAAGTCTCACAAGTGGGGCACCTTCTCCCGGCGCACTCGTCGTCATGACGCCGCGAGGCCCACGTTGCCGGCGGCCGAGGGGTCCACCCAACGCCGGATCGTGCCGTCATATATATCGGCACCATAGAGCCAGCCGTCGGGCCCCTTCTGCATGTCCACAATGCCTTGCACGTTGTCCACCAACTGGACGCTTGCGACCTGCCGGTTCGCATCGAGCGTCGCGGCGAAGATCGTTCCATTGTAGACGTCGTCGAAGAACATCGTGTTCTGATTGTAGAAATCTCCCGCGGTGATCACGTGGAAGTTGTCCGGTGCCCCGTGGCTCAGAGGCAGGATCGGGAACACGGCAGGCGGGTCGGACAAATTGTTGCGGTTGCCATTGTTGTAGAAGGTGATCGCCTGCGAGAGGTTCTGGTAGCTGGCGGTTTTGTTCGGACCTTCAAAGTAGGGCCATCCGAAATTCGAGCCCGCGGGCCCCGTATTGAGCTCTTCCCAGTTGTTCCAGCCCACGTCTCCGAGCACAGGCAGATTCGTGACGGGATCGAAGCTGAAGCGGTACGCGTTGCGGACGCCGTAGTAGAACACTTTCGACTGATTGCTGTTTGGATCGCCGGCCTGATAGTACGGATTGCCCGGCGCTCCCTCGCCCGTGACAGGATCGATCCGCAAGAGCTTGCCCGAGAGGTTATGGATGTCCTGGACCCGCACTGCGCGGGGATCGACGAAGTTGTACGATGTGCCATCCCCGACCGTCATGTAGAGGTAGCCGTCGGGGCCGAAATGAACGGCGCCGATCGAATGCGAATCGCTGTCGGTCGCAAGATAGTCGCGGATGTTCTGGTTCTGGATGCCGGCTCTGTCGGGATCGTTGTCCTGCGCTCCTGTCTCGATCTGGCTGGCGGGAGCCGTGATCGTGGTGCCGTTGACGATCCCGGAAGGAACGATGCTGGGATCACCGCCGCTGTTCGCGTCGGGACGGCTGGTATAGGCCCAGGTGCTGTTCTTGCCGACCAGCACCACTTCGCTGGCCGGATCGGCGATCATCGTGCTGGAGTTGACAGTGACCCTCACCAGACGACAAGGTCGGTTGCCGCCCTGATCGGCGGCCGCAAGGCCGCTCTGGCCCGCCGTCTCGGGCGGATCGTAGGTGTAGAGCAGGTAGACATAGTGGTTGGTTGCGAAATTCGGGTTCACCGCGATCCCCAGCAGCCCGCGATCACCGAAATCATTGACCTCGCTCGAAAGGTCGATGAGCGGAGTCGATCGCAATGTGCCGTTGTCCACCACCCGCACCACGCCGTCCTTCTGCGCGACCAACATGTAGCGGCCGTCGGGAGTCCAGTCCATCGCCGCAGGCTGGTTCAGCCCCGAGACGGCCGTCTCGCCCACGAGATTGCCGAGAGCGGGGTTGTCGTTGTCCAGGATCTTCACGGTCGTTGTCGCCTGAGCGCCAAGCGTGGCGCCCGTCGGATTGCTCAAGGTGATGGTGAAGGTCTCGTCGTTCTCCGGCGTCGCATCATTGATGATCGGCACCGAGATGGTCTGGCTCACCTGGCCGGCAGCAAAGGTCACCGTGCCGGATGTGGTCGTGTAGTCGGATCCTGCGAGTGCGCTGCCGCTGCTCGTCGTGAAGCCGGCCGTGGCTGCCTGACTGACGTTGCCGCTGCGGAGCAGCGTGATCGTCGCCGTCGGGCTGCTCTCCGCGACACTCACCACGACGTCCGCCATAGCGATCGAGGCGGGTGAGTCGTCGTCGACGATGGTTACGAGCACAGTGCGTGGAGCCCCGAGGGAGCCGGAGCCGGGATTTTGAAGGCCGATGGCGAACGTTTCGTTGCCTTCGGTCAGTTGATCGTTGACGATCGGGATGGTGAAGCTCTTCGTGCTCTCGCCCGGTGCGAAGACGATCTGGCCGGTGTTCGCCCGACCGTTGAAGGTGGGCTGGATGAAGTCCGATCCTGCCGTCGCGCTTCCGCCGGTGCCGATTTCGTTCGTCGTGTACTCGACGGTGTTTTGCGACGAGAGGTCGCCGGAGCGTGTGACGGTGACGGTGGCCGTGCCGGCCGCTTCACTGGCATAGATCGTCGACGTGTTGAGGAGCGCGATGATGTTGGACGGGGCGAACACGACGTCGCGGAAGTAGTTTGCATTCTGATAGACGTTGGTCGGGAAGACGCCCTCGGTGTAGTCGAAGACGCCGGCGCCGACCGGGGCGTTCAGGCCCTGATTGCTCATGCCGAACGCGAAGCCCTGCGTGGTGGAGACGTAGTAGCTGTTGATATTGACCGAAACCACGTAGGTCGTGCCAGCCGCGATGGTGAGCGGCGTGGCAAGGGTCGCCTGCTGCCAGCCCGATGCGCCTTCATTGGTGAACGTGACGGTCGCCAGCTCCTGGCCCGTGGCCGACCAGATGTGGCCGATATGGGTGCCGGTCTCGTTCGAAGCCTTGTAGTACCGGATCGCCTGGATTACGCCGGAAGCGTCCGCGCTGAAGCGCATCCCCAGCTCATAATCCACGCCTGTCCCGTCGGTGGCATTGGTGTTGACCGGCGTTTGGGTGGTGAACAGGGTGGTTGTGGCACTCGCGGCGCCGACCGTCGCCGTGGCCGCGCTGGTTGCGTTCTCGGCGGTGCCGAGCTGGTCGGTGTAGGTGGCATTCACGCGGATCCGCTTGCCCACCAGGCTGCTGTCGAGGGTGAGGCTCGCGGTGGTGGCGGACAGATTCGTCCAGGTGGTGCCGTCGGGGCTGCTCTGCCAGCGATAGGTGATGCTCGCCGGGACGCCGTCGGGATCCGCGACGCTGGCCGTCAGCGTCTGGTTCTGGGTCGCCGTGCCGCTGATCGTGACGACGCCGGCGTCGTTGACATTGGCTACTTTCGTGGCGGTCGCGGCGCTCACCGGGGTCTCGCTGCTGCCCAGGGGGTCCGTGTAGGAGGCGGAGACACGTATGAAGCCGCCGACCTGGGCCTGTGTGAGGGCCAGCGTGCTAGCCGTGGCGCCGGTGATGTTGGTCCACGTGGTGCCGTCCGTGCTTCGCTGCCACTGATAGGCGATGCTGCCCGGCACGCCATCGGCATCGCTCACCGTCGCGGTCAAGGTCTGGTTCTGCGTCGGCGTCCCGCTGACGCTCACCGTGCCGGGGTGGTTGTTGGGGTTGGTCGCGCTCGCAGCGAACACGACGTCGCGGAAGTAGTTTGCATTCTGATAGATGGTGGTTGGAAAGACGCCCTCGGTATAGTCGAAGACGCCGGCGCCGACCGGCGCGTTCAGGCCGCCATTGCTGATGCCGGACGCGAAGCCCTGCGTGGTAGAGACGTAGTAGCTGTTGATATTGACCGAGACCACGTAGGTCGTGCCGGCCGCGATGGTGAGCGGCGTGGCGAGGGTCGCCTGCTGCCAGCCCGATGCGCCTTCGTTGGTGAACGTGACAGTCGCCAGCTCCTGGCCCGTTGCCGACCAGATGTGGCCGATATGGGTGCCGGTCTCGTTCGAGGCCTTGTAGTACCGGATCGCCTGGATCGTGCCGGGCGTGCTGGCGGTGAAGCGCATCCCCAGCTCATAATCCGCGCCTGTCCCGTCGGTGGCGTTGGTGATGGACGGCGTCTGGGTGGTGAACAGGGTGGTGGTGGCACTCGCGGCGCCGACCGTCGCCGTGGCCGCGCTGGTTGCGTTCTCGGCGGTGCCGAGCTGGTCGGTGTAGGTGGCATTCACGCGGATCCGCTTGCCCACCAGGCTGCTGTCGAGGGTGAGGCTCGCGGTGGTGGCGGACAGATTCGTCCAGGTGGTGCCGTCGGGGCTGCTCTGCCAGCGATAGGTGATGCTCGCCGGGACGCCGTCGGGATCCGCGACGCTGGCCGTCAGCGTCTGGTTCTGGGTCGCCGTGCCGCTGATCGTGACGACGCCGGCGTCGTTGACATTGGCTACTTTCGTGGCGGTCGCGGCGCTCACCGGGGTCTCGCTGCTGCCCAGGGAGTCCGTGTAGACGGCGTTGACACGTATGAAGCTGCCGACCAGGGACTGCCCGAGAGTCAGTGTGCTCGCCGTCGCGCCCGTGATGTTGGTCCACGAGTTGCCGTTCGTGCTTCGCTGCCATTGATAGGTGATGTTGGCTGGCACGCCATCGGCATCGCTCACCGTCGCGGTCAAGGTCTGGTTCTGCGTCGGCGTCCCGCTGACGCTCACCGTGCCGGGGTGGTTGTTGGGGTTGGTCACGCTCGCAGCGAACACGACGTCGCGGAAGTAGTTTGCATTCTGATAGATGGTGGTCGGAAAGACGCCCTCGGTATAGTCGAAGACGCCGGCGCCGACCGGCGCGTTCAGGCCGCCATTGCTGATGCCGGACGCGAAGCCCTGCGTGGTGGAGACGTAGTAGCTGTTGATATTGACCGAGACCACGTAGGTCGTGCCGGCCGCGATGGTGAGCGGCGTGGCGAGGGTCGCCTGCTGCCAGCCCGATGCGCCTTCGTTGGTGAACGTGACAGTCGCCAGCTCCTGGCCCGTTGCCGACCAGATGTGGCCGACATGGGTGCCGGTCTCGTTCGAAGCCTTGTAGTACCGGATCGCCTGGATCGTGCCGGGCGTGCTGGCGGTGAAGCGCATCCCCAGCTCATAATCCGCGCCTGTCCCGTCGGTGGCGTTGGTGATGGATGGCGTCTGGGTGGTGAACAAACTGGCCATTTTGTTCTCCCGCGCAAGTCGATTCCTGCACTTGGTAATTTAACGGAAGGCGAAGTTAAATAAATTATATATTTATTTGTCTCACCTTTTATTCCGATTGTGAAGCAACCAGCGTGTGCACGGATCTCAACTTCTCTTGAAGGGTGTGTTCGCTGCTGGCCTCGGCGCATGAACAACTGCCTGGTGGGGCTTCGCGCTGGAGGTTTCGGGAAGCGGCACCGCGTACGCCGACAGTCCGCGGCGCGAGACACCAAAAGCGGGTGGCGCGCCGCGTATTCCCGCGCTCTACCTTCGCCGTCCAGCTCTTATGGCTCCATCCGTTTCGCGATCAGATCGGCGAACTCACCCAGGGTCCGCGCCGCCTCGACCTCGCCAACGCGGAATCGTACGCGAAACTTCTGCTCGACGGCGATGACGAGCGAGATCTGCATGAGCGAGTCCCACTCCTCGACGTCCGCCGCCGAGAGCTCGGGCTTGGCCGCGACCTTATCGAGGAAGATGCCGTCGAATACCTCCTGCAACTTCGCCAGTACTTCAGCCTGCTTCATAAGCCCTCCGGGTTACGCGTATCTTTGTCGACCGAATCTGATACTTCCCCACCTCGAGCTCGAACTCTTTTCGGGCGGCGGAGTCTTCCGTACGCACGAATCCAAACGCCTCGTAGATTCCGGCGACGATCCCGTTCTTGGCTGTCGGAAGATAGATGCCGCGCACTTTTGCGCAGCCGGCGACCTCTGCAATCCGAAAAATCTCAATCATGATCTCGTCCTCAACTTGGCGCTTGAGCACGCGGCAGCTCATGAGCCAGGTGTCGATCACGAAGACGCCGTCCTCGACCTTTGCAATGACCACGGAGATGAGCCCGGAATCACCGAACCGGTCCTCGAGCCGCATCGTGAAGCACCGGTAGTCCGGTCTGCTCAGGAGCCCCTGGATCTCGGTTTCGGAGCGACGGACCGTCGTCAGGTTGAATTGGTTGCTGCGCGCGATCAGCTGGGCAATGCGGGGCAGGTCGAGCGCGTCGAACTCCTTGATCGTAGCCCGCATCTCGAGCGAGGCGAGGTAGGCTGGCATGTCGGTCACGCTCGCCGCGAGCTCCGTACGTCGCCGTTCCTGCCTGTACTGCGCCGTCCGCCCGAGATCCTCCTCCGTGACGGTCCGCGGCTCGAAATGGCGTCCGGCCTGGAGGCGGCCGATGAACTCGGCGGGGTCCGGCCCGAGGAGCACGCCTTCGACCAGGGGCTGAAACTGGCGCACGATCTCGATTTCCGCCGGGTTGTCGTCGGCGAAGACGAAGCTGTCCAGGCCGAGGTGCAGTTCATCCGCGATCCGCTGCAAATTGTCGGACTTCGGGTCCCAATTTGCTTTGAAGGCCGCGAAATGCTCCAGGCGGAGAACCATCTCGGGATGCTTCTCGAAGACCTCGACCGCGCGCGCATGGTCGTTCTTGCTGCAGACCGCGAGCAGCACGCCGCGCTCGGAAAGCGCAAGGAGGTATTTCTGGAAGGCCTTGAAGGCCTCGCCGCGGGGCGAGGAGTCGCCGAGCTCGATTCCCTCGATGCCGTCCTCCGCGATCACACCGCCCCAGAGCGTGTGATCGAGATCGAGCACCAGCACCTTCTTGGGGCCTTGCTTACGGGAGGCGATCAGATGGCTGAGCTCTTGCGCGACATCCACCAGAAAATCAGGTGAGCCGAGCTGCTTCGATTCATACCACGCTCGCGCATCCTCCGCGGCCGTGATCCCTCGGCGTGCCGAGAGGAACTCGACGTCGCAGATTTGCACCTCGGCTGGCGCCCGGAGCCCGAGCTCGAGGTTCACCGCTTTGCGGAAACTCCAATCGGCGCCAAGCGTGCGTGAACGGAACGAGCCGAGCCCGAGCTCGGCAGGCAGCGCAAGATTGGCGAGAATTACCGCCGCACCCGAACGTGCGATGAAGGTCCGCGCTAGGCTGAGGAGGTGCTCCGCGGCGCCAACTACAGCTTCGCGCTGGCGTTCCATGGCATCGAGCAGCGAGCCGGAAAACCGGCAGCGGCTTCCGTTCGGCAGAATGAAGGCGATATCCGGCTTGAAGGCGTACAGCGGGCTCGAGTCGTCGAGGACCTCCGAGACGAAATTATCGTACTCGCCGAGAAAGCGTTCGCACGCGACGCCGCGAACGGCCAGGAGATGTTCGACCAGTTCGTGCAACGGATAAAGGTTGTAGCCGCCGATCAAGGCAAGGCGGAGTCTTGGCTGGACACTCTCGGCCGCGTGCAGCTTGGCCTTTTTTCGAAGCGTCGACAGAAAAAACAGTTCGGAAAAGCTCATCGCGTGCCGCGAGCGGACGGCGAGATGTCCCCAGAACGCGGCATCGCCGGACAGCGCCAGGGACTTGAGTTCGGCGTCATTCACAGGCCGGTCCGGCAAGGCGGGTGCAGCAGCGAGAATAGCGAGTCTCCCCAGCGAAGGCGGCATCATTTGATTGTCCGCTAAATTAAATCATGATAGAGGTTAGGTCAATTAAATACATTTAAATTTGTTAAATTGGGATGGCGTAGATAAATGACGGCGCATGCGGAACTGGGACCATCGAGCTCGGACACGCTTTTCACCAAAGCTGAGAATCTCAAGCGGCTTCCCGAAGGGAACAACCTGGTCCTCCGGGAGGTCAGGCTGGACGATTCGGCGCAAATCATCGCCTGGCGGAATGACCCCGTGCTCGGCAAGTTCATGGGGCGAGAAAAGCTGACTTTAGGCCGGCAGGAAGAGTTTTTCCGAAGCTACCAGAGCAGGGCGGACGACTATTATTTCATTGCCGAGTTCAAGCGTTCGCGAAAACCGGCCGGCAGCATCGCGATTGCGAACCTGGATTTCGCAACGAAGCGCGGCGAGGTGGCGCGGTTGATCGTCGATCCGGGCGCGCGGCTCTTTCTGGCCGAGATCTTCGATCTGCTGCTCGCGTTTGCGTTCGTGCAGCTGGGGCTTTCGGCCGTCGTCGCCAACGTGCAAAGCCGGAACGGGCCGGCGAAGAACTTCCATGTTCGCCTTGGATTCCAGATCGACGAGATCGCGCCGAACGCTTGGTGGAATGGCGACGACGTGATTACATTTCGGATGTCGCGTGAGGATTATCCGCGGTTAAAGCACGCCTGGTCGGCGCTGCTCCTCGATGCCAGGGAAAGTTAGCTTCCGCGCGGCTGGCCGGAGAGCGGCAGCGGTGCATCGCGCTTCCGGAGGCGACGGATTTCACGCCCGAACTGGGTGTTGTCCGTCCCCGAGGGCACCTCGCGGACAGCGCGTGGACGATGGACACTTGCGTCTTGGCGCGCTGGCAGGGGAAAGAGGACTGGCAGATGGAGTTGCATTTTCATCATTTGGGAATGGCGTGCCGGAATATCGCAACGGAGTTGCCGGAGCTCGAGACGACTGGCTACCGTCCTGAAGGACCAATCTTCGAGGATCCGATCCAGCAGGTTCGGATTCAGTTCGTGTCGGGCGGCGGTCCGCGCCTGGAACTCATCGAGCCGGCCAGCCCACAATCGCCCGTGATGGGCGTTCTGAAGCGCGGCAGCAAATTCTATCATCTTGCTTACGAAGTGGCCCGCTTCGACGACGCGATCGCTCACTTCAGGGAGCGGCAGTATCTTCCCGTATCGTCACCCGCGCCCGCCGTCGCGTTCGACATGCGTCGCATCGTGTTTCTCGCCTCCGCGACGCTCACGCTCATCGAGCTCATCGAGGCGGGGAGCTAGCGTGAATTGGCGACAGCTCGATCGGCGGCTGAGCGACGATTTGCGCGAATCCGTCGGACGAAACTGGTCTGCTGCGCCGAACCCATTCAGCAGCGCGGAGGCCGCCTGCCTGCAGTCTCACGACCGGTTCAGGGCCGATCTCCGACAGGAGAATGCCCATGTGCCCCGGTGCCGGAGACGCCGTCGGCCAAACGCCCAATCCAATTGCTGACAATACGGTCCGATCCATATCGCCCCAGAACTGCACGACAATGGCACCAGGGGGCGCGCAAGCAGCGAGGTGCGTCGCTTCCGGCGAACCGATGCGAGGCTCAGCCGTCGCCGTCGGTCGGAGCGCGACGATGATTGCGTCCCACTCGTCGTGATACACCGCCTGGACGTGGTGGAAGATGTCCACGCTCGCTCCAGAGCTCGCGAGACCGGCGCGGAGCGAGCCGACAAATTCGTTGTCGCACAGCACGGCAATGCGATTCTTGTAAACGGATAGACCGCAATCGTGCAGTTGCTTCACGCACAGCGGACCGAGAAACGAGAAGACATCGACCGACGGGTGGCGTTCGTTCACGCCGACAATGGGAATTCCGCGCCGTAAGCACGCTTCCATGTCGAGGTCTTTGGCGCGAAATTCCCAGGCCTCAAACATCAAGGCGATGACGGCCTGCCTCGGTAACTCATCAATCAGCGCAGCGGTCAGAGGCCGAAGATGGCCGCTGTTGGTTAAAATATCCGTTTGATGGAGGATATCCGGGGTGATCTTCTCCAAGACATCGATACGATCGGCCACGCCGACCGAATCTGCAAGCTCCATGGTCTGCTGCCTGGCGTCAGCTGGTGTGCCGTGCCGCGTAGGTCTGGTGAAGGCATAGACGTGCCTGGCTCCGGCCATCGCTGCGAGGACGGCCGTTACGGCATACGCGCCGGTGGCAGCCTCGGTGAGGACTGTTAGTTCCGAAAGGTCCAGGAGAGTTTCCGTAAGAGCTCGGCTCATCAGGGCTCCCAGGCGCGGCACTGAGAATCCTGGTCGCAAGGCCGTATCGAAGCCAGATCGCAATTGCCTGAACGCTACTCCGGCCTCGGTTGCTGTCATGAACTGCCTTCCGCTTTGCCACCTTGGGAACACCGCGCGTAAATATATGGTCGAGTTACGCTGAGCCCCTGCGCGCCGAATAGGCTGTATGAATGGAAGTTGACTGCAAGTTAATTAATATATTTATTATTATAATAGATTTATTTATTAATGTCAATAATGTGCCAGGGCCACGGTGCCCTCAAGACGAAATCGGGCGCGGCCGCACGCGCCTCACTTGCCAAGGTACAACGTGGTAGATAACTCGGTAATTGAAATCGTTGAATTAACAAATTTAATTTGGCACGCATCCAATTTCGGTCTATTTTCGCTGACCGACGATTGCAGGATGACGTTGATGACCCACCTCGACCCCGCTAGTGAAGATCGTCGCGAGTTCTTGAAGAGCTGTGGAAAATTTGCAGCCGTCACACCTCCGACCATGACGCTGTTGCTGTCCACCTCGCTGACCTCCACCGCCATCGCCAGTTCCGGCGGCCGAATTGTGCAAGGCAACAATGGCTTCGGCAACAATGGTGGCGATGGCAGTCCCAACGGGAAACCGGATGGCAACCGCTAAAGGCAAACGAAGCCTCACCATCCACACCGCAGGTCCGAGCATCGGAGCCTCAGCCGGTCCGGCGGCGCCTTTGGGCCGACGAGCGGTCGATTAGGAGATCATTTAGCTTCTTACCGGCTCGAAGCTGCGCTTTCAGCCAGCGGGGCTGTTTGCCGCGGCCGGACCAGGTTTCGGCCGGATCCTTCGGGTTCTGGTATTTCGGCAACACCGGGGGGTAGGGGCGGCGCGGACGTTCCCCGTTCGGGGACGAAACGGCGGTCCCCTCAATCTTGCGCAGCCGCTCTTCGAGCTTGACCTTTTCCGCGGTCATCCTGCGACTGAGAACGGTCGTGACCTCATCGTAAAGCCCCCACAGCTCGGCTGTGGTCAAGTTGACCCAGTCATTTTTCCCCATGGAAGCCGTCCCCAGCTACTTCCGAACCAAAGCAGGAGGGGGCATTATCAGGTCATGGCAGGGTTGGGCAAGCGCGATCCGGGCGCGGGGCGGCGCTTGGGTGCAGCGCAGTACTTGGTGCTAGCGGTTAAGACTGTATCTCCGACCGGGCGGTCGCTTCCTGAGCGCCCTCCGTCCGTAGGCCCGTCGCTTGGGCGAGAGCAATCGCTCCTCTGCTTTCAACACGCGATTACGTAAGTTCTGCAATTCTGTGAATTGAACGATGAGGGCCTTATGTGTTTTACGCAAAACTGCCGAAGAATACATTTGAACCACCTACTCATTGCTACGACGAATCCGTGCCAATCATTGAAAAATTGCTGAATTGACGAAATTCGGCCTCAAGCGCGGTACTGGGATTTCCGTCGGTGTTACACGGGCTACGATCAACCGCAGCCTTGTTCTGTCCTTGATTACCAGCCGTTGCTTTGATGAATAGTAATACTTTCTCACCTCCCTTTCCTGAGCTAGGCTTTACGAACGGCCTCGCTTCAGTAAAACTTCGTCGAATGTTAGATTTGAATCGTGAATGTCCCTATATATCGTTGGTAATATCCGACTCTAACTAAGTTAATTGGATGTTGACCATCATAGTGCACCCGGCCGATCAGTGAGCCGATGACATTCTTGGCGTGAATTTTAAGATTTAAACTATCAAAAATTGTAGTCGGAATGTCGTTATCCTCGCAGAATTCGCGGTTTCGAATTTTGCATCGAGCACCGCATTCTTACGGTGCTGCACGCATTCTCTGGGCGAGTTACGATAGCGTGGCCATCGAGCGTTGCCGCCAGGTGCTGCCTTCGATCAAGACCCTGCGACACTATTGACGGAGCTGACTGGTTATAGCTCGCGCGTCTCAAAAGGAGGGTGGGGATTAAACGGCTGCAAGCGGGGTTGTTAGCAACAGGCAAGGGAAGCATGCGCCGTATCAGAATTGTTATCGCTGATCGACACCCGATCGTCTTGCAAGGGGTTAGGAGCGTTCTTGCGGCGCAGCGTGATTTTGCGGTCGTTGCTTCCTGCAGCGATGGCGCAAGCTGTGTCGAGGCAATTCGGTTTCTTGCCCCGGACCTGGCGCTTGTCGATGCTGCACTGCCCGACTTCAATCGACAGCAGATGCTCGCTCGTGCGAACACCGTCGGTCCACGTGCTCCGATAATCTTCTTCACCGGTATTACGGCCGACAGTGAGTTACAAAGGTTGGCCTTGAACGGCGCCTGCATCGTCCTATCGAAGGATTCGGATGCGGAGATGCTGGTCGCAACCCTGCGGAAAACTGCCCAGGGCCAAGCAGCGGCTTCGCCCAGCAACGGGCACGTCAGCGAGGCCCCCCTGGCCAGTGTGAAGCCTTTGACACAGCTAACTGACCGGGAGCGGCAGATCATGCGGCTCGTATCGGAGGGGCTATCGAACAAGGAGATTGGGCGTCGGTTGAATCTCGCCGACGGTACGATCAAGGTCCACCTTCATCATATCTTCCAAAAGCTGGAAATCAGCAATCGTACGGTTCTCGCGGCATTGGCGATCTCGCGAAGCGAGCTGCATACAGCGCCAGATGAGCCGGATTCCCTTGGTCTGTTGCGTCAGGATCCAGCCAGCGCGAACTGACGGGTACGTCTGGCGCGTCTTCGGCAGTATGCGCGAGGGGCGGCCTATCGCGGTGCCAGATGCTCAATCATGTTGAGGCAGGCCCCTTCGGCCTCGGCCAACGTTCGAAAGGGCGAGCCGCCAATCTTGATTGCGGCTTGGTTATTGTGGAGCGGACGCCAACTCGCCAGGTAGCCGGAGCGTCCGTGAAAACCCGGACCTCCCGGGCTTTCGAAACTGATCACGAACGAGAAGCCGTGGCTGCTCGCACTCCAGATCTCCATGTCCCGGACGGACCGATAGAATTGCAGTGGCATCGCAATGATCCATTGTAGCCGAGCCCGCGCCCGTTAGTTAAATTCAAGTTAACTAAATTAAATGCCCGAGCGCAACTCAAATTGGGTGCGTCGGCAAGACGCGGCGGGAATAATCGGAGGAAACACGGGAAATTGCCGGCTTTCTGTCCGGGGCACGCACGTTCAGCAACCTCTGACCAGGCAAAGAAAATTCTTGGTTGAAAATCTATATTTAATATATAATAATGTAAAAATGGCGTTTTAAATCGAGGAGGCGCATCGTGACCCGGGACGGCAACGAGGATGACGACCGGCGGGAGTTTCTGAAGACCTGCGGAAGATTTGCAGCCGTGACGCCCCCTGTCATGACGCTGCTTCTGTCCACCTCCCTGACCTCAAAAGCCATTGCCCGTTCGGGCGGCCTGAACGGGGCGAGGCAAAGCGACAGCGGCCAGTCGTTCTTCGACAATGATCGGTCCACGTCGGGCCCGGCGAGCTCCAGCGGCGGATCATCCGGGGGTGGGAGACCACCAGGT